>DAITND010000093.1:0-10067 GCA_036834825.1 Dermatophilaceae bacterium
GGCCAGCGCCGCCACCTGCGCACGGTCCACGGCCATCCCCGCCCAGTTTGGACGTGAGGCGGCCCCAGCTGCCCTCGCGAGAGCCGAGTCCGACTTTCTCAGTTCACGACACCTAAATGGAAACCCCATTTGCCGAGATATCACCGAGCAGATGTGTGGAACGTCAGTCAGGGTAGCGACCGAGCAGGACTGGCCCCGCATCTTCCCCTTGTACGAGGCCATCGTGGCGGATGGACGGACATACGCGCTCCCGCAAGGACAGACACTGGACGAGGCGCGCCCTTGGTGGATGGAGAAGGCGCCAGGGCAGACGGTGGTCGCCTACGAAGACGACCTCATCCTCGGCTCAGCGAAGATGGGCGCGAATCGACCAGGCAGAGGCGCGCACGTGGCGACCGCCTCGTTCATGGTTGACCCAGCCCGCCAGGGCCGCGGCGTGGGGCGCGCACTCGGGCGGTACGTCCTGGACTGGGCTCGTTCATCGGGGTTCACGGGCATCCAGTTCAAGGCCGTGGTCGAGACCAACAGTGCGGCCGTGCACCTCTGGCACTCGCTCGGGTACGACATTCTCGGCACTGCGCCTGAGTCCTTTGACCACCCTGAACACGGCTTGGTGGGACTGCACATGATGTTCCAGCGCCTCTGACGAATCTGACCAGGCCACAGAAGAGGTTCGAAATGGGTCGGGGCATGTGGGAGCACGCAAGCCACCGTCGTTGACGTCGCATTCTCGCTAGTGCGCGACGTCGGCAGGAGGCATGCTGTTGAACATGCACCGGGACACCGAAGCCTGCGAGCGCGCCATAGCGTCCAGGGACGCACGTTTCGACGGCTGGTTCTTCTGCGCCGTGGTGACCACCGGCATCTACTGCCGCCCTAGCTGCCCGGCTCGGCCACATCGTAAGAACCTGCGCTTCTACCCGAGTGCTGCCGCGGCGCAGCAGGCGGGCTTCCGGGCCTGCAAGCGCTGCCGCCCCGACGCCAGCCCCGGATCGCCGGAGTGGAATGTGCGCTCGGACCTGATCGCGCGGGCCATGCGGCTGATAGGGGACGGTGTCGTTGACCGTGAAGGCGTGACCGGTCTCGCCAGCCGGCTCGGCTACAGCGTGCGCCAGATCCAACGCGAGCTGAGCGCCGAGGTTGGGGCCGGCCCCCTTGCCCTGGCGAGAGCCCAAAGGGCCCAAACGGCGAGGGTTCTCCTGGAGACGAGCATTGTCCCCATGGCTGATGTCGCCTTCGCCGCCGGGTTCGCCAGCATTCGAGCGTTCAATGACACGGTCCAAGACGTCTTTGCTCAGTCCCCGACCGAGCTGCGTGTCGCAGCCGCCCGCAGGGGAGGCCAGCAGGATGCCAGCAGGGGTGGGCCGGACCTCGCCTGTGCGACTGCGGGCACCCTGTCACTTCGCCT
Source organism: Dermatophilaceae bacterium (assembly GCA_036834825.1). Classification (GTDB taxonomy): domain Bacteria; phylum Actinomycetota; class Actinomycetes; order Actinomycetales; family Dermatophilaceae; genus UBA4719. Next base: position 1,409 of record DAITND010000093.1, read on the forward strand.
GCCCTTCCGTAAACCCTTCTGCCCCGACAACCTGTTCGGTCACCTTGCGGCGACTGCGGTTCCGGGCGTGGAGGAGTGGCGCGCGGGTGCCTACCGCCGGACGATCCGGCTGACCCACGGTCACGCCATCGTCGGGCTCAGACCAACCCCGGACCATGTGGCTTGTCAGCTCTCGCTCACTGACCAGCGCGATCTCACCAGCGCTATCAGCAGGTGCCGCTGGATGCTCGACCTTGACGCCGATCCGGAGGCGGTCGACGCCGTTCTGTCCCAGGACCCGGCGATGGCACGGCTCGTCGCAAGCAGCCCCGGCCGTCGCGTCCCGAGGACGGTGGATCCCGCCGAGTTCGCCGTCAGAGCCGTCCTGGGACAACAGGTGTCCACGGCTGCGGCTCGCACCCACGCGGCGCGGCTGGTCCGTGCATACGGCGATCCGGTGTTCGATCCGCATGGTGGCCTGACCCACCTTTTCCCCACTCCGAAGGTCCTGACCGCATTGGATCCATCCGATCTCGCCATGCCCGGCTCACGGCGTCGTACCTTGATGGGGATGGTCGAGGCTCTGTCCCAGGGACGGCTCGACCTCGACCTCGGAGCCGACTGGCGCCAGGCCAGGGTCCGGCTGAATGCCCTGTACGGCTTCGGGCCCTGGACGGTCGAGAGCATCGCCATGCGATCCCTGGGTGATCCCGACGCGTTCATCGCGGGTGACCTGGGTGTCAGGCTTGCCGCCGAGAAGCTCGGGATGCCGACCACGTCGCGGACGCTTACCGAGCACTCACATCTGTGGCGCCCGTGGCGTTCATATGCCGTGCAGTATCTCTGGGCCAGCGGGGAACACCCGATCAACCACATGCCTGAAGAGGAGGCCGCCTGATGCGCAGCCATACCGTGATCGATAGCGCAGTCGGTCGCCTGACCCTGGTCGCCGAGGATGGCGCGATCGTGGGTCTGTACATGAACCTGCAGCGGCACCGCCCAGATGACGGCGACCTCGGCGAACCTGACCGCCGTGGCCGCCAGGCTGCGCCGTTCAAGACCGCCGCCGACCAGCTTGACGCCTACTTCGCCGGTGCCCTCACCCGCTTCACCCTCCCCATGGCGCCACGTGGGTCCGAGTTCCAACAACGGGTATGGACAGCCCTGCAGGACATTCCTTACGGCCAGACCGAGTCCTATGGCGAGCTAGCCGAGCGTATCGGATCGCCCCGTGCGGCGCGTGCGGTGGGCCTGGCGAACGGGAAGAACCCGATCAGCATCGTCATCCCGTGCCATCGAGTCGTCGGCTCGGATGGCAACCTCACCGGCTACGGCGGAGGTCTCGACCGCAAAAAGCAACTGCTCGACCTCGAGCTGGCGGTCAGTGGCGCCGCGCTCTTCTGACTATCTGCTGGGTACCCTTGCCGGGTGAGTGACACAGCACCCCCCGACGTGCCCGAGATCGACATCCCCGAGCAGATGCGCGTCCGCCGGGACAAACGCGCTCGCTTGCTGGATGAGGGCCGGGAGCCGTATCCGGTCGGCGTGCCTCGCACGCACACCCTCACGCAGGTGCGCGAGGCCTACGGACACCTGCAGACCGCCGAGGAGACGCAGGACGTCGTGGGCGTGGTGGGCCGGGTGGTTTTCATTCGCAACACCGGCAAGCTGGCCTTCGCCACCTTGCAGGAGGGTGATGGAACGCGGCTCCAGGCAATGCTCAGCCTGGCAGAGGTTGGCGAGCAGTCTCTGGCGTCGTGGAAGGCCGACGTGGACCTCGGGGACTTTGTCTTCGTGCACGGCCGGGTCATCTCGAGCAGACGGGGCGAGCTTTCCGTCCTGGCCGACGAATGGGCGATGGCGAGCAAAGCCCTTCGACCACTTCCGACTATGCACAGCGAGCTATCCGAGGAGTCTCGGGTTCGCCAGCGCTACGTGGACCTGATCGTGCGTCAGCAAGCACGCGACATGGTCCGCGACCGCGCGGCCATCATTCGTGCGATACGTGACACTCTGCACGACCGCGGGTTCATCGAGATCGAGACGCCGGTTCTTCAGCTCGTTCATGGTGGAGCCGCGGCCCGGCCCTTTCCGACCCATCTCAATGCCTTCGACATCAATATGTCGCTTCGGATTGCTCTTGAGCTGTATCTCAAACGGGCCGTCGTGGGCGGCATCGACAAGGTGTTCGAGATGGGCCGCATCTTCCGCAACGAGGGTGTTGACTCCACGCACAGCCCCGAATTCACGATGCTAGAGGTCTATGAAGCGTTTGGCGACCAACACACGATGGCCGAGTTGACCCAGGGGATCATCCTCGCGGCTGCGGATGCTTTCGGCTCTCGGGTCATCGACACGCCTGCCGGACAGATTCAGCTCGCCGGTGAATGGCGCTGGCTGCCGGTCTACCAGGGCCTTTCCGAAGCGGTGGGAGAGGATGTCACTCCCGATACAGATGTCCAAACGCTACGGGCGATTGCGACCCGCTGTAATGTGCAGGTGCAGCCCGAATGGGGGGCCGAGAAGCTGGTGGTCGAGCTATTCGGGGAGATCGTCGAGCCAACCCTCTTGCAGCCGACCTTTGTGTGCGACTATCCGCCATCGGCTCAGCCGCTGGCTCGACCGCACCGAAAGGACCCGAAGCTCATCGAGGCCTGGGATCTCGTCATCGGTGGCACTGAACGTGGGACGGCATTCTCGGAACTGATCGACCCGGTGATCCAACGTGACCGGCTCACGGCGCAGTCCGTGAGGGCTGCCGCCGGAGACGTCGAGGCGATGCAGCTGGATGAGGACTTCCTGCGCGCCCTGGAATATGGCGCGCCACCAATGGGTGGCCTCGGTCTGGGCATCGATCGCATCGTCATGTTGTTCACCGGTGCAGGTATCCGTGAGACCATTCTGTTCCCGTTGCTGAAGCCGGAGGTAACATGAGCATGCATTCCGTGTTGATCGCTCTGGGGGCACTCATGCCGAGCGCGGGTGTCGCCTTCTTGTTCTATCTGGTCATCAAGGCAATGCTCGAAGGGGACCGCCGTGAGCGGCTAGCCCATTCCAAGTGGGAAGCCGATCAAGAGCCGTCGACTTCCACGGCGGGGCAATCCAGCAATATCGACGAACAGGATTCCGTTTTGTGAGAATTGTCGTATATGGTGGAGTGATTAACAGTTGGTGAACACCGCTCATCAGCTCGTAAACGTTCCTCATTCGGGAGTTCTCATGGCACAACGTGTTCAATATATGCTGGTTGACGACGTCGACGGCACAACGGCGGTTGAGACCGTATCTTTCTCGCTCGACGGCGTCTCCTACGAGGTCGACCTGACCGCAGCAAACGCCAAGAAGCTGCGCAACGACTTCAGCACGTGGGTGGGACATGCTCGTCGCTCCGGCGGCCGCAAGAGCTCGCGCAAGGCAGGGGCCGCTGGTGCGCGTCGTGGCGACCTCGGCGCGGTCCGGCAGTGGGCGCGCAAGAGCGGTCACCAGGTCAGCGACCGCGGCCGCATCTCCGCTGACATTCTGGCTGCCTACGACAAGGCCCACAGCTGACCCGTTTCCCGTGGTCTGTCTGTTGTTTTGTCGAAGGCATCGCTGTGACGTGATGAGACCTGTCTCTTTCTCATGAATGTGTCGGCTCAGGGTGGCTGGGCTGCCGGTGTGAAGCGCGGCACGGTCCCTAGGTCTGCAGGGAAAGGGCTATGGCAAAGACGTCGCCATCGCGGGCCATCCTGGCCAGGACGTCGTCCATGTCCAACTGCCTCAAGGTGTCTGGCTTGTCTGCGCCGCGTTCGACCTCTGCCCACGTGCGCGGCGCGGCGACAAAGGGAGCGTCCTTGCCTCGCAACGAGTAGGGCGTGATGGTGGTCTTTGCTGCGACATTCTGGCTCCAGTCCAACAGCACCTTGCCAGGGCGCAAGGACTTCGTCATCTTCCACACCACCAGCTCCGGCCGCGCTCTGGTCAGATCCTGGGCGATCTCACGCGCGATGTCGCGAATCGTGTCGGAGTCCTGCTCGCCCGGCAAGGCGGCATACAGCTGCATTCCCTTGCTGCCGCTGGTCACAGGTGCCGTGCCGAGCCCGATGCTCCGGAGCCGTTCACGCACCAGCAGCGCCAGCTGGGCGCACTCGCGGAGCCCGGCGGGGGTTCCCGGGTCGAGGTCGATCACCAACCGGTCGGGATTGCGTGGCCGGCCGTCGGCATCAAATCGCCATTGGGGGACGTGCAGCTCCAGCGAGGCCAGGTTGACCAGGTAGGTCAGGTCTGCGGTGTCCTGCACGACGGGGTATCGGATCGTGTCATTGCCGCTCTGAGAGCGGCTGCCGCTGGTGGGTACCACGACGGAGTGCAGCCAGGAGGGCGCTCCTGATGGCAGGTTCTTCTCGAAGAACGACGGTCCGCTCGTGCCGTGCGGCCAGCGGATGCGGGTCACCGGCCGGTCGGCGAGGAGTGGGAGCAGGAACGGGGCCACCCGGGCGTAGTAGTTGAGCACCTCACCCTTGGTGGTCTCGGTTGCGGGGTACATCACCTTGTCCAGGTTGCTCAGCTGGAGGCGACGGCCATGAGCGATCACGGTCACCAGGTTGGTTGTCCTGTCCGGCAAGCGAGCTCACCCCTGGTCGTTGACGTCGTCGGGCGACAGGTCAGGTCGAAGACCACGGTATGCCGGTTGTCTCAGTCGACCCTGTGCCGTAAGTCCCAGGGACTGCACGTCCATGACGACCTCCGCCCGAACCCATTGCGTCCCCTGCGCATCCATGGCTGGAATCTCGTCGGCAAAGGGCGAGGTGTCGACCCTGCGACCCTGAAGTGCCCGCAGAACACGATCCTGTTCCGGGCCCGCCAGGCCGCTTCCCACCCGGCCCAGATATGCCAGACCACGGGGAGTCGGGCGGCCGACCAACACGGCGCCGAGCTGGCGGACCCTGTCGGTCTCGGGCCGCCAGCCCCCGATCACCACCGACCGCGAGATGCGATGGGGGAACTTCAGCCAGTCGGGGCTGCGTCGTCCGGGCCTGTATCTGGACGAGAGTCGTTTGCTGACGACACCTTCCAGCCCCTGCTCCAGCGTCGCGGTCTGCAGCGCACCCCCGTCGGCATAGGTAGGTGGCACCTGAGTGTTGACGCCGGCAAGACCGATGCCCTCCAGGGCTGCACGCCGTTGGGCCAGGGATTGGGAGGTGAGATCGACGCGTTCCAGGCGCAGCAGGTCGAACACCATGAAGGTGACTGGTCGGGCGACTGCCAGGCGGCGCGCCTTCCTGACGTTGCTGATGTGCATGCGTTCGGAGAGGGCCGAGAAGGAGGGGCGCCCGGCGTCGAGTGCCACGACCTCCCCATCGAGCAGCATGTCGTCGGGCATCCCGCTGCCGGCCAGGGTGCTCAACTCAGGAAAGGTGGACGTGACGTCGTTCTCGTTGCGCGACCACAGCCTCAGCCGGCCATCAGCGACATCGGCTAGCACACGCATTCCGTCCCACTTGATCTCGTGCACCCATTCCGGACCGCCGGGGATCACCGTTCCCGCACTAGCCAGCATGGGGCGCATTGGTCCATCCTGGCGGCGTCAGATCCGCGACACAATGACAATCCCGAAGACGGGGAGGTGATCTGAGTATGCGTGCCATCTGGAAGGGCGCCGTGTCCTTCGGCCTGGTCAACGTGCCCGTGCGGCTCTATTCGGCCACCGAGAACCACGATGTACAGTTTCGCCAGGTACACCGTGAGGACGGCGGCCGGATCCGGTACCAGCGCATCTGCAGCATCGACGGCGAGCAGGTGTCCTATGACGACATCGCCAAGGGTTATGAGACCGAGGACGGCCAGATGGTGGTGCTGACCGACGAGGACCTGGCAGAGCTGCCCACACGCAGCAGCCGCGAGATCGCCGTGGACAAGTTTGTGCCCGTCGACCAGATCGACCCGATGCTGCTCGACAAGTCCTACTACCTCGAGCCGGACAAGACTGCGGCCAAACCGTACGCATTGTTGCGCGATGCACTCAAAGCCGCCGACCGGATGGCCATCGTCACCGTCTCACTTCGGGCCCGGGTGACCATTGCGGTGCTGCGCGTACGCGACGATGTCATCGTCATGCAGACCATGTTGTGGCCCGACGAGATCCGCTCGCCCGAGTTCGCCAGCCTGGGGCAGGAGGCCGAGGCCAAGCCGGCCGAGCTGGCGATGGCCAACATGCTTGTCGAGTCGTTGGCGGGGGACTACATCCCGGACGACTACGAGGACGATTACAGGCAGGCGGTAGAGGCCGTAGTGAAAGCCAAGCTGGAGGGTGGCGAGGTGCGGGAGGTGCCCGCGGCTCAGGACACCGGCGGCGAGGTCGTCGACCTGCTGGCCGCCTTGCAGCAGAGCGTCGAGCGGGCCAAGGTCGCGCGCGGCGAGGCCAGCTGACCGATGCCCGAAGGTCACACCACTCATGCACTGGCCACACGGCTCAACCATGCGTTCGCCGGGTCGCCAGTCGGGGCTTCCAGTCCGCAGGGCAGGTTCGCCGGCGGCGCCGCGCTGCTGGATGGACTCACCCTGGTTGACGCCTCGGCGTGGGGCAAGCATCTCTTCGTGGAGTTCGAGCGGGAGCGCTGGCTGAACGTCCACCTTGGCCTGATCGGCAAGTTCTCCGTGATGCCGCACCTCGTGGGCCTGGAGGCGGGGCCAGACCCGGACCTGCAATGGCCCGGTATCGCGGACGGCCAGGTCCCGGTTGAAGGGCAGGTCCGGCTGCGGTTACTGAACCCCGTGTGGGTGGGGGACCTGCGGGGTCCGACCGTGTGTGCCGTGGTCACGCCCGAGAAGGTCGAGCAGATCCAGGCCCGGCTTGGTCCCGACCCGCTGCGGCCCAACGCCGACTCGGACCTGGCGCTGCTCCGGGTCTCGCGCAGCGCCAGGCCGATAGCCGAGCTGTTGATGGACCAGGCCGTGCTGGCCGGGGTGGGCAACGTCTACCGGTGTGAGGTGCTGTTTCGCCACCGCGTCGACCCTTTCCGGCCCGGTCGGGAGATCCGGTCCACGACCTGGCAGGCCATCTGGGAGGACCTGCTCGTGCTGATGCCGCTCGGAGTGGCGTTCGGCCAGGTTCTCACCATGGACGACCAGGTCGCCGACGCCCTTGCCGAGGTCGCCGACGGTTCTGCGGCCATGCATGCCGCTGAGGTCACCGGGGCTCGACCCGGTGACCATTTCGAGCGACGTTTCTACCTCTACAAGCGAACCGGCGAGCCGTGTCGTGTGTGTGGCTCCAGGGTCCGCACCGGGCTTGTCGCTGGACGCAACCTGTTCTGGTGTGGGCGATGCCAGCGTCGCCGCTGAAGCCGCTGAGGAGCTCGGCTCAGCCGGAGAAGCTCTTGACCTCGAGGGTGATCGGCGTGGCCGCCAACGCCTGGCTCACGGGGCAGCCACTCTTGGCGCCCTCGGCTGCATCGGCGAACTCCTGCGCGGTGATGCCGGGGACCGTGCCGCTGACTCTCAGGACGATCCCGGTGATGCCCGTGCCTGGCTGGAACGTGACGTCGGCGGAGGTGTCCAGGGAGGTGGGCGGCGTGCCCGACGTGGACAGGGCGTTCGACAGGGCCATCGAGAAGCAGGTCGCGTGAGCTGCACCGAGCAGCTCTTCGGGGCTGGTCTTGCCATTCGCCTCGTTGGCACGAGAAGCCCAGCTCACGTCAAAGGTCCCGACGCCTGAGGACTCGAGAGCGATCTGGCCGGCACCCTCCATCAGGGAGCCTTCCCAGTGCGCTCGGGCGGTTCGTGTTGTGGCCATGTTGGTCTCCTCGGTCGTGAGAATGGGATGTGGATCGGTGGTACAACCTACGTCTGTCGGGTCCGGCGCAGGGCTGGCCGGCGCGGTGTCCGACGGCTGTCGACTATGCCACCGGTGAGCCGTCGCCACCAGAGGCCGTCCAGATACGCCGAGGGCGAACATGAACCGAGGCGGCCAAGGGTGTGGAACAGACCGGCATGAGGCATCGTTGTTCGGATGACGCACCGGTTGAGGACTTACCTAGGTGATGACCGCTGCGCACAGATAGCATCGAGGTATCTCGATACGAGGAGCGAAGAGCGATGTTTGAACGGTTTACCGACCGAGCCCGCCGGGTGGTTGTGCTTGCGCAGGAGGAAGCGCGCATGCTCAACCACAACTACATCGGGACTGAGCACATCCTGCTCGGTCTGATCCACGAGGGCGAAGGGGTCGCGGCCAAGTCGCTGGAGAACCTCGGGATCTCACTGGATGCCGTGCGCGAACAGGTCCAGGAGATCATCGGGCAGGGTCAGCAGGCCCCGTCCGGTCACATCCCCTTCACCCCGCGCGCCAAGAAGGTTCTCGAGCTCAGCCTGCGCGAGGCGCTGCAGCTCGGCCATAACTACATCGGGACCGAGCACATCCTGCTCGGCCTGATCCGTGAGGGTGAGGGCGTTGCCGCCCAGGTACTCGTCAAGCTCGGCGCCGATCTCAACCGGGTCCGCCAGCAGGTCATCCAGCTTCTGAGCGGGTACCAGGGCAAGGAGCACCAAGGCGCCGGGGTTGGTCCGGCCGAGGGCACTCCAGCCGGGTCGCTGGTCCTCGACCAGTTCGGCCGCAACCTGACCGAGGCCGCTCGTGAAGGCAAGCTTGACCCGGTCATCGGCCGGGGCAAGGAGATCGAACGGGTCATGCAGGTGCTGT
>DAITND010000094.1:0-9868 GCA_036834825.1 Dermatophilaceae bacterium
CGAGTTCATTGTGGAGTTTGACCTGCCAGGGGTGAAAGCTGAAGACGTCGACCTCGACGTTGAGCGCAACGTGCTCACCGTGAAGGCCGAGCGCCCCGTCCTCGCTGCCAAGGACACCGAGATGATCGCCGCCGAGCGCCCTCGCGGCGTGTTCAGCCGGCAACTGTTCCTGGGGGACAACCTGGATACAGACCGGGTGCAAGCCGCATACGACGCCGGGGTACTACGGTTGACCATTCCTGTCGCGGAAAAGGCCAAACCACACAAGGTCGAGATCACCAGCAACGGCAAGCGCCACTCCATCAAGTCCTGAACACGTCATGACCCTTGTGGAGTTCCTCGAGGCGCGACTCACCGAGGATGAGCTGACGGCAAGCGCCGCGATCGAGGGCACCCCCGACTGGCACGTGTTCTATGCCTACCGGGACATCAAAGACGGCGATGGCCACTACGTCGTACTCGCCGACGGCCAACGTCCGATGGCTGAGCAAGCCGCGCACATAGCCCGGCACAGCCCTGCCCGGATCCTGCGCCAGTGCGAGGCCGCACGTGTGGTCATCGCCGAGTTCCTCCGTGTCGATGCACTCGGCGACCTGCCATGTCGGGCCGTCGCCGAGACAGCTCTGAAACAGCTCGCCTCTGTGCACTCCGATCACCCTGACTTTGATCAGACCTGGCTCTGACCAGCTTGCCAGGTTGACTGAGGTCCGCGACCACCAAACGCTCCCTGAACTGCGGAAACGCGAGCCTGTGCCACCTCTCACGCACCCCTCGGTGGTCCTGGACGAGGTGGATCAGGCACCCGTCACGAGTCCGTGGTCAGCTGTTGTCGGTTTGGGTGTATTTGTGCTGTATGCCCGATGGGTCCCCCGGCCGCTTTTCCGAGTAGTGTCCACTTTGAGCATGTGGCGCCTGAGCGGTGACTCTCGATCCTTCGGTTTCGGTCCCGCGCTGCGATGAGCCGCCAACCGGCGGCGCAAACCGAGGGGCGCCCAAGATCTATAACCAACCGCTGTTTCTGCAAACGTTATCCAGATTCGCCGTGGTTCTGCCGGCGCGCTATGACCTTGAGGCAGCTCTTACTGAGCTCACGGAGAGTGTCACGGCAGTGTTGAGCCTGAGCGGTAGCGGCGTCACGATGGCCGAGGAGGGACGGCTACGTTTCGTGACTGCCGTGAGCCAGGCTTCCGGAGAGCTGGAGCGAGTGCAGGAGGAACACCAGGCGGGTCCGTGCCGGGACGCGTACGAAACCGGAGAGGTGGTCAGGGTGACCGACGTACGGGAGGAGTCTGCCCGATGGCCGGTGTTCTCGGCCACCGCCACCCGCCTGAGCGTGGCCGGCGTCGCCGGGATCCCGATGCGGCTTGACGATCAGATCATCGGCGCAGTCAACCTCTACTCGCCCCAGCCGCGAGAGTGGTCGGATGGGGACATCGCCGTAGCCGGGGTGCTGGCCGACGTGGCGACCAGCTACGTGGTCAACGCCTCCAAACTGCGCCAGCAGGAGCAGCTGAGCGAGCAACTGCAGGAGGCCCTTGAGTCGCGGGTCGTCATCGAACAGGCCAAGGGGATCACCGCATACAAGAACGCCATCACGATCGATCAGGCCTACCAGCAAATGCGCAGACATGCTCGCAACAACAACGCCAGCTTGCGGATCGTTGCCGAGGCGATTGTCGCTGTGGGGCTTCAGGTCTGAGCTCGGAGGCCTTCGGACTCGAGTTCTTGGTGCGGGTGGCGTCTGGGGTGTAACGTCTGGGTCGCGGCGTCCCTCCAGACCCATGGTGGCGTCGGTTGATCCTCGTGCTACTCCCGAACCTCGGTGGCCCGTGTCCTTCTTTCTGGGACCACCGAATCGAGTTCGCCATGGCGCAGCAACCGAGCAGTGCGTTCGACCTCCCCACCGGCGTAGACCACCACGTGGTCCAGTTGCCAACCCGGTATGCGGCCTACGTCCCGACCGAGCCCCTTGGGCAGTCAGCCATGGGTCCGACCACTGGACCGCGGGGACGGGTCAGGAAATACGTCATCCGTCAGGTAGTGGTCCTTGAGGTTGCCTGCCGTCTCAGTGATGTGGTCGAGGAACTGGACCTGGCGATCCAGACCGCTCTGGGCGAGGGGCCCGCCGGTGTGGTGTGTGACTTGTCGGCAGCCCTCGAGGGAGCCGTGCCAGGCGCCCTCGAAGCGCTTGCGACGGCAGGTCGGCACGTTCGCGACTGGCCCGGCATCCCCGTGGCCGTTGCTTGCCCAGACCCGCAGGTTCGTGAGGGGCTGCGCGCTCAGCCCCTGGGCAGTCACCTGATCGTGACCGCTTCACTTTTCTCCGCGGTGACCGCCGTGCTGGCGACCCCCACCCTGACCGTTGCGAGGCTACAGCTCGCCCCCCATCCGACCGCCTCGCGCGCCTCTCGGGAGTTCGTCACTCGCACTCTGCTGGACTGGCGGCTGGGTCGGGTCAGCCCCTTCGCAACCCTGGTGATCAGCGAGCTCGTGGCCAGCTCGACGATCAATGCCGGCACCAACATTGAGCTTTCCGTAGTCTGGAACCTCGGCGCACTTCGCCTGACCGTTCGAGACCACGGCCCTGGTCTGCCCGGTCAGCGGCCTTCAGCTGTCTACCTGCACGGCCGACGGCTCACTATCGTGGCCGGCCTCTCACGGGCGTTCGGGGTTCTGCCCACCTCTGACGGTGGCAAGGTCGTGTGGGCCGTACTCGAAGCCCCCCGGCCGGGCCCCTCAGACAGCCCGCACGCTTCCGCCTTGGAACGCCAAGAGGCACTCATAGTCCAGCACGCTCGCGGTCAGGCCGAACTGTCGTTGGGAGATGAGCCCAGCCAGAGCTCGACCTGAGATTGCAATCACCAAGCTCCGGGGGGAGGCGGGCAGGCGGACGTTGGTGCGACCACGAGAATGGGCCGTGCCAACGTCCGCACTCCGCAACGGCTCGTCGCCCCGGTTAGGCCTCGGTGCTCGAAGAGTGCCCCTCTGCTCGTTCGGCACCAGTGAGCTCGACCGTGTCGTGCAGGTGCCGGCCTACTCCTCGGTCCGGGCGCACGATGAAGAAGTACAGCGCCCCGACAACCGCAATGATGAAGATGACGAGCAGCGTGATCCAGTCCAGGTTGAAGTAGGCCCGCGGGCTCGTCAGACCGGTCGGGGCAACCACGTTGACCAGCATCAGGACGAGGTACACCACCCCGGCGATGCTCACCGGCCAGGCCCAGCGGCCGAGCCGGAACTGGCCCTCGGGCACCCACCCCCGGGCACGCGCAACCATCGAACCGATCACGGTCATGAGGAACGACAGGTAGATACCACTGACGCCGAAAGACACCAAGGCCACCAGTGCGTTGACGTTCGCCGGATAGGTGATGAAGCCGATCTTCACGTCGTGGTTGGGGGAAGGGAATACGAGAAGTATGAACAGGATCGTGACGCCGGCTCCGGCGAGCAGGGCGTTCACCGGGGTCTTGAACTTCTTGTTCACCCGAGAGATCCAACCTGCCCCCGGTAGGGCGCCGTCGCGGGCGTAGGAGAACGCCAGCCGGCTGCCTGCCCCCTGAACAGACGTCCCACAGGAGAGGAAGGCAAAGATGATCAGCAGGAGCAGGCTGTCCTGCAGCCAGCTCGGCAGCTCGCTCAGGATGAACGGCACCCCACCGCCCTTGACGGTCTGAGCGACAGCGTGGGAGCCCGCAGGCATCGCCAGGAGCAGGGCGGCGACGAGAATGAACGACGCGATGCCGCCCCAGATCAACGCGAGGCGCATGGCGCGCGGTACCTGTCGGCCGGCGTCCTTGGTCTCCTCCGCGATGTCCCCGGCCGACTCGAAGCCGTAGAAGATGAAGACATGGGCGAGTACTGCGATGAGCGCCGCCCCGGTGATCCAGTTGCCGCCGAAGTCGAGTCCCAGAGGGTTGGTGGCTGCGTGGGTGACCCCCTCGCTGGAGAACAGGAAGCCGAGGCCGTGGTGGAAGCCCGAGATGGCCAGGATGATCGCGATGCCCAGGGTGCCCACAATCTCCACGTACACGCCGAACTGAGCGACCAGGCCCATGACCTTGGCGCCGGTGATGTTGAGTGTGGTCTGGATGGCGAGCAGCACCAGCGTGACCACCAGGATCGTGGCGTGCTTGGTTGCGTCGAGGTTGGTGCTGAACCAGTTGTTGCTCAGCGAGACGACGTAGGTGACCACGCCGGTGTCCACGGCTGCGACGGTGACCAGCAGCGCGATGCCGTAGAACCAGCCGACGAACCAGCCGTAGCCGGGACCAACCGAGAACTTGCCGTATTGGTAGAGCGCCCCCGCCACCGGGTAGTGGCTGGCGAGCTCCCCGAACACCAACGCGACGAACAGCATCCCGATCACCGGGATCAGCATCAGCCACAGGTAGGCAGGGCCCCCGGTGCCGACGCCCAGGGCGAAGAGCGAGTAGATACCCACCATGGGTGAGAGGTAGGTGAAAGCGACGCTGAAGTTGGCGAACAGGCCGAGCACGCGGTTCAGCTGAGGCTTGTAGCCGAGGCTCTCCAGACGTGCGTCCTCATTTTCGAAGACGGTAGGAACCGGGGGAGTCGACTGGGACACGGGATACCTCCGTGGGAAGAGGACATCAGATGATGCTCCTCTGCGGCCTCAGAGGCTGTCAACGACCACGGATGGCGTTTCCTGGCCGGATTGAATTCGACGTGTGGGCCAAGTGAAGGCGCCGCTGCGCCGCATCCCGTCATCTCTTCCCGTTGGGCCCGGAATGAACAGAGCCTGCTGCGCCAGGGATGAACAAAGTGGTCGGAACACCGATCCACAACGTTTCTCGGAACCGATCGACGGCTAAGGACGCCGGTCGGCGAAGCGGGGATCGGTCTCCCACCAGGGTCGGTCGAGCACAGGCTCCGCCGTCTCTGTCTCGTGCGCGTCCAGGAAGGCATCCGTCTGACGGGCATCAGCGTCGTCGGCGCGGACCCATGATATGAAAACCGCTGCCAACAAGGGCAGGCCGACGACCTCCGCGACAGCGATCATGGCGCCTCCGCCGAGCCTCTGGTCCAACGCCGCCTCCGGCCCCCAGGTCCGGTTGGTGAAACCCGCAACGCCAGGCGCCAGAATTGTCGGGGCGGTCATCACCAGGATGCCTGGGATCGCGTCGATCAGCCCATCAACAAACGCAACCAGTGCCCGCACCGGATGGGTGCACCACGACGGTAGCAAGTCCTCACCCAGCAGGGGCAGGACGACCAGCAGGCCCGTGAACAGCAGCTGCAGGTAAAGCACGTCACGCACCACCGTGTTGGACAGCGACGATGTGAAGTACCCAGTGAAGAAGAAGACTACGAGCGACCCCACAGCCAGCAGCGAGCTCACCAGTGGAAACATCAGGATCCGGGGGAGTGGTCCTGTCAGCGCACGACGCAAGTGCCCAACGCCCCTTGCTCCCAACGCTTTCTCAGCCAGCGCGATAGGTTCCCCGAGCGCCAGGCCCATGGGCGTCACCGAGGACAGGATGGCCGCCTGGATTGCGGCCACCCAGAACAAAGACGAGCGGTACACCGCGAGCGCGCCACATGTGCCGAAAACTAACGAGCCGACGCCCAGGATCATGAACGCCGCGCTCCGCAGCCAGTGCCACTTCGCGCCGAGCCTGCGCGTGCGGACCAGAGAGACGACATACAGGCAGGTGAGAGCCAGGGCAAGCACAGCACCCAGAGGATCGAACATCCAGGAGGTCAGCAGGGTCACAGGAGTCAGCGGAGGCAGCACGCATGCATCATGCGCCAAATGAGCAAGATTTGGGGCTTTTTCTCAGGTCTACGAGTACGAAAGATCGGTTCGTTACCCCTCATCCTGTTACTGGTGCGTAGGGATATTCGCTGCCCCCCGAAGGCGGAGGTGACGGCGATCTTGGCACGGACGATCATTGACCGGGCAGAGTCTGCCGCCATTCGGTTCCGTCAGTCGTCCTTGATCGCGCGGAGGTGAGTCCCCAGGCGGAGCGTCGCATCCTCCGGATCACTGATTCTCCCGCTGCGCGTCCGACGTGGAAGGCGGAATTGACAACCCAGCTGTGCCCTTGCGTCTCAAGCCACCGTTCGGAATCATCTCCTGAGTAACGTGCGGTCTAAGTGACACGTGAACTCGGGGTGGAGGACGACATGCTGATCACGACTGCGAACGACTTTCCGGATCATGAGATCGAGCGTGTGCTCGGTGAGGTTTTCGGTCTGACTGTGCGGTCACGCAATCTCGGATCTCAGATCGGAGCCGGCTTGAAGTCGCTCGTCGGCGGCGAGCTGCAGGGTATGACGGCGATGTTGGCACAGGGTCGTGAGCAGGCGATCGAGCGGCTTGTCCAGGAGGCCACCCGGCGGGGCGGGAACGCGATTGTGGCCATGCGCTTTGACACCAGCGAGCTGGGCAGCACCTGGACAGAGATCTGCGCCTACGGCACTGCAGTGATCGCACGCGGGCTGTGACCTGCCCCATGGCTTCACGGTCGCGCTCACCGGCACTGAAGTCAGATGATGACGGGAGCTCGACGCCGTGAAGAAACGGGTCTACGAGAAAGAGCTTCTCCGCCTGCAAGCCGAGCTCGTCGTCCTGCAGGAGTGGGTGCGGGCGAAGAACAAGCGGGTCATCGTGATATTTGAGGGACGCGACGCCGCGGGCAAGGGCAGCACCGTCAAGCGCGTTACGCAGTACCTCAACCCCCGGGTGGCCCGCATCGCAGCGCTGCCCGTTCCCACCGATCGCGAGAGGACACAGTGGTATTTCCAGCGGTACATCGAGCATCTGCCCGCGGCCGGCGAGATCGTGCTGTTTGACCGAAGCTGGTACAACCGCGCCGGTGTCGAGTGGGTCATGGGTCTGTGCACCGCCGAGGAACACCAGAGATTCCTCCACCAGTGCCCGATCTTCGAGAGGCTGCTAGTCGAGGAAGGCATCATCTTGCGCAAATACTGGTTCTCCGTCAGCGACGGCGAGCAGGAGCGCCGGTTCCGGTCCCGGGTGACGGACCCGATGCGGCAGTGGAAACTGTCGCCGATGGACGTGGAGTCACTGAACCGTTGGGAGGACTACTCGCGGGCCAAGGACGAGATGTTCGTCCACACCGACATTCACGAGTCCCCCTGGCTCGTCGTTGAGAGCGACGACAAACGACGCGCCCGGATCAACATGATCGCCCACCTGCTCTCAAGCATTCCCTACGAGCACGTGGAGCGCCCCCCGCTGAAGCTGCCGCCGCGCCCGCCGCCGACCGGCTATGTCCGCACGCCACGCCACCTGCAGACCGAGGTGGCCGACTACGCGGCCACGATTGGATGAGGGCGCGTGCAAGCCATCTGCATGCGGGTGCAGGCCTGCCGAGCTGAGCAGCTCTGATCGATTGATGTCGGCGACGTCTTGAAGGGTGGCCCAGGCTGCGGAATGCGCACGGCGGTTTATCGGCTGACAGTGAGCAGACGGCGTTCTCCTGGAGATGATGCGGGCCGCGCGGCGGCTTCGGCGGGCGTCGTAAACACGAGGAGGACGTGCATGGCACAGGTTCGACCCCCATCGTCCGGGAATACCGCATCCGGTAACACCGACTGGACCTGGCGCCGCGAAACGCCGCTGAGCCGGTTCCTGTCAACCGAGAGCGGCAGTGCGGTGGTTCTGCTCGCGGCCACCGTCGTGGCACTGGTCTGGGCGAACGTCGCCACCGCCTCATACCAGGCTGTCTGGCACACCACGTTGTCGGTTCAGCTCGGTGGCTCGGGTCTGACGATGGATCTGGTCGGTTGGGTGAACAGCGGCCTGATGACGTTCTTCTTCTTCGTCGTGGGTCTTGAGGCCCGTCGCGAGTTCGACCTGGGTGAACTTCGCGAACGGCGCCGGATGGTACTGCCCGTCACCGCCGGGATCGCTGGCATGAGCATGGCAGTCCTGCTGTACCTGGTGGTCAACGCTGGTGAGTCCTCGGCCCGGGGCTGGGGGGTGGCCATGTCAACCGACACCGCCTTCGCACTAGGGATGCTCGCCCTCATCGGCCCGCGGTTCCCCGAGCGACTGCGCGCATTCCTGCTCACCGTGGTGGTCATCGACGACATGGTCGCGCTGCTTGTCATCGCGACCATCTACTCAAACCGGCTCAACGTCGCAGCACTTGGGGTGGCCTTCGCCCTGTTTGGGGGAATCCTGGTGCTACTGCGGTTGCACGTCCGCCAGGGGGTCGTCTACCTCGTCGTCGGCATCGCCACCTGGGCCGCGCTGCACCTCTCTGGGGTCGACCCGGTGGTCGTCGGCCTTGCCATGGGTCTGCTGACCTTCGCGAACCCTGCCGGCCGTGAGGAGCTCGAGCGCGCAAGCGACAGGTTCCGAGACTTCCGCGAGCAACCCACACCCGAGCTCGCCCGCTCCGCCCGAGCAGGTCTGCAGCAAGCCATCTCACCAAACGAACGGCTCCAGGATGCCTTCCACCCCTGGACCAGCTACGTCATCGTGCCGCTGTTCGCGCTGGCCAACGCCGGCATCTCCATCCACGGCCAGTTCTTGTCGCAGGCGTACCGTTCGCCGATCACCCTCGGCATCATCGGTGCCTATGTGGTCGGCAAGCCAGTGGGCATCCTGGCCGGGTCATGGATCGTCACCCGGGCGACCAAAGGACGGCTGCGTCCACCGGTGGGCTGGATGGCGGTCGCGGGCGGCGGCACCATCGCCGGCATCGGCTTCACGGTGAGCCTGCTCCTTGCCACCCTGGCGTTCAGGGGACGCGACCTTGAGGAAGCCAAGCTCGGCATCCTGACCGCAGCCCTGGGCGCCGCCGGGCTGACCTGGGTCCTGTTCCGCATCACCGCCGCACTCCCACCAGCACGGCGAGCGCGCGCTTTGCTGGGCACCGCGGAATCCATCGTTGACCTCGCGGACCCGGTCCACCCCGACCGTGACCATGTCCGAGGTCCCAGCGAGGCGCCCATCACCCTGGTCGAGTACGCAGACTTCGAATGTCCGTACTGCGGCCAGGCCGAGGCGATCGTCCGGGAGCTGCTTGCCGACTTCGGCGACATTCGGTATGTGTGGCGCCACCTTCCACTGCGCGACGTGCATCCACACGCGCAGTTCGCAGCCGAGGCCGCAGAGGCCGCCTCACGACAAGGCGCATTCTGGGCGATGCACGACCTCCTGCTCGACCATCAGGGTGACCTGCTCACGTCGGACCTGGTTGGCTACGCGCAGCAACTGGACCTGGACGTCGAACGCTTCACCACTGACCTCCGCCGCCACGCTGGCGCGGCCCGGGTCGCCCAGGACGTCGACAGCGCCGATGTCAGTGGGGTCTTGGGCACTCCGACCTTCTTCCTCAACGGCCGACGCCACCACGGCGCCTACGACATCGAAACGTTGTCCAACGCTGTCCGTCTCGCGCGAGCCAACGTGGCGATCAGGCCGTGACGGGCCAGTACTGGCCCGCTCTCGGCACGAGAGCCGTCGGGAACGAACCAGCATTCGCCTACTCGGCGAACTCAAGGAGGAGTCTTGACAGCTCACTGGACCACCGCGGACATTCCGGATCAGAGCGATCGTGTGGCTGTGGTGACCGGTGCGAACTCTGGCCTCGGCTACCACGTCGCTCTGGCACTTGCGGTGGCCGGTGCCGAAGTGGTCCTCGCCTGCCGCAACACCGATAAGGCGCAGTCAGCCATAGCGTCGATCCGAGCGTTCGCCCCTGCCGCCAGCGTGACTTTCACGCGGCTGAACCTTGCTGACCTTGCGTCGGTCGCGGCATTTGCCGACAGTTTCAGAAGCGAGCACGACCGGTTGGACCTGCTGATCAACAATGCCGGGCTCATGGCGGTGGACCAGTCACGCACGGTGGACGGGTTCGAGACTCAG
>DAITND010000095.1:0-9831 GCA_036834825.1 Dermatophilaceae bacterium
TTTCGAGGAATGCCCCGGGCCGGTAGTGAGTGTCTGGGCGGGGCTTCCGATCGCCGAATACGAAGCCTGTCCAAGTCGATTCAGGCATGGCCGGGGAGCACAGGGAGGCCAGCACGTCTTCAACTGGTCCGTTCGGCCTCTTTCCTGTGGCCCGTTCAGGCTGAGGACTTCGGCTGTTAGGGGGATCCGGCTCGCAAAGTGCCGCGGGGGTGGGCCATCACGGGGAAGATTATCTAACGGGACAACATCTTGGTGATAGGGATGGTTGTCTGCCGAAACGATGATTTCTCGTGCTTCCAGAGGGTTTAGCTGGAAATTGGTCAATTATGGGAGATGTATTCATGTTCGTCCACATGAGCCGGCTGACCGTGGGTGGTACGGCCTTTGTTTTCGCCCTGACGGTCGCTCTGGCGCCGGCTGCCCAGGCCGCGATTCCCAGCCCGCCGAGCAAAGCCCTTCCGGCCGCCCTCGACGCGAGGCCGCCATATGAGCCGCAGGTGTCTTGCGACCCCCGTTCCTCACCCGGAGTGGCCGCCTTCGCCGCTCTCATGACGGCCCGGTACCAGACCGGGGCCAAGGGCGACTACCGCTCCTGCCAGGGGGATACGAGTGAGCACTACGAGAGCCGCGCCCTTGACTGGATGCTCAACGTGAACAATCCGACACAGAAGGCCATCGCCAACTCGGTGACCGCCTGGCTCAGCGCCAACAACGGCGCCATGGCTCGTCGGTTCGGCATCAACTACATGATCTGGAACAAAAGGATCTGGGGTGTTTACGCACCCACACAGGGCTGGGCGCCTTACACGGGCTCTGTCCCGCACACCGACCACGTCCACTTCAGCTTCTCCTGGGATGGCGCGATGAAGCGAACGTCCTGGTGGACCGGGAGGGCGACCAGCGTCGCTGACCTGGGGCCCTGCCGGGTCTATGCAGGCCAGTTCGCACCTTTGTACAGCGGCATTCGCACCGGCCGCTGCCCGGCACTGCGGGTCGCTCCGGTCTCGGCTTACCAGGTGGCTGTTCTGGGTCAGACAAGTGCACAGATCGCGGTGGCCCAGCGGCTTCTTGGGGTGAGCGCTGACAGACAGTTCGGGCCAGTGACCTTCTGGAGGCTTCTCAGCTGGCAGCGGGGACGCGTTCCGGTCACCGGTGTCCTGGACAAGGCAACGTGGCGGAAGCTGACCGGCAGATGAGCCTTAGGCCAGGTTGAGAGTGACACGTTCGGAGGCGAGCCGCCCGGGTTGGGGGTCGCCTCCGGCGCGCCGGCCACTGCGAGCCAGGACCACCGACCCGTCGACGGCCCAGGCGGCCAGAGTGGACCGAAGTACCTGAGCCAGGTCACCGGCGAGACTCACCCGGGTGCCGGCAGGCCAGTCCTGCTGTGGCACCACACTCCTGTACGGCGTCTGGGTGCCATCGGTGATCAACGCCAGATCATCTGCCCCTGGCTCGGCCAGGACGACGAAATGATCCCCGTAGGTCGCCAGCTCGCGTGCCTCGTCCATGGCTCCGGCAGGGACCTGTCCTGGGTGGGCGCGAGCGAGAGCGTCCAGCGTGACCAGCACGACGTCACCCGGTGTCGACTCGAAAGTGGCCGCAATCGCGCTGGGGTCATCGCAGACCAGCACGTCCGGGACTCCAACCCCGACAAGGTCCACGGCGGCTCCCACCGACCACACTGCCAAGGCCCAGTACAGGGCTCGCCAGTGAGGCGGCAGCGAGAGCCGGACGACAGAGCCCGGGCCCAGGTCGTACTCGTCCTGAAGGGCGTTTCCGGCCTTGGAGACCCAGTTGGCCAGCACCTTGCCGGAGATCTCGATGCGCTCGCCTCGGCTGGGGCCGGCGGTGTCCTCATAGAAGGTGACCCGTGGCTTTGCGGGGTCGCAGCGGAGCATCTCGGCAAGGACTGAGGATGGGGTTCGCACGCAGGCGAGCCTACGGGCTGGTGGGCAGAGACTCCGCGCCCGGTTGACTGCGTCAGACTGTACGGATGACTGAGCGCCAGCGTCGACTATGGACGCCCGCGTGGCCGCTGGACGTGTCCGCGGTCATCGGTGGTCTGCGCCTGGGGCGGCGCGACCCGACGTTTCGACATGATCCCGACGGCACCATCTGGCGCGGTATCCGCACGCCGCAGGGCGCGTCGACGCTCTGCCTGGGTCTGGTCGCCGGATCCGGTATCGAGGCCACCGCGTGGGGTCCGGGTGCGCAGTGGGTGCTCGCGTCGGTCCCGAACATGCTGGGCGACCTAGACGACGCTACGGGCTTCGTGGCGCACCACCGGCAGGTCGCCGAGGCGGCAAGGCGATTCAGCGGATGGCGAGTACCCCGGACCGGGCTGGTGCTGGAGGCATTGATCCCCTCGATCATCGCGCAGAAGGTCACCGGTAATGAGGCCTCCGCTTCCTATCGCACCCTTATCCACCGGTATGGCGAGCGCGCACCCGGGGAGGGTGGCGTGCGTGGGTTGTGGGTTGCCCCCAGCGCCCGCGGATGGGCGCTGATCCCGTCCTGGGAGTGGCTGCGAGCCGGGGTCGACGGTGCGCGGTCCGCGGCAGCCGTCCGGGCCGCAGGCGCCGCGGGCCGGTTGGAACAGTGCCTGGATCTCACCCGTGACGACGCCGACCAGAGGCTGCGTGCCATACCGGGGGTTGGGGTCTGGACCTCGGCCGAGGTGCGGCACACGGCGCTCGGTGATCCCGACGCCGTCAGCTTCGGCGACTATCACGTGGCCAAGGACATCGGCTGGGCGCTGACGGGCTCGGAGGTCGATGACGACGGTCTGGTCGAGCTGCTCGAACCCTATGCAGGACATCGCTATCGGGTGCAGGGATTGCTCAAGCTGGCGGGAGCGGGGCGTCCGCGCCATGGTCCGCGGATGGCGGCCCCCACCCACCTGCCGCACCGGTTCCGTTAAGGCTTGACGCTGAGCAGTTCCCCGGGTTGGCAGTCGAGCACCTGGCAGATGGCGGTGAGGGTGCTGAATCGGATGGCCTTAGCCCGGTTGTTCTTCATGATGCTGAGGTTGACCAGTGAGATTCCCACCGCGTCAGCGAGTGCCGTCAACGTCATCCCGCGCTCCTCGAGAAGGGCATCGAGGTGACAGACCACGCGGTGCGGTGTGCCGACGGGCATTCAGACCAGACCCTCGACGTCGTGGCGCAGAACCAGGCCGCGGCGGAACGCCTCGCCCACGAGAAGGATCACGAGCATGACCACCAGTGGCAGCGGGTTGAGTGTCATGACGAAGATCACGGAGTTCAGGTTGGGGAGGCGACCCGTCGTCTGGAACGCGTTGTCGGCCAGGCCCGCCGCGGACTGCGCGAGCATTCCACCAAGTCCGACGATGAGGGCAATCGTGATAATCCTCATGTTTCGCGTGGAGAAAGGTCTGCCGGCCTGGGCTGATCGGAGCCGCAGGAAGAGCAGTAAGGCGATCCTGATGGTCATGGCTGAGAGGAGCAGTCCCGGGATCGCCTGAACGAGTCGCTCAACGAGCGTGGCGTCCTTAAGTCGCAGCTCAACAGTCGCTGTGGCGTTGCCGTCGGGGATCGCCCCCCGCGGCAGCTCGATGCCGCTTGCGACCTTGGTCGGGTACGACATGAGTGGCGGGGCGTGGGTTGCCGTGTCGAACACCGGTGCGCCGACGCCGAAAGAGACTGGGCCGACCACAGCGATGGCAGCGATGATCTTGGCACTGAGGTAGTCCGTTCGGCTCATCGCCAGGCAGTCCCAGGTGGTCTTGCCGGTTGCGTTGGCGCCCATCGAGTTTTCCTGAATCTACTAGGGTTGGCCTCGCCATCGATCGAGGTTCGCACATCCGCAATTTTATCGTTTCTCGTTATTATTGAAAAACGATAAGGACACTCGGGCGGGATGTCAAGAGCTCATCAACCGCCATGGTCGGGGCGGGCGCTCGAGTCAGGGTCGTGGTCAGCCCTTCGCCGTGCAGTGCTACCTCTGTGCGGGTGGACGCGACGCCGAGCGTGAAGTCGTCGGGCGCCTCGAGCACGATGGCGTCGCCGTCGACCTTTGCGGCCACCTCCGGACAAGTGAGCAGGGCGACGCGCAGGGCACGCATCGCCCGCGTGGCGGTGTCTTCAGGGGTGATGAAGGGGATGCCGACCTCGGAGGCCGTCGCCGAGCCGGGCTCCACACCAAGGGCTGCTCGGACGGCCTCGACCATGCCGTAGCCGAACCAGTCCTGGGCTCCGGTACGGACAAGACTCCTCGCCCCGGAGGTTGCGTCGGTGTCCTGGACATACTGCCCCAGGCCGCGGATGTGGGCGGCGGGTACGCCGGTTGCCTTGCCTTTGACCAGATCGGCGGCCGCGGCGATCTCGTCGGCCAGGCAGCGTTCGGTAACCGACAGGACCCGCCCGTCGGCGTCTTTGGACCCACGCAGGTCGTCGACGACCTGGATGCCGCTGGCCCCCAACGCAAAGTCGGTCTGGCCGTTGCGCCAGGGCCGTCCGGCGGTGTCGCTGAGGATGACTCCCGCCAGGACGGGGCTGCCCGACAATGTCAGCGAACCGGTCTGCACACCGTCCCGGATCTGTGCGGCGACGGCGTCGGGGTCTCGGGGCAGGACCAGCACGATTGACGGATCTGCCGTGTTGGAGGCGTCGACACCTGCAGCCGTCATGACCGGCCCTGCCGCAGACTCCACGATCCGTGTTACGCCCAACGGCGTCATTCGCTCCGCCACGATCCGCACGGTCTGGGACAGCACCACGTCGGCTTGCTCGCCGGCGGGTGCCCGCAGCGCCATCGCCTTGGAGACCACTTTGCTGGAGACCACGAGAATGTCTCCGTCGATGAGCTGGATCTCATTGTGTCGCAACACTTCGAGCATGATGGCGGTGACGTCGTCACCCTCTCGCACCTCGGGAAACCCCAGTAGAGGGGTGAGCGTCACCGGTGGCGTGCGGGTCGTCATTCGGGCTGGGTCCGACGCAGTTTCAAGGCCAGGTCGAGCGCAGCGCCGGCGATGTCGGCGGCGGCCTCGAGGTCGTGCATCCACAAGGGCCGGGTCTGCACCTCGAGCCGGGGGTCGAACCCGACGGCTGAAGCGTCGGCGTCGTCGACCAGCCACCCGTCGAGGAAGTCGGCGTACAGGCCGGCCACCGCCTGGGTCGTGGAGTCAACCCCGATAGCCGACAGGCAGACGTCTGCATGGCCGCGAACCGGGGCGCCACCGATCAGCGGTGACACACCCACGACGGGAGCAGCGCTGCCACGCAACGCATCTCGTACTCCTGGCACCCCCAGGATGATGCCGATGGAGACGACTGGGTTGCTCGGCGGCAGCAGGATGATGTCGGCCTCCCGGATAGCGTCGAGCACGCCCGGTGCCGGTGTGGCGCGGTCCATCCCAACAGCGATGAACTTCTGGGCGGGGATGGCCGCATTCATGCGAACCCACCACTCCTGGAAGTGAACGGCCTTTTGAGGACTCTGTCCCTCTCCGCCGATGACGACGTGGGTCTGGACGGGGGAGTCCGTCATGGGCAGCAGCCGTACACCAAGCTCGGGCAGACCCCAGCGGGCGCACAGCCGGGCTGTCACCTCGGACAGAGACAGACCCTGGCCAAGCCACTGGCTACGGGCGATGTGGGTCCCGAAGTCGAGGTCGCCGAGGCCGAACCATTGCGGTTGCGCTCCGTAGGCCGCAAGCTCACCCTGGACGGCGTGGGTCTCGTTCGCGCGGCCCCAACCCTGTTCCTCGTGGACGGCGCCACCGAGGGTGTACATGAGGGTGTCGAGGTCGGGGCAGACTCGCAGTCCGAAGAGGTTGATGTCGTCACCGGTGTTACCGATCACGGTGACGCTGGCGTCGGACAGGTTGGGGGTGCGGTCGAAGTGGGCAAGCAGGCCACGCAGAAAGCGTGCTCCGCCCACTCCACCGGCAAGAGTGGTGATGCGCATGGTCGCAGTCTGTCAGGCAGGGGTTGGGGCGCCGGATCCGGACCGGCTCAAAAGGGGGCCGTTGAGGTGGGAGGGGGACTTGTGGGCGTCTTGCGACCGTTGAGGGCAATCTGGCACTTCGCTGAACTATCAGAGATTGGCTTGACTTCCCTTGACGACACGCGTGTAATTTCATTGTTGTCATTCAACCGGTACCCCGGGCAGGTCAGAGCAACGTCACGTGGTACAGCGTCAACTCAGCACACGTCAATTCAGACAGCGTCAACTCAGTACCAAGACAACGCTCGCTCAAATTTCGGGTCGAGGAGGGGCCATGCACGAACTACAACTGATCATGAGCGTCGAGCTGATCGACACCGCCGAGGATGCACTGTCCTGGCAGGAACGCGCCTTGTGCGCTCAGACTGATCCCGAGGCGTTCTTCCCTGAGAAGGGCGGCTCCACGCGCGATGCCAAGAAAGTCTGCGTGGGCTGCGAAGTGCGCAGCGAGTGCCTGGAGTATGCGCTCGAGCACGACGAGCGGTTCGGCATCTGGGGTGGGCTTTCCGAGCGAGAACGTCGCAAGTTCAAGAAGGATGTCGTCTAGTCCCTGCGGTGGCTTCGCTGGCAATCGCAACGGTGGGTCTCCTGGGCTGTCCGTGATCCGGTGACGTCTCCTTCGCCGGACAGCTTGAACAAAGGACTCTCAGCGCTTCGAGCGAAGGCCATGGTGCGTGCAGCGCCGCGACCGGTCTTGGTGACTGGAGTCTTGGTTGTCCACGACGGCGGGGCGTGGCTGAGGGAGTGCCTGGACGCACTCTCGCTCCAGACACGCCCCCTGGACCGGCTGGTCATCGTGGACACCGGCTCTACCGATGACAGCCTCCTCATCGCCGAGAGGCACGCCAGGATCCGCCAGGTCGTCGGCGATGTCGCGGCGATCTCCGCGCCTCATGAAAGCACCTTTGGTGAAGCCGTGGGTCGCGCGGTCGAGCAGATGAGCCCTGAATCAGCGCCCTCCCAGGCTGCCACGGCTGACATGGGTGCTGGGTGGCTGTGGCTGCTGCACGACGACAGTGCTGCCGCCCCCCAGGCATTGGCCCATCTGCTGGACGCGGCCCGGCAATCATCGTCGGTGGGCGTAGTCGGCCCCAAACTCGTCAGCTGGCAAGACCCGTCCCGGCTGCTCGAGGTTGGCTCGGTGATCACCCGCTCCGGCCGTCGCGTGGGAGGTCCCGCGTCGGGCGAGCCCGATCAAGGTCAACACGATCACCGCAGCGACGTACTGGGTGTCAATACCTCGGGAATGCTCATCCGTCGCGATGTCTTCGAGACCCTGGGCGGCTTCGACTCGGCGTTCGGGCAGTCCTGTGATGACCTTGACCTCTGTTGGCGGGCGCAGCTCGCCGGTCACCGGGTCATCGTTGCACCCAAGGCCCGCATGCGTGAGGCGGCGGCATCGATCAACGGTCAACGTTTCCCGGACCTTTCGGTAGACGCCGCTCGATGCCGTGACCGCAGACACGTCCGTCAGGTTGCACTCGCCAGATGCTCCCCGTATGCCGCGCCCTTCCTGGCGATCTGGATCGCCATGGCCAGTATCGGCTCGGCCGCCGCCCTGCTGGTGGCCAAGCGACCACGGGGGGCCAGGGCGGCGCTTTGCGATTTCGGGTCGTTGATGACCCCGTGGCGTCCGATCTCAGCGCGCTGGCGCTCTCGTGGCCTGCGCCGGGTCCGACGCCGCGATCTACGGGGGCTCTTCGCCTCGCCCAGGGCCGGTTTCGCCCACACCCTCGACACGATCCACGAGGGGATCGGCGGTGGGCCCGCGCGGCCGGTCGATGACGCTCTCAGCAGCGCGCGGTCTCTGGAGAGCGGGCCGGCCTCCGAGGACGCCGAGTCGCTGGAGCAGCCGGCCCGCGGCGCGGACCGGCGCATCCTGCGCCACCCTGGTCTTCTGGCGGTCATGGCCGCCGCGCTGGTCGCGGCCGTGACCTGGCGCTCGCTGTTCAGGGCTCTGGTCCCCAGCGGTTTCGGCGTCGCCGGTGGTGAGCTCCTGCCCGCGTCCAGCAATGCCTCAGAGCTATGGCACGCATGGCTGGACGGGTGGCACGGTGCAGGACTGGGCAATGCTCAGGAGCCCGCGCCATATCTGCCGGTGCTGTCCGCCGGAGCCTGGGTTGTCGAACATCTGCCGCTGATCGGCGCCGCAACGTCCTCGGTCGGAGTCTCGATCGCATGGCTCCTGTGTGCTGCTATCCCGCTGTCCGCGTGGACGGCGTACCTCGGTGCTCGGGTCCTGACTCGCGCCCCCTGGCCCAGGGCGTGGGCGGCGCTGGCCTGGGCGTCACTGGCGACCCTGACCACAGCGGTCGCAGGCGGACGCCTCGGCGCCGTCGTCGCGCACATTCTGCTGCCTCTTGTCGCGGCCGGATTCGTCTGCGCCGCGCGGCGCTCTGCTCCCAGCTCGGCCACCTTCGGCGCCGCAGTTGCGCTCGCTGTCACTGGCGCCTTCAATCCAGCGCTCGGCGCGCTCGGTGTTCTTTCGGCTGTCGTTCTGCTCCTTCTCGGCCACGGACGCACCCGGCTGCACGCCGCGCTGCTTCTGCTGGTTCCCATCGGGTTGCTGGGTCCGTGGATCCTGCAGCTGGTCCACGACCCGTTGCTCTTGGCGACCGGGCCGGGTCTGACTGTGTGGCGGGGTGCGACCACTGCGCCGTGGCAGCTCGCGCTTCTGCACCCCGGGGGCCCTGGTTCCTACCCCGCGCTAATGTCGGCGCCCATTGTGCTGGCGGGCGTGATTGCCATGTCGCGGCGCGAGGTCGAGTCAAGGCTGATGACGGTGCTTGCTGTCCTCACCGCGGGCGGCCTGGCCATCGGTATGGCTTCACCTCACGTCATCATCGCTCTGATTCCGCAGGATCTCGCTGGCGCGGGCGGTGCCATCACCGGGTGGGCTGGCACTGGGCTCGACCTTGCCGCCCTCGGGTTGATCGCGGCTGCGCTGCGGGGCTACGCCAGCGCCGCGGGACAGCTATCACTGCTCCCTTTCGGTTGGCGTCAGATTCTGGTTCCTGGCGTGGTCACCGCAGCCGTCCTGGGAGTCCTGGCCAGCATGGCGATGGCGGCGTCGGCTGGGCTCGGCGACATGCTGACCCGACAGGTGCCCAACACGCCCGCTGTTGCTGCGGATCAGGCTCACGGACCCCTGGGTAATCGGCTCCTTGAGATAACCCGGGACCGAGGCACCATCGGCTACCGCCTGGTGGGCGCTGAACCCGGCCCGCTTGTCCGCGATCTCCCGAGTGAGGTGGTCGAACAGGAGCCGGTGTTGGCTGCGGCCGTCAAGAGCACGCTCGCGGCCGGTGATCTGACGTCCGCCAACGCGGCCCGGGACGCGCTCGCTGATCTCGGGGTCGGGTTCGTGGCGTTTCAGGGCGCATCGACGGAGCCACTGGCCAACCAGCTGGACGCGACTGCGGGGATGACCAGACTCAGCAACAACCAGGGTCTGATTCTGTGGCGTGTCCTGCCGCGCGAGAACGCGGCGGGCTCATCACGGCTGCGCCTTGTCGACGCCAAGGGCGCCACCTGGGAGTCGATCGCCGTCACCGGTGACCATGGTCGAACCAACGTTCATGTCGGTCCAGTCACGCCGGGAGCACTCGCAGAGGGGCGCCGACTTGTTGTGGCGGAGCCGAACGGGTGGGCAGAGCACGCACGCGTGACTTTTGCGGGACGGCGGCTCGCGGCTATCGCGGGGGCTGAACAGCCGACATACCTTGTGCCCCCCGACGCTGGTCAGCTGATCATCACCGTGCTGCCGACCCACCCGCGGTGGGATTGGGGGCAGCTCGCTCTCCTGTTGGCCGTGCTCTTCCTGGCGGCCCCGCTCGGCTCGGCCCGCTCGCGGAGAGCTCC
>DAITND010000096.1:0-9804 GCA_036834825.1 Dermatophilaceae bacterium
ACTCGGCCCGACACTCGGCCCGACACTCGTACCTGACAGCATGGGCGCGTGCACGTGCTCATTGCTCCCGACTGCTTCACCGGAACTCTCAGCGCCGGCGAGGCTGCCGAGGCGATGGCCGAGGGCTGGCGACGCAGCGCGCCGCAGGATGACCTCACCCTCGTCCCGCTGTCCGACGGAGGGCCCGGTTTCACCGACGTCATGTCGAGGGCACTTGGCGGGGCGACTGTCTCGGTCACCGTGCTCGACCCGCTCGGACGTCCGGTCCCTGCCGTCATTCTCATGGTTGACGTCGGTGGCCGACGGACGGCATACATCGAGTCTGCCCAGGCCTGTGGTCTCCACCTGCTTTCCGAAGGCGAGCGCAACCCCATGGTCGCCAGCACGTACGGGGTCGGGCAGCTGCTCGCGGCTGCGGTGGCCGAGGGCGCCACGTGCGTCGTGGTCGGACTCGGTGGCAGCGGGACCAATGACGGCGGGGCTGGCCTGCTCGCGGCTCTGGGGGCCGGGGATCGGGATGCGCTGGCCGGCGGGGGAGCCAAGCTCAAGGATCTGGACGACGACGCCCTTGCGGGACTCAGGGCGGTCCGTGAAGGCCTGCAGGCGATCGATCTTGTCCTGGCCACCGACGTGGACTCGCCCTTGCTTGGATTTCACGGCGCAAGTGCGGTGTTCGCGCCGCAGAAGGGCGCCACCCCCGAGATGGCCCAGCAGCTCGAGTCAGCCATGGGGCGCTTCACCGAGGTCGTCAGCAGGGTCGTCCCAGGCGGCATGGACTTGCTCACGGGCACGCAGATGCGACTCGAGCGCCAACCCGGCGCAGGGGCGGCCGGCGGGCTCGGATACGCCCTGATCCTGCTCGGGGGTCGTCGGGTGAGCGGAGTTCAGGCGGTACTGGACGCGGTCGGCATTGAGTCGCTGGTGGCGGCCACCGACCTGGTCGTCACCGGCGAGGGCACCTTCGACGCTCAGAGTCTGCGCGGCAAGGTCGTCGCTGGGGTGGCCCAAGCCGCTCTCGCCGGCGCGAAACCCACGGTCGTCATCGCGGGCCAGACATTGGTTGGGCGTCGCGAGACGATGGCGCTCGGGATCAGCGGTACCTACGCCGTGGCGGAAAACCCCCGTCAGATCGCAGCCGCCCTCGCCGACCCCGCGGGAACCCTCAGCGCCCGCGCCGCGCGAGTCGCAACCACATGGTCCCCCCGCCACCGCCATACCTGACGTACCCTTGTCGAGTTGGGAACACATCCTGGCGCCTGTGGGTTGGCACTCTTGCACGGCCATCTGCACGATCACCAACATGCGGGACCATCACTGGTTCGACCAACACATGCTCCACCAACTACTTGAAGGACGCACCCAGATGAGTGTTCAGGACGACACCCAGACCCGCCTCGCGCACGCCGTTGCCGAGGAGGCCTCGGTCGAGAAACCGGCGCATGGCGTGCTGCTTACCGATGTTGCCGCCGTCAAGGTCAAGAGCCTGCTGGAGCAGGAGGGTCGTGATGACCTTCGTCTGCGGGTGGGGGTGCAGCCCGGTGGCTGCTCCGGCTTGGTCTACCAGCTCTACTTCGACGAACGCAACCTGGATGGAGACCTGGTCGTGGACTTCGGCTCTGTCGAGGTTGTGATCGACCGGATGAGCGCCCCGTACCTCGACGGGGCGTCGATCGACTTCGCCGACACCATCGAGAAGCAGGGCTTCACCATCGACAACCCCAACGCGGGCAGTTCGTGCGCCTGCGGCGACTCGTTCAGCTGAGTCGACCACTGTTCAGCTGAGCTGGCTGAAGGGTCAAACTCAGCTGAGTACGGGCTGAGGTGGCCGGTATGCCCCGATGAGCGGGTGTGCCGGCCACAGCACGTTCACGGGGTAGGAGTCGCCTCCCACCAATGCCATCGCGTCAGGCGTACGGCGATGACAGGTCCAGCGGGCGGTCTGCTGACGTACTGCGGGTACTTGCGGGTCAGGGCTTCGAGCGCGATAGCTACCTGCTCGGGGCGGCCTCGCCTTCGGATCGTCCGCCCACGCTGGCTGTTGTCGGCGGTGAGGACCTGGGCCGAGCCGTCGACGCGGACCCACCACAGTGTTGACCAGTCCTCGTCGTACTCGTCCACGAGCAGGCTCGCCCGGCCCGTGGCGTCGATGTTGGCCAGGCGTTGCAGGGCCAGGGTGGTCTTGGGTTTGCCGTCCACAGCGGAGTAGAGGACATCGTCGACCAGTGCGAACACCACGGGGACCAGGTGCGGCGTGCCGCTGGGGGTTACCGTGCCCAGTCGACCCACGCGCGCTGCTGCCAACCTTCGTCGGGCCGCGTCCTCGTTCATCTGCCCATTGTGCTGGCGGACTGAGCCCTGTGCATCAATGCCTGGGCCGGCGGCGCCGGATGGCGAAGCCGACTAGTCCCAGGGTGTCCCCCGCCGATAGCGGTGCACGCGGCGAGCAGGCCCCTGCAGCAGGTGGGTCAGTCCGTCGTTGTGCCCAAGGTCACCTCACCCACCGGCTGCAGGGTTCGTCCGTTGTGCTTGGCTGACGGGCTGAAGTTCAGCCCGACCCGCGCGTCAGAGGTCGTCCCCGCTTCCGGCAGCGAATATGCCCTCTGTGCCGATCCTGGGACAGGTGGCGCTGAAGAACAACTCCGAGACCGGCGAATCCGCCGCGGTGGCGACCCTGCATGGCGTGCGTCGGATCCCGGGCGGCACGGTGATCTACTTCTCGATTGGCTACCCCGCCTCGACCAAGGACACGTCGACCTTCATCGTGGGTCTCGACAAATACTCGCCGGCCTATTCGCGGTCGAATCCCACTACCTCGCTCGCTAAGAATATGTTGGTCGACACGGCGGGTAAGAAGGTCTACACGAGCTTGATCCCGGCGGGTGACACCTCATGGATCAGCGGCCATTCCGACTGCATCTGCAGCGACAGCGCCGGCCTCAGCGACTACCACTCCGGCCAGGCAAGAGTCATCTACCAGGTGGTCGCCCCGATGCCGGACTCCGTGAAGTCGGTCGATGTGTTCATCTCCGGTCAGGTCATCGGGAACGTCAAGGTCGACAACGGGCCGATGACACCCGAGGTTGACCCCAGCAAGCCCGTTCTCGTGGGCATGGGCTGGCCGAAGATCGACCAGTCGGCCGTGGCGTCGTCGGTCGAACCAGCGAAATCGGTCATCGACCTCACCACCTCGGTCGCCGATCTGGAACAGACGGTGATCACCCGGGCGACCCCGAAGCAGATCAGTGTCGCACTGGCCTCG
This sequence comes from Dermatophilaceae bacterium, assembly GCA_036834825.1. GTDB lineage: Bacteria > Actinomycetota > Actinomycetes > Actinomycetales > Dermatophilaceae > UBA4719. The sequence continues at coordinate 3,260 of DAITND010000096.1, forward strand.
GACGTCCTGTTCGCGACCGACTCGGCCACCCTCTCGCCAAAGGCGCAGGTTGTGCTTCAGCGGGCTGCGGCTGATGTCAAGACCGCCGGTGGGACGGGCATTCTGCAAGTTGTCGGCTACACCGACGACACAGGTTCCACATCGCACAACGTCGACCTGTCCCAGCGTCGAGCGGCAGCCGTGGCTGCCGCCATCAAGCCGCTGCTTGAGGCGGGTGTCCAGTTGCCGACCTCGGGCAAGGGCGAGGCCGATCCGGTGGCCCCCAACACGACAGCCGAGGGCCGGACATTGAACCGCCGCGTCAGTATCGTCTTCGCCCCTGAGGGAGGCGCCAAGTGAGCCGCCTGCGTCGTGCGACTTCTGGCAATCTCACCGGTTCCATCGCTGTGGTAGCGATCCTGGCTCTCTCACTGGCCGGGTGCGCCGGTGATGGCAAGCTCACCCCGAAGGCGTCGCCGGGGTCGACAGCGGCGTCGGGCTCATCCGGCGCGATGAGGGACGAGTCCGAAGCAGTGCTGGGCTGGACGCCTCCGACACCTGTGGCCAAGACCGAAGGAAAGCTGGGCGATCGCCCGATACCGCAGCCTGCGACCGTACCGGCCACGGCCGAGATCATCTCAGTGCGGGCCGGCGACGCGTCGACCATCCTGACCTGGCAGCTGTCCTCGGCCACCGACATCCCAGTTCAGGGTTTGACACTGAACACAACCGACGGTGTCCGGTCATGGCCCGACGCGGTACACCTTGTCGACCCGGTGGGCCAGAAGACCTACGCCGTAGACACGATGGACGCGAAGATAGACACCTATTGTGTCTGCTCAAGATTCCCGAGCCACGTGGGCCCCGACCCGGTGCGGATGACGTCGGAGTACCCGCCGCTGTCGGCCACTGTCACCTCGGTCTCGGTCCAGATCCCGAACTTCGCACCCGTAACCGTCTCCGTCACCCGATAGCTGTACTGACCAGCGAGGACAGCTGGGTCGTGATACCCCATGCGCTCATTCCTCATATGGTGACGCGGAGCTACGCGCCGTAGGCCGCGAGCCCGTCGATGAGGGCGGAGGCGTCGTCCGGGACATCGATCGGGCCGAAGGTTGAAGGGACCGATTGCCGGGGCCTTTCAGCATCCACCTCGATCTCACGACCGTCCTGGGCCAACTCGGCCAGGCTGCCTTCGTCAAGGCCATCTCGGGGACCAGGAAAGGACATCGAAGTGATCATGGCCTCACTCTATTTCGCTGGTGAAACGGGCGAAAGCGGTACCGCCGGGTAACACTGACCAGTAACAATGGCGGGGTTGTGGCGGGGTCGTGAACCTGATCACCGCCCCACGGGGTAAGTTGCCGGGGTGCATATCGCTCTGACCGGATCCATTGCCACTGACCATCTGATGACCTACAAGGGCCGGTTTGCCGACTCCCTGGTCGTCGACCAGCTCGACAAGATCGCTCTGTCGTTTCTGGTCGAGGACCTCGAGATACATCGCGGGGGGGTTGCCGCCAACATCGCGTTCGGCATGGCCAACCTAGGACAGCAACCGATTCTGGTCGGAGCCGCCGGAGAGGACTTCGAGGAGTACCGGTCCTGGCTGGAGCGCCACGGTGTCGACTGTGACTCCGTGCATATTTCCGAGACCCGTCACACCTCCCGTTTCGTGTGCACCACAGATGAGCACATGGCTCAGATCGCCACGTTCTATGCGGGTGCGATGAGTGAGGCCCGCGAGATCGAGCTGGGTCCGATTGCAGCCCGGGTCGGGGGACTGGATCTTGCGGTCATCAGCTCCAACGACCCGGAGGCCATGCTGCGTCACACGGAGGAATGCCGGACCCGCGATATCCCGTTTGCCGCCGATCCATCCCAGCAGCTGGCCTTCATGGATGGCGAGTCGATCCGTGAGCTGATCGACGGGGCGACCTACCTGTTCACCAACGAGTACGAAGCGGCGCTGACCGAGCAGAAGACCGGTTGGAGCAGCGACCAGATCGCTGAGCGTGTCCAGACGCGGGTCATCACCAAGGGCAAGAACGGTGTCCTCATAGCCACTCGCGGCGAGCGTCCGCTCGAGGTCGCCATCGCCAATGAGGTGCGCAAGGCTGACCCGACCGGGGTGGGAGACGCTTTTCGCGCCGGGTTCCTCACCGGTCTGGCCTGGGGGTTGGGTCAAGAACGTTCGGCGCAGATCGGCTCCATGCTGGCCACCTACGTCGTGGAGACGGTCGGCACCCAGGAGTACGAGCTGGGCCGTAGCCGGTTCCTGGAGCGGTTCACGCACGCATACGGCGCACAAGCCTGCACCGAGATCGAGCCCCACCTCACCTGCCCGCGCCCCTGACCGGGTGACCTGACCCGGATGCCGATCGAGCCCCCAACCTCGCGCTGGCAGTTAGATCTGGGCCAGGCAACGCCCGGGGACGACCTGGTGGGTGTCGGCGCCGATCTCGAGCCGGGCACCCTGCTCACGGCCTATCGGGCCGGGTTGTTCCCCATGGGTCTGGGCCAAGAGGGCAACGAGCCGACGGGCTGGTGGTCGCCGGATCCACGCGGTGTGCTGTTGCCCGGCCACGTCAGGATCAGCCGTTCTCTGCGAAGGTCGTTGCGTCACTTCGACATCCGTGTCGACACGGCGTTCTCGGAGGTCGTGGCGGGCTGCGCTGACCCCTCCAGAGACGGATCCTGGATCACGCCGGCGATCACGGCGGCATACACCCGTCTGTACGAGCTGGGATGGGCCCACTCGGTCGAGGCGTGGCGTGACGGTGAGCTTGTCGGCGGACTGTACGGGCTGGCCTTGGGTGGGCTGTTCGCGGGGGAGTCGATGTTCCACCGCGCGACCGACGCGTCCAAGTGCGCCCTGGTGGGCCTGGCGGATCTGGTGTTCGAGGACCAGGACCCGCGCCGGACCATCGACGTCCAGTGGGTCACCCGCCATCTGGGCAGCCTTGGGGTCACCGAGATCTCGCGCGATGACTACCTCGCCCGGCTCGAGCGTTCGCTCCCGCTGCCGGCTCCGCCGGCTTTCGAGCGCTGAGGGCGGATCTGGACGACGAAGCGCAGGTACGGCGGGGGGTCACTCTCGCCCGGCGGGCCTGCCGAACCGGACGAGTCCGAGACCTCGGTTATCTCGTGAAGTGCATGGTCGCGCATCCGGCACCACGCCGGGATGTCGTAACGGGCAGCCGGGTCGCTTGCCAGCACGACGATCCAGGCGCCGGCGGGGGCGGCCCGGGCGGCCTCGGCGAGCCGTATCACCGGCAGAGGGCAGCGAAGCCCGCGCGCGTCGATCTCGATGGGGTTCACAGGTGAGGCCGGTTCACAGATCTGAGGCCCCTAGGTGGGCCCGGACGGCAGCGACAGCGTCGGGCAGCTCGGCAATGAAACGGCTGACATCCTCATCGATCGTCGGGGCGATCGTGTTCAACGGCAAAGTGACGCGAACATTGCCGTGGGTGAGCACTCCCATCGCGGCCAGGACATGGCTTGGCTCCAGTGTGCTCGAGGTGCAGGCCGAGCCGGAACCGACAGCAAAGCCCCGACGGTCGAGCTCGATCACCAGGGCCTCGCCATCGACGTAGAGCAGGGAGAACGTCAGCACATGGGGGAGCCGGTCGTCGGGGTCACCGACGACATCCACGTCCCGCAGGTCGCCAACCGCCGCGCGCAGTCGCCGGACGAGGGCGAAGGACGAGGCGCTCTGGTCCACGTGGTTGGCCTGGGTCTGCTGCCATGCCTCGGCCGCGGACAGCGCCAGGGCGACCATCGGTTCCACGTCGGTGCGTCCGTGCTCGACCTCACTGACCGGGCCAGGACGGCGCCACCGTGTGCGCTCAGGGACGACCAACACCCCCAGACCGCTCGGGCCACCCCAGGATCTCGCGTCCCCTGCCATGACGTCGAAGTGTTCGGGGGTGGCGTCACGTCCCAGGGATGCCATGGCGTCCACCAGCAGTGGCACGTCGTGGCTCCGGCACAGCGCGTGTGCCCCCTGGAGGGGCTGACGCGTGCCGATCTCCCCGTTGGCGGACTGAACCGCAGCCAGCACCGTGCCGGGCCCTAGGACAGCCTGCTGAAGGGCTGAGAGGTCAACACGTCCCAAGGGGTCGACCGGCACCTCGGCGAACAGTGATGGATCCTGCGCCGCAGCGGCGTGGTAGCGGCCGGTGGTCAGTATCGCGGAGTGCTCGACGGCGGTGGCCACCAAGCGGGCTCCACGTCGCCGGCCGGCATACCGCAGTCCCTCCAGACCGGCGCGAAGCGCTGCCGGACCCGAGGGCAGGAACGAGACCTCGCCCGGGCGTGCACCCAATCCGTGGGCGAGCACCTCACGCGCCTGGTCCAGCAATGCCCGAGCCGCACGGCCTTCGGCGTACAGCCGTCGCGGGTCCGCCCAGCCCGCGTCAAGTGCGGCCAAAAGCGTTGTTCGGGCGGCCGGCAGCATCGGCGAACTGGCCGCATCGAGCAGAACCCGAGGTGCTCGCGCCGGCACATCGCCAGCTCGGTGTTGTGCCACGCACCGACGTTAGTCCATTCCGACACCACGAAAGCTTTACGGCATAGTAGGGTTTCGCCGTTGGCTGGTCACTGACTATCGGAAGGCGCACACCTTGCCTCGGCACGACGGCACTTCTGCGCGCATCAAACGGCGCGCACTTGTTACTATGGGTCTGGCTCTGACCTGCGCGGTGGCCCTCAGTGGCTGTGGTGAGTCGATCAAACGCGGCCTCCTGCCTCATGGGGTGACAAGTGAGAGCGGCAGCATCACCAACTTCTGGAACGGCTCATGGGTGGCTGCTCTCGGTGTCGGGGTCCTGGTCTGGGGGCTGATCGCGTGGTGTGTGGTGGCCTACCGCCGCAAGAAGGACGACGTCGGACTGCCCGAGCAGCTGCGCTATAACGTTCCGATCGAGATCCTGTACACGATCGTCCCCGTGTTCATGGTCGCGGTGCTCTTCTTCTACACCGCTCGCATCGAGTCCTCGGAGATGGACGTCTCTGCGAGGCCGGACGTCACCATCAACGTCGTCGCCAAGCAGTGGAACTGGGACTTCAACTACATCGAGGCTAAAACCTTTGAGACCAATACCATGGTCACGCTGACCGGCGACCCAGGAGTTGCCGCCACGCTGCCGGCGCTCTACCTTCCCGTGAACCAGCGGGTCGAGTTCGTTCTCACCTCTCGTGACGTCATCCACTCCTTCTGGGTGCCGCAGTTCCTTCGCAAGCTCGACGTCATACCGGGCAAGGTCAACCGGTTCCAGGTCGTTCCCACCGAGATCGGCACCTTCCAGGGCAAGTGCGCCGAGCTGTGTGGGGCCTATCACTCGTCCATGCTGTTCCAGGTCAAGGTCGTGTCCATGGCTGACTACCAGGCGCATATGGCCGAGCTCAGGGCAAAGGGCAACATCGGTATGCTCTCCAACAGCCTGAGCCGTGAGAAGATCCAACCCGGCCAACAGCAGTACCTGCCGACCCCGGGGAGCAACTGATGACCACAGTCAAGCCGAGCGTGGCCGTGCGGTTCGAACCCGCAACACGTCGTCGTTCTCGCGGCCAGACCGTGGTCAAGTGGGTCACCACGACGGACCACAAGGTCATCGGCAACTTTTACTTCATAACGTCGTTCGCCTTCTTCATGATCGGTGGACTGCTGGCGCTGCTCATCCGGACCGAGCTGTTCGCCCCCGGCCTACAGGTCGTGGACAACCCGGAGCAGTACAACCAGCTGTTCACGATGCACGGCACGATCATGCTGCTGCTGTTCGCGACGCCCTTGTTCGCCGGGTTCGCCAATGCCCTCATGCCGATCCAGATAGGCGCGCCGGACGTCGCATTCCCGCGGCTCAACATGCTCGCCTACTGGATGTACCTGTTCGGTGGTCTGATCGCGGCCGGCGGCTTCCTCACCCCCCAGGGCGCGGCTTCTTTCGGCTGGTTCGCCTACGCGCCGCTCTCGGATGTGACATACAGCCCCGGCCTGGGCGGTGACCTGTGGGTCTTCGGTCTGGCATTGGCGGGTTTCGGCACGATCCTGGGTGCGGTCAACTTCATCACCACGATCATCTGCCTGCGCGCTCCGGGCATGACGATGTTCCGGATGCCGTTGTTCACCTGGACCATCCTGGTCACCTCGATCATGGTCCTGATGGCCTTCCCGGTGCTGGCTTCGGCACTGCTGGCACTGGGGGCAGACCGCCGGCTCGGGGCGCATGTGTTCGATCCGGCCAACAGCGGAGCCATGCTCTGGCAACACCTGTTCTGGTTCTTCGGCCACCCTGAGGTCTACATCATCGCTCTGCCATTTTTCGGCATCATCAGCGAGATCCTGCCGGTGTTCTCCCGCAAACCCCTGTTTGGCTACAAGGGCATGATCTTCGCGACAATATCGATTGCAGCGCTGTCGGTGAGCGTCTGGGCGCACCACATGTATGCCACCGGCCAGGTGCTTCTCCCGTTCTTCGCCGTCATGACCATGTTGATAGCCGTGCCGACAGGGGTGAAGTTCTTCAACTGGATCGGCACGATGTGGGGCGGGTCTGTGACGTTCG
>DAITND010000097.1:0-9561 GCA_036834825.1 Dermatophilaceae bacterium
TGACATCATCGTCAAGGAGAAGCCTAGGGGATCCGTGAGTTGGGTCACCAGGCGCCCTCCCTGTCGGGGGCGAGCCCTTAACAGCTCAGCCGGCCGACTCCGGCCAACTGAATTGTCGGACTCAGGCGTCCAGCATATCGGCGGTGAGGTTGGCCTCCGTGCCGTCGATTCCCAGGTCGCTGGCCCGCTTGTCAGCCATGGCCAGCAGGCGACGGATCCGGCCGGCCACCGCGTCCTTTGTCATCTGCGGGTCAGCCAGCTGACCGAGCTCCTCCAGGCTGGCTTCCCTGTGCTCTAGGCGCAGTTTGCCGGCCTCGCACAGGTGGTCCGGGGCATCTGTGCCCAGGATCTCCAACGCTCGCTCGACCCGGGCGCCGGCCGCTACGGCAGCGCGTGCAGAACGGCGCAGGTTGGCATCGTCGAAATTGGCCAGTCGGTTGGCGGTGGCGCGTACCTCCCGTCGCATGCGGCGCTCCTCCCAGGCCAACACCGACTCATGGGCGCCGAGTCTGGTCAGCATTGCCCCGATCGCATCGCCGTCGCGGATGACAACGCGGTCCACGCCACGCACCTCGCGAGCCTTGGCCTGCAAGCCCAGTCGCCTCGCCGCACCCACCAACGCCAGCGCGGCCTCAGGGCCGGGGCAGGTGAGCTCGAGGGCAGCGGACCGGCCGGGCTCGGTCAGGGATCCATGCGCTAGAAACGCACCGCGCCAGGCAGCTTCGGCGTCACACACCGAACCGCTGACCACCCGAGGGGGCAGACCACGCACCGGGCGACCCCGGCCATCGATCAGCCCGGTCTGACGGGCCAGCGCCTCGCCGTCTTGGACGACTCCAACGACATAGCGACTGCCACGGCGAAGTCCGCCGGCGGACAAGACAAGGATCTCACTGCTGTGGCCGTAGACGTCCGCGAGGTCCTTGCGCAGTCGGCGCGCCGCGGCCGCGGTATCCAGCTCGGCCTCGACCACGATCCGCCCCCCGACGATGTGCAGCCCACCGGCGAACCGTAAGGTCGTGGCCACTTCAGCCTTGCGACAGCACGGCTTGGTAACAGTGAGCCGGCTCAACTCGTCCTTGACTTTCGCCGTCATCGCCATAGGGGCCATCCTGCCACTGGTCTGCAACTCAAGAGCCCGCCACAGGTCGTGGATTTCAGCGGATCATGTCGCGGTATGCCGCGGCAAGCCGAAGTGAGTCGTGCTGACCCTGGCGCCTGTGGTCTCCCACGCTCGCCAGAACCAGCTCTGCCCCCATGTCCGCGGCAACACGCCGTAACAATGCCTCGTCACGGACGATTCCGGGATCAGCGAGTACCACGTCCAGTCGAAGCTCAGGAGCATGGGCAGCGAGGACCTCGAGGTGGTTCTCCGCCGAGAAGCCCACAGTCTCAACGGTATTCATCACGAGGTTGAGTGTGAGAACCCTTTTGGCAGGAGTGTTGATGAGCGCGTCATGGATGCCGGGCACCAGGAGGTGCGGAATGACCGAGGTGAACCAGGAACCCGGTCCCAGGATCACCCAGTCGGCGGCCTGGATGGCCTCCACCGCCTGGTCGCAGGCGGGGGGTTCCCGTGGGTTGAGCCGCACCGAGAGAACCCGCCCGCTGGTCGTGGCCACCTCAGCCTGGCCAACCACCGTCGAGATCTCGAACGGCTTAACCGGGTCGGCGCCCATGACGTTGGCCTCGATATTGAGCGGAACCGCGGCCATCGGGAGCACCCGGCCGCGGGCGTTGAGCAACCGACCCACCAGATCCAGGCCGCCAACGGTGTCCCCGAGCAGGTCCCACAACGAGACGATCAGCAGGTTGCCCACCGCGTGCCCACCGAGCTCACCTTCGCCCGCAAACCGGTGCTGGAGCACGTCGCGCCACTGACGGCCCCATTCGGTGTCATCGCAGAGCGCCGCCAGGGCCATCCGGAGGTCTCCGGGCGGGAGCACACCGAACTCATCGCGCAGGCGCCCGCTGGAGCCGCCGTCGTCGGCAACGGTCACCACCGCCGTGATCTTGTCGGTGAGCAGCCGGAGAGCCGTAAGCGAGGCAGCCAGACCATGTCCGCCCCCAAGGGCCACCACGACCGGGTTGGTCATTCGCGTCCCAGATCGCGATGAACCAGGATCGTGGCGACGTCCTCGCCGTTCAGTCTCTCCGCGAGCGCCTCGGCAACAGCCACCGAGCGATGCTTGCCGCCCGTACAGCCCACGGAGAGGGTGATGTAGCGCCTTCCCTCACGCTGGTAGCCGACAATCATGGGCTGCATCAGGTCGACGACCCGGTCGACGAACTCCCCTGCTCCCCGCTTGTTCATGACGTATGCGGCCACAGCCGGATCCGTGCCGTTCTTGGACCGGAGCTCGGGGATCCAGAACGGGTTGGGCAGGAAGCGCATGTCGAAGACCAGGTCAGCATCCAAAGGGATGCCGTACTTGAAGCCGAAGGACATCACTGCGATGCGAAGTCGGGGACCATCGGCACCAGCGAAGATCTGGGACACCTTGGCCGACAGCTGGTGCACATTCAAGCCGGAGGTGTCGATCACGACGTCAGCCTCGGAACGCAGATCCCCCAGCAGCTCTCGTTCCTGGATGATGCCGTCCAGCATTCTTCCGTGACCCTGGAGGGGGTGTGGGCGCCGCACGCTCTCGAAGCGTCGGACCAGGGCCTCGTCGGTGGCATCGACGAAGATCACCCTCGGCGCCCAGCCCATCACGCGCAAGGCCTGCAGAGCGTCACGGAATGCGGTGAAGAACGTGCGGCTGCGGACGTCGATCACCACCGCGACCTTCCTGACGCCATCATCAGAGGCTTGAGCCGCCAGGGTGGCCATCGGAAGTATCAGCTGCGGCGGAAGGTTGTCGACGACATACCAACCGATGTCCTCGAGCACATTGGCTGCGGTGCTGCGACCGGCGCCACTCATACCGGTGAGGATGACAAGCTCGGTCGCATCCGGGTCGTTGACCGGCCCCGGACCGCTTTCAGACGCTGTGGTGTGCGGGTCGGGAGAAGCGGTTGTCATTGCTGTCCTCGCTGTCTGGTCGGCACGCGGTCCCTATCAAGCAAGTCAGGTCAAGAAAGCAGTTCGCCGGTCGTCACGTTGACGGCCGGTGCAGTCGGGGTCGTCGGGTGGTGCAGTGTCACATGAATCGTGTCAGCAAGAGCCACCCCGATGCCGGGCACCTCCTGAATCTGCTCCACCGAGGCCTCCTTGAGTCGCTTGACCGAGCCGAAGTGGCGCAGCAGCGCCTTACGCCGGACATCGCCCAATCCCGCAATGTCATCCAGCACACTGGCGGTCATCGCCTTTGAGCGCCGTTGACGATGGAACGTTATGGCAAACCGGTGGGCCTCATCCCGCACCCTCTGCAAGAGGTACAGACTTTCGCTCGTGCGCGGAAGGATCACCGGGAACTCCTGGCCCGGGATCCAGACCTCCTCAAGACGCTTGGCCAGCCCGACCAGGGCGACGTCATCGATCCCCAGCTCCACCAACGCTGCCCGGGCGGCGTTGACCTGGGGAAGGCCACCGTCGACGACAACAAGGCTAGGTGGGTAGGCGAACCGTCGTGGTCGGCCGGTGTCGAGATCGATCGCCATGCCCTCGATCTCGCCAGCCTCGACCCGGTCGTCGAGATAGCGCTTGAATCTGCGGGTAAGCACCTCGTGCATGGCCGCCGTGTCGTCGATCTGCGGGTTGGCGTCCCCGCTCGGGCCCAAGGCGGCCTTGACGATGAACCGTCGGTACTCGGCTTTGCGTGGCAGCCCATCCTCGAAGACCACCATGGAGGCCACCACGTTGGTGCCCTGCACGTGACTGACGTCGAAGCACTCGATCCGCAGCGGCGCACTGGCCAGGTCGAGTCCGTCCTGAAGCTCCTGCAGCGCCAGGCTGCGAGCCGTGAGGTCCCCGGCCCGGGCCACCTTGTGACGAACCAGCGACTGCTCGGCGTTGCGCCGCACCGTCTCCATCAGCGCGCGCTTGTCCCCACGCTGGGGCACTCTCAGGTCGACGTGGGCACCGCGCAGCCTGCTGAGCCACTCCCCCATATGCACCGGATCCGGCGGCAGTACGGGGACCAGGACCTCATGCGGCACACCCTCGGGCGACTCGCCGCCGTAGACCTGCTGGAGCAGGTGCTCGACGACCGATGACAGCTCCGCGGCGTCCTCGGACCCGCGCTCGGCCACCCATCCACGCTGACCCCGCACCCGCCCGCCCCGGACGTGGAACACCTGGACCGCGGCCTCGAGCTCATCGTCGGCAAGAGCGAACACATCGGCATCGGTCGCATCGGCCAGGACCACCGCCGACTTCTCGAGCGCGCTGGTCAGCGCCCCGAGGTCGTCGCGCAGCCGGGCCGCCTGCTCGTAGTCGAGCTTGGCCGCGGCAGCCTTCATCCGTGCCTCGAGACGCTTCACGAACTTGCCGGTGTTGCCCGCCATGAAGTCGCAGAAGTCCTCGGCGATCACGCGATGCTCATCGGCGCTGACCCGCTCGACGCAAGGAGCTGAGCACTTGTCGATGTAACCGAGCAGACACGGCCGGCCGACCTGGCCGGCACGTCTGAAGACGCCACTGCTGCAGGTGCGCATCGGGAACACCCGCAGGAGCTGGTCGAGCGTCTCGCGGATCGCCCACGCCTGGGCGTAGGGACCGAAGTATCGCGTCCCCTTGCGCTTGGCTCCGCGCATCACCTGAGCCCGTGGGAACTCCTCACCTAGTGTTACTGCCAGGTAGGGGTACGACTTGTCGTCGCGGTACTTGACGTTGAAGCGCGGGTCGAACTCCTTGATCCACGAGTACTCCAGCTGGAGCGCCTCGACCTCGTTGGCCACGACGGTCCACTCGACGCTGGCACCGGTGGTGACCATCGACCGCGTCCGCGGGTGAAGCGCCGAAAGATCCTGGAAGTATGACGAGAGCCGCGAGCGCAGCGAGTTGGCCTTGCCGACATAGATGACCCGACCATCGCCATCGCGGAAGCGATAGACGCCGGGGTCAACCGGGATCTCCCCCGGTCTTGGGCGGTATGACGACGGGTCGGCCACAGCCTCACTCTATGAGGGTGTGAAGCCACCTGTCCCTCCCCCCTGTGCAGCAAGAGGCCTGGCAGCCAGTCAGGTGATCGTGATCGAGCCGCCATTGACCGTGACGGTCTTGCTCGGCAGCGGCGCGGGTGCCGGACCGCCGGTGACCTGACCAGTGGCGGCGTCGTAGGTGCTTCCGTGACAAGGACAGCTGATGGTCCCATTGGCCACGCCGGCCACCGTGCAGCCCTTGTGGGTGCAGACAGCGCTGAAGGCCTTGAACTCCCCTGCCTTGGGCTGGGTCACCACGATTTTTGTGGCGTCGAAGACCTTGCCGCCACCCACCGGGATGTCGGCGACCTTGATCACGTCCTTGCCCGAGCCCGCAGAACCAGTCCCTGCGCCCACGGTGCCGCCAGCCGTGCTGGCCGCACCACCGCCGCATGCCGCAAGAGTCGCTGCGCCGGCGACCCCCACACCCACGACGGCGACATTGCCAATGACCGTACGGCGATCAATGTGACTTGTCGCCGGGTGCTCGGCGGGGGGGAGCTGGTCAGATTGGCTCACTGAGTCCTCCTGTATTTCGGGTGGCCGTCTTGGGATGCAGCAGTTCGATGGAGCCGATCTGCGCGTTACCCAGACCTAACGTGGCCAAGGCACTCGTGGTTCACCTGCCGGACAGGTAGGGATAGCAGGAATGGGAGCGTCCGCACGTCATGGCATCCCTGCCTTTCGCCCCTTGATGGAGCGCCCTATTCGGGTCTGGCCGGCGTTTCCGCTCCGATAACGACTGTGCAGCGCGCTGGTAACGACCCTGCAACACAACTGCGGGAACGCCCCCACACGATCGCCGCCCGGGTTACTGTTCGTTTCTGCCGCGAGGTTCGCGGGGGTCCAGGATGCTACCTGGGCGATGACAATTCAGGAGGAAACGTGCATCAACGTTCAGTTCTACGGGTTGGCGCGTCGTTGCTCGTTGCGTCGCTTGCCCTATCAGCATGCGGCTCCCGAGGCGGTACAACCAGCACTTCGAACGGCAACAAGACTGCCGTCATCGGCGTCATGGCACCCTTGTCCGGCGACCTGTCGGCTCTCGGGCTTGGCATCCAGCACTCCGTCGAGCTCGCAGTGAAGCAAGCCAACGCCAACAACGCCATCCCCGGCTGGACGCTCAAGGTCGAGCCGAAGGACGACGAAGGCAAGCCCGACGTGGGCAAGAACGCCGCCACGGCGTTTGCCGGTGAGACCAATGTCGCCGGGGTCGTGGGCAACCTGAACTCCAGCGTCGCCCAGAGCACCCAGCCGGTGCTCGCCACCGCCAAGATCGTCCAGGTCTCCCCCGCCAACACCAACCCGTCGCTCACCCAGGGGCCGAATTTCGCCACGGCACCGGTGCGGACCTACCCCACCTACTTCCGCACCTGCACCACGGACGCCGTGCAGGGTCCGTTCGCCGCTGAGTACCTGTACCAGAAGGCCGGCATCAAGAAGGTCGCCACGATTCACGACAAGAAGACCTACGGCCAGGGTCTGGTCACCGCCTTCACCAAGAAGTTCACCTCGCTCGGCGGCACCGTCACTGCTGCCGAGACGATCAACCCGGACGACTCCAACTTCCAGGCCGTCATCTCCAAGGTGAAGCCGACCGCGCCCGCGGCTATCTACTACGGTGGCGAGTACCCTCAGGCGGGCCCGCTCTCGCAGCAGATGAAGGCAGCCGGACTCAACGTCCCGCTGATGGGCGGCGACGGCATCTACGACCCGAAGTTCGTCACGCTCGCTGGGGCCACCGCCAACAGTGACCTCGCTACCTCGGTCGGCGCGCCGACCGACTCGCTCGCCGCCGGCAAGAAGTTCCTGGCCGACTACGCGGCGGCAGGCTACAAGGAGCCCGCGGCCGCCTACGGCGCCTACTCCTACGACGCCGCCAACGCCATCATCAACGCCCTGAAGGTATCGCTGAAGGGCGCCAACGACGTGGCCTCGACTCGCCAGGCCACCATCGACGCGCTGGGGAAGGTCAACTTCGCCGGCGTGACAGGCCCGGTCGCCTTCGACAAGTTCGGTGACACCACCAGCCGGGTGCTGACCGTCTACAAAGTCACCGACCTGAAGTGGGTCCCGGTTCTCACCGAAGCATTCAAGTAACTCGACCCTTAAGGCCGTAGGAGTGGGCAGCCGCCCACTCCTACGGCATTGTCGAATCTGACCACTGGAGCTCCCAAGGTGGAAACCTTCATCCAACAGCTCGTCAATGGCCTGAGCCTGGGATCGCTGTACGCGCTGATCGCCGTTGGATACACCGTCGTCTACGGCATCCTGCAGCTGATCAACTTCGCCCACGGCGAGGTCTTCATGATCGGAGCCTTCGGTGCTCTGACCACCTCTCTGGTGCTTTTCAAAGGGAACACCGCCCTGTGGACGCTGCCGGTCATGATCATCGGCGCCGTCATCGCGTCGGTAACCACAGCCGTCCTGATGGAGCGGTTCGCCTATCGGCCGCTGCGTCACGCCCCGCGGTTGGCTCCGCTGATCACTGCCATCGGCATCTCGGTCTTCCTGCAGGAAGCCGTCCGGCTGAACTACAACAACGTGCCGTTCACCAGCTGGAACCCCTTCAACCTGCCGGACGCGAAGTCGATCATCCCGTTCCCCGAGATCGACGTGGTGACAGGGTCGGCGATACAGATAGGCGGCGTGACCATCGCGCGTGAGGCGATCTTCACCATCGGCGCCCTCATCGTCTGCTCAGCCCTGCTGTGGTACTTCATCAACCACACCAAGATGGGCCACGGAATGCAGGCGGTCTCCCAGGACCAGGACACGGCTCGTCTGATGGGCATCAACGTCGACCGGATCATCGTGGTGGCGTTCGCGCTCGGCGCGGTCCTGGCTGCGGTTGCCGGTGTGGCCCAAGGTCTGCAGAACCACAACATCAACTTCCGGATGGGCTTCCTGGCGGGCCTCAAAGCCTTTACCGCGGCGGTCCTTGGCGGCATCGGCAACGTGGCAGGTGCTGTCGTTGGTGGGCTGGTCCTGGGCATAGTGGAAGCAATGGCAACCCAGTACATCCCCGGCGAGTTCGGAGGCAGCCCCTGGAAGGACGTCTGGGCCTTCGTCCTGCTTATCCTGGTACTCGTATTCCGCCCACAAGGTCTGCTCGGCGAGAAGGCGGTGGACCGCGCATGATCACCATCCCCAACATTCCCCAAGCCGCTTTGGCCAAACACGGCCCCAAGGCCTTGCCGCTGGGCCTGGCCGGCGCCGCTCTGATCATCATCGGGTCCCTGCTCTCCTGGAGCTATGACCCGCAGGTCCTGGGCGACCTCTCCATCGCCTTCAACCCCGGCGGGCTGCAGATCATGGCGATCGCGTTGGCGCTGCAGGCCGTCATCCTGCTGTTGGCCAAGAAGGGCCCAATGATGACCTGGCTGGGCCAATGGGCTCATACCGCGCGAGGTCTACACGCCCTGGCCGACTGGACGCTCATCTTCATGACGGTGGTCGTCGTGGCCATCACCGTTGAAGCCGGTGGCCTGATCAACGTGCAGCCGGGCTGCTGGATCTCCTTCCTCGGGGCGGTGCTGCTCTTTGTCGCCTCACGACTGGTCGTGGCCTCCAGAACCCGCGACCTGGCTGAAGCCCTCCTGCCCGGCTGGGCCGAGATCCTCGTCATCGTGGTGATCATGGCTGCGCTCCTGTTCGGCACGGCATACGCCCTGAGCCTCGCCGATGCCATGGTGTTCGTGCTGTTCCTCGTGTTCGTAACGGGCATGGCGATCACCGCGACTCGCGCGGGGCTTCTGTCCTGGCTAGGACACGTCTCGCTCAGGCGCAAGCGCGAGCTGATTCTGGCTGCGTTCGCGGTGGCGTTCTGTTTCCCGCTCACCCAGGGCGGCTCCGACGCCAACATGTCGATCGCCTCCCAGGTCCTTGTCTTCGCGGCGGCGGCCATGGGCCTGAACATCGTGGTCGGGCTCGCCGGCCTGCTCGACCTCGGGTATATCGCGTTCCTTGGCTCGGGTGCCTATGTCGGGGCTACTCTCTCGACGTCTGGGTTCGCCACGATCGGGTGGAAGCCGCCCTTCTTCGTGGTCGTTCTCGTGGCGGCCTGTTTCACCGCCACCCTCGGCCTGATCATCGGCACGCCGACCCTGCGTGTGTCCGGTGACTATCTGGCCATCGTCACCCTCGGCTTCGGTGAGATCTTCCGCCTGACGATGTTCAACCTCGACGGCAACAACGGCCCGGACCTGACCCACGGCCCCAACGGCATCCCGGCTATCCCGGACCTGAGCTTCGGTAGCTTCAACTTTGGTGACACCCACAATCTCCTGGGCATTCCGATTGCCCGCTTCTCCAACTACTACTTCCTGCTCCTACTTCTGCTCGCGTTCATCATCCTTGTCTTCCATCGCCTCAACACGAGCCGCATCGGACGCGGTTGGGTGGCCATTCGCGAAGACGAAAAGGCCGCGGAGGCCATGGGCGTCAACGTCTTCGGGCTCAAGCTGCTTGCCTTCG
>DAITND010000098.1:0-9498 GCA_036834825.1 Dermatophilaceae bacterium
ACTAGTTACTTCGGTCGCCCAGAACTACCCCAAAGCGTCATATCCGTCAAATCCGACTCTCCATATCGTTTTAGACATAAGCGAACGAGCATGTCCGGCACACGGCATGACACGGATTTCAGGGGAGGTCAGCATGTCACTCACGGTGACGCATCGAGAGGATGTCTCAACCGGCCAGTACACCTGGGTCGAGCAGTGGGCGCTTCAGGGAGCCTGCATCGAGGTGGAGCCTGACGCCCTGTTTGTCCGTGGTGCTGCCCAACAGCAAGCCAAGCAGGTATGCATGAGCTGCCCGGTGATCGCCGAATGTCTTGCCGATGCACTGGACAACCACACCGAGTTCGGGGTGTGGGGCGGCATGACGGAGCGAGAGCGCCGGGCGCTGCTCAAGCGCCGGCCGGGGGTCACGTCTTGGCGTGCTCTGTTCGAGGCCGACCGCATGCGTCAGGAACGGCCCGCCTCGTAAGCTACCAGTTTCGCCGGGTCCCCAGATCTGCCATGTGCGCTGCACGTCTGTGGCCCGTGAGTCAGTGCCCCGCGAGCGCTTTGCCCACCGCGCGTAGGCCAACCAGATCGTGGATGTCCCCCGAGGCCGCCGGCACCTCCACCACCGGTATGTCGGGGTGCCCGGCGATGAACCTCTTGGCCAGCGACTCGTGCCGGGCCGCGATCTCCGCCTGAACCGCATGCATTCGCAACAGGCCCTGGGTGATGGCCGTGCGCCCTGAGGCCACTGAAGAACCCACGCCCGATGAGTTGCTGCTGTCCTCGTCACCCAGTTCTTCGGCCGCCCCGAGCGCGCGGGCAGCCGACAGACCGGGTGCAGACACGCGATACATCCGGTTGACCACCAACCCGGCCAGGGGCATCTGCTCCTCGTCGAGTCGGTCCACGAAGAACGAGGCCTCGCGCAGCGCGTCCCGTTCGGGAGCGGCAACCACGATGAATGTGGTCGTTCGGTCACTCAACAGCGCATAGGTGTGGTCCGCGCGCTTGCGGAACCCGCCGAACATCGTGTCAAGGGCGGCCACAAAGGTCTGGACGTCGGTGAGCATCTGACCGCCCAGCACCTTGGTCAGGGTTTTGGTGACGATGTTCACGCCGGCACTAAAGACCTTGAGGTATGCGCGGCCGCCCGCTTTTGCAGGCGCGGCCAGCAGGCGGATGAAGCGGCCGTCCAGGAATGACCCGAGGCGTTTGGGGGCATCTAGGAAGTCCAGGGCCGAACGGGACGGCGGGGTGTCGACGACGATGAGGTCCCAGCGTGGGTTGTCCGGGTCGCGGTCTGCCTCGAGCCTGAGCTGCCCGAGCTTCTCCATCGCCATGTACTCCTGGGTTCCGGCGAAGGAGCTCGAGACCGCCTGGTAGAACGGGTTGGCCAGGATCTGTTCGGCCTTGTCCGGGGTGGCGTGGGCCTCAACAACCTCATCGAAGGTCCGCTTCATGTCCAGCATCATCGCGTCCAGAGAACCGCCGCTGGCGTCGTCGATATCCGTCACCGGCCTGGGCGTGTTGTCTAGCATGGTCAGGCCAAGCGACTGCGCCAGGCGCCGGGCAGGGTCGATGGTCAGCACGACGACCCGGCGGCCGGACTCGGCTGCACGAAGCCCCAACGCTGCCGCGGTGGTCGTCTTGCCGACTCCGCCGGCGCCGCAGCACACGATGATGCGGGTCTGCGGATCGTCCAGCAGCGCGTCGATATCGAGAACGGACACGATCACGCCATCCCTTCGGCGCTGAGCGTCTCCGCCATCTCGCGGATGCCGTTCGCGTCGACACCCTCGGACAGCGACGGCAACCGGTAGGTCGGCCTGCCCAGATCGGCGATAACCTTGGCCTCGTCCCGCTCGAGGGCGACGCGTTCGGCGTGGTCCCTGGCTTCGCTCAGCAGGCCGTCGAGAAGGGCGTCGGTGGCCCGCACGTGGACCCGGGTCAGGTCGGCCGCAACGTCCTTGCGGGTGATCGCACCCCGGGCTGCTGCATCCAGGACCTCCCGGGTCAGGATCTCCTCGCGCACCTGGTTGACGACGACGCCACCGATCGGCATACCGACGGCTCGTAGCTCGGCGATGGTGTCGACCGTCTCCTGGACCGGCATCTCCTCGAGCAAGGTCACCAGGTGGACCGCGGTCTGTGGGGACTTCAGCATTGCGGTGATCGAGTCAGCCTGGGATCGGATCGGTCCGACCTTGGCAAGGTCTGCGACCTCATGGTTGACGTTGAGGAAGCGCACCACCCGGCCGGTGGGTGGGGCGTCCAGGACGACGGCGTCGTAGGCGGGTGTGGCGGCTGGCCCCTTTGCCCGGTGGTCCCGGCGACGCCGGACCGCCTCATAGACCTTGCCCGTGAGCAGCACGTCACGCACGCCGGGCGCGATCGTTGTGGCGAAGTCGATGGCGCCGAACTTCTCCAGCACCCCGCCCGCACGACCGAGCTTGTAGTACATCTGGAGGTATTCCAGCAGCGCGGCCTTGGCGTCCACCGAGAGACCGAAGACCTCACCGCCGTGGGCGGCGTGCGCGATGCGGGCCTCCGTCGCGGCCAGAGGGGTGACGTCGAAGGTCTGGCTGATGCCCTGGCGCCCCTCGACCTCGGCGAGCAGCACCCGCCTGCCCTCGGCGGCCAGGGCAAGGGCCAGGGCGGCGGCAACAGTGGTCTTGCCGGTGCCGCCCTTGCCGGTGACGATGTGCAGTCGCACGCCGTCCCAGTCGGTGTCGCGGGTTGACCCCGCGTCTGGTGCCATACCCAAGAGACTAAGGGGGGTAGGGCGCTGGGGCGGTGGCGAGCCGCGTGGACGGCCGTGTGGGGCCCGTGACCGCCCGGTCTAGGCTTCAGCCATGGCTATCTGGGAGTACGCAACAGTTCCACTGATCTCGCACGCCACCAAGCAGATCCTCGACCAGTGGGGTGAGGACGGTTATGAGCTCGTGCAGGTCGTGACGGGCCCCGACGGCAATGGTCTGGTGGCCTACCTCAAACGAGAAAAGAAATAGCGCATGTCCGTTGTCGAAGACCGCCTGGCCGAGCTGGGCCTGACCGTCCCGGACGTTGCCATGCCTGTGGCGGCCTATCTGCCCGCTGTGCGTGACGGCAACCTCATCTACACCTCCGGCCAGCTGCCAATGGTGTCGGGCGCGCTGGCGGCGACGGGCAAGGTCGGCGAAGGACCAGGACTTGTCTCCGTCGAGGACGCGAAAGAGCTGGCCCAGGTTTGCGCCCTGAACGCGATCGCCGCCGTCAAGGCTCTGGTCGGTGACCTCGACATGGTGACTCGTGTGGTCAAGGTCGTCGGCTTCGTGGCCAGCGACCCGGCTTTCACCGGACAGCCCGGCGTCATCAACGGTGCCTCCGAGCTGCTCGGTAACGCGTTTGGCGACGCCGGAGTCCACGCGCGTTCAGCAGTGGGCGTTGCCGTTCTTCCGCTCGATGCTCCGGTCGAGGTCGAGATCACCGTCTCGGTCCAGGACTGAGCATCTCCAGCCATATTCGCGACTTCGCCGTGGGGACGCTGGCCGGCCGGGCCGAGAACTGGCTGCAGGGCCGGCGTCCCGAGGTGGTCGCCGCGAGGTCTGCGGCCACGGTGATGATCCTCAGGGACCGCCCTGGCGCGAACCTCAGCGGCGTCGAGGTCTTCATGCTGCGCCGTTCGTCCACCATGGAGTTTGCGCCCCGGATGATGGTGTTTCCGGGCGGCGGCGTGGACCCGCGCGATGCCGACCTGAGCCTTCCTTGGGCGGGGCCGTCGCCGGCGCAGTGGGGGCGACTGCTCATCGCCGATGAGGCCACCGCGCGCGAGCTGGTGGTCGCCGCAGTCCGTGAGGTGTTCGAGGAGTGCGGAGTGCTGTTGGCCGGGCCCGACGTCAACTCCGTGGTGGGGGACGTCAGCGGCCCTGAGTGGCGGGCCGGGCGTGAGGCGTTGTTGTCGCGCGAGCTTTCTCTGGCCCAGATGCTGATCGGCCGGGGTTTGGTGCTGCGCTCGGATCTGCTGCAGGCGCGGGCCCACTGGATCACCCCGGAGTTCGAGCCGAAGCGTTATGACACAAGGTTCTTCGCCGCGCTGCTGCCCGCCGGACAGATCGCCGACGACCAGACCAGCGAGGCGGACCACGCCGACTGGGCCAACCCGGTCCGTCTGCTGGAAGACTATGCGAACGGTTATGCGCTGATGCTGCCACCGACCGTGGTCTGCCTCGAGCAGGTTGCCGCGGCTCCCTGCGTCGCCGAGTTCCTGGCCGCCGAGGTCCAGATGGCGCCGGTCACCCCCGTGCTCCTCCAGACGGACGACGCGGTGGTGATCCGCTGCGTCCTTCCCACCCGGCACCTCCCGATGGCGGGAGAATGACTCCTACCTGGGTTGGTGGCGATGTCACCTCGCGGGCAACCTGCGTGCTTGCACCGAATCCGGGCGCAATGACACTGGAGGGCACCAACACCTGGGTTCTGATGGAGCCCGGGTCGGCGCAATGCGTCGTTGTCGATCCCGGACCGCTGGACGAGCAGCACCTTCAGGCGGTGCTGGACGTCGTGGCTCGTCGCGGGGCTCGGGTCGCCCTGACACTGCTCACCCATGGCCATCCGGATCACGCCGAGTCAGGCGGGCGTTTTGGCGAGCTCACCGGAGCTCCGGTTCGAGCCGTTGGCATGGGGCACGACGGCCTTGGCGATGGAGACCGGCTGAGGGTCGGCGGTCTGGACCTGGCGGTCGTGGCCACGCCAGGTCATACCGGCGACTCACTGTCATTCTTGCTGGCTGCCGAGAACGCGCTTCTCACCGGCGACACGATCCTGGGCCGTGGCACGGCGGTGGTGGCGTGGCCCGATGGTGAGTTGGCGGCATACCTGACGTCGTTGCAGCGCATTGAGGCGATGACGAGCTCACGAGAGGTGACCCGGATCCTGCCGGGCCACGGTCCCACCGTGCCGGATGCGGCCGGCGTCGTGCGGTACTACCTCGAGCACCGGTCGGACCGGCTGGAGCAAGTGCGCGCTGCTGTCGTGCTCAGGGGTCCGGGCGTCGATGGGGTGGTCGAGACGGTGTACGCCGACGTTCCCGACGAGCTCTTGCCGGCGGCCCGGCTCAGCGCCCTGGCCCAGCTGGACTACCTGCGCACTCACCCCTGACCCAGGCCCCAAGTGCGCGGCGAGAGATCTGTCGGGTCAGTGGGCCCGGCGCTGGATGCGCTCGATGTCGATCAGCACGACTGCGCGGGCCTCGAGCTTGATCCATCCTCGCGTTGCGAAGTCGGCCAGCGCCTTGTTCACCGTCTCGCGGGAGGCACCGACGAGCTGGGCTAGCTCCTCCTGGGTCAGGTCGTGGGCGACCAGGATGCCCTCCTCGGACGAGCGGCCGAAACGGTTGGACAGATCCAGGAGAGCCTTGGCCACCCGGCCGGGTACGTCGGTGAAGACGAGGTCGGACAGTGTCTCGTTGGTGCGACGAAGACGCCGCGCGAGCGCTGCAAGCATGGTCGACGCGACGGCTGGGCGACCCGAGAGGAATGTGGTGAGGTTCTCATGGCCGAGCGCGATCAGCTGCGTCTCGGCGACGGCAGTGGCGGTCGCGGTGCGGGCACCGGGGTCGAACAGGCTCAGCTCGCCGAACATCTCACCTGGGCCCAGGACGGCCAGGAGGTTCTCGCGGCCGTCGATACTGGTCAGCCCGAGCTTGATCTTGCCCTCACCGATGACGTAGAGCCGATCACCGCGGTCGCCCTCTCGAAAAAGGACGTCTCCACGTTCGAGACGCGAAGGCGTCATCGAGCCCATGAGGGCGCTTGCGGCGTCGTCATCCAGTGCGGCGAAGAGGGGGCTTTGTCTCACGACATCAATGTCCACACGGGACAGTCTGTCAGAGCCTGGACGCGGGAGCGTCAGTCCGCGCCTGTATGTGGGTTTCGGGACCCTCAACTGCGCCCTCTACTCTTGCAGGGTGTCTGCCCCTTCAAAGCCCGAGTCTCCGGTCGCGTTGACCCGTCGAGCCCGCAAGATCTACCGGACGCTGCTTGAGCGCTATCCCAACGCCCACTGTGAGCTCGACTTCGAGAGCCCGCTGCAGCTGTTGGTGGCCACGGTGATGTCCGCTCAGACCACCGATGTCAGGGTGAACATGGTGACTCCGACGGTCTTTGCCCGATACCGGAGCGCGGCGGACTTTGCCTCGGCGGATCGCACCGAGCTTGAGACGATGATCCAGTCCACGGGCTTCTATCGCGCCAAGACCGACTCCTTGATCAAGCTGGGGACGGCGCTGGTCGAACGATTTGACGGTGAGGTTCCTCCTCGACTCAAGGATCTTGTTACCCTTCCCGGGGTCGGCCGAAAGACCGCGAACGTAGTGCTGGGCAATGCTTTCGGCATCCCGGGGATCACGGTGGACACGCATTTCGGGCGGCTGGCGAGGCGCTTCGGCTGGACGTTGGAGGAGGATCCCGTGAAGGTTGAGCACGCTGTGGGTGCTCTTATCCCCAAGAAGGACTGGACCATGCTCTCCCACGTCCTGATCTTCCACGGACGACGCACCTGCCACGCCCGCAAGCCCGCCTGTGGCGTGTGCCCGGTTGCCGGTTGGTGCCCGTCCTACGGTGACGGAGAGACCGACCCGGTCAAGGCGGCGCTGCTGTTGAAGTACGAGCTCAGCCCGGTTCAGTCGTGACCGTCCAGCAGCCGCAGTGGATGGCGCACCTGGTGGCGCAGCTGGGTCAGCAGGATCCGGGCTTCTTCAGCCGGTTCCTGCCCCCTGACGAGGGTGGTCGGCCGTCCGCAGTGCTGATCCTCTTCGGACCGGGCGCCGAGGGTGGCGAGGATGTAGTGCTGACCGAGCGATCGCACAGCATGCGTTCGCACGCGGGTCAGGTCTCCTTCCCAGGTGGTGCGATCGATCCCGTTGACGCCGGGCCGGTCTCTGCGGCTCTGCGGGAGGCGCAGGAGGAGGTGGGCCTTGATCCGGCCGGTGTTCAGGTTGTCGCCGAACTGCCGGCCCTGTATCTGCCGCCCAGCAACTTCGTGGTTACACCCGTCCTGGCCTGGTGGGCACAGCCGAGCCCCATCAGCGTCGTCGACCATCTGGAGGTGGCGAGGGTTCTGCGAGCACCGCTGTCCGAGCTCACCGACCCTGCGCGGCGATTCACGGTCTCGCACCCCAGCGGTTTCGTCGGTCCGGCGTTCGACGTCGACGGTTTGCTGGTGTGGGGGTTCACCGCCGGGTTGCTTTCCAAAGTCATCGAGCTGGCGGGCCTCGAACGGTCCTGGGACCGCGCGGACCACCGGCCGTTGCCCCTGCATCTCATGGGGGCCCGCGACAGGTCGGTGCCGCCGACCGGGGCCCTGGGAGGCACGCCATGATGGCAAACTCGCTTGACCTTGTGCTGGCCCTCGTCCTGGTGAGCTATGGATTCATCGGCTATCGCCACGGTTTGGTCGTCAGTGTCATGTCCTTGGTCGGTTTCCTGGCCGGCGGTGCTCTGGGTATGTGGGTGCTGCCCGCGCTGCTGCGGCACTGGGACGCGGTCGACAACAACGTCGTGTGGCGCACCTTGGTCCTGGTTCTGGGGGTGTTTGTCCTCGCCGCTCTGGGTCAGTCGATCTTCGTCGCCGCTGGTTTTCGCATGCGTGGCGGGCTGAGAGACAAGCCGGGACGGGTAGCCGACTCCGCCCTGGGTGCCGTGGCCACGGTGCTCGCCGTGTCCGTGCTCGTATGGTTCCTGGCCGGCGCAGTTCGAGGGGGCTCTCAGACCCCGTTGGCGAGGGCGATCGGCACGTCGCGGATCATTTCGACGATTGACCGTCTGGTGCCGGCACAGACAGGGCGACTGTTCGCAGGGTACCAGTCGGTTCTTGACCGTGAGGGCTTCCCTCGTGTCTTCGAGGGCGTCCGTGCCGAGCCGATCGCTCCTATCGCGCCACCGGACAACCAGCTGGAGTTCGGCGCCGGTGTGGCCCGGGCTGCCATGTCCATCGTCAAGATCACGGGCGTGGCCTCGTCATGCAACCGGGAGCAGGAGGGCAGCGGCTGGGTCGTTGCCCCGGAGCGGGTCGTGACCAACGCCCACGTCGTTGCTGGGACAACGTCCGAGAACGTTCGGATCGGGGGCGCCGGGCGATCGTACGACGCCCACGTGGTCCTCTTTGACCCCAAGCGTGACCTGGCCGTGCTGTCCGTGCCCGGGCTCCCGGCTCCCGCGTCGAGGCAGGGCGTGAACCTCAAGCGTGCCGGAGGTGCTGTCGTCGCCGGTTTCCCGCTCAACGGGCCCTACCGTTTGGACACCGCCCGGGTGCGCGACGTCCTGATGGCCACCGGCGCTGACATCTACGACAGCCCGGGTGTTGTCCGTCAGGTCTACTCGCTCTATGCCAGGGTCCAGCCGGGGAACTCCGGAGGGCCTCTGCTATCGCCCAGCGGTGCGGTGGTCGGGATCGTGTTCGCCAGGTCGCTCGATGACGACAAGACCGGGTACGCCCTCACCCTGGATGAGGCCCGTCCGGATCTCAACGCCGCCAACAGCGCTTTCTCGCCAGTGAGCACCGGGGGATGTGTCGCCGGATAGGTCAGGGCAGGCTGTTCATCCAGCGTACGAGGTGTGCGTTGACCTGCGAAGGTGCTTCCTCGGGCAGGAAATGTCCGGCGTCTGCGACGAAATGCTGCTCGAAGGAACCCTTGACGTATGCCGAGGACATCGGGGCGAGAGCCGGCATCACAGCCCGGTCCTGTTCACCCTGCAGTTGGAGAACCGGCACCGTGATGGGGGACCTCACGCAATGGGCAAACCGCCGACCATCCAGTCGCCACTGACTGCGGACCACCCAGCGGTAGTACTCCGCGGCGGAGTGGGCGACGAAGGGCAGAGCCATCGCCTCGGCGTAGCGCAGGGCCAGGTCGCGCGGAGGCCACAGCCCGCCCGGAGCCGACCAGGCACCCAGCAGGCGTTCGACGTACGCGGGGCTCTTGCTCATCTGATGCTCGGGCACGAAGGGGCGTTGTAGTCCGGCCAGATAAGCGTTGGCCCTGACCTGGGCTGGGTTGCGCACTGATGCGTGGCGCAGCACCAGTGGATGTGGCATGCCCAGGGCGGCGACGGCTCTGGTGACGGCGGGCTGCATGGTCGGCATCGACCAGGCGATCCAGCCGCCCCAGCCGTGCCCGATGATCGCAGCGGTGCTCTCTCCCAGCGATCGTACGATGCTCGCGACATCGGCTGCCAGGGTGAACGTGTCGTACCCGCGGGGTGGTTTGTCGGAGGCTCCGTAGCCGCGCAGATCAATGGCGGCCACATGATAGCCGGCCTGGGAGAGTGCGATCAGCTGATCGCGCCAGGCCCACCAGAACTGCGGAAAGCCGTGCAGCAGAACGACAAGTGGGCCCTGGCCGATCTCGGCCACGTGAAAGCGGGCGCCGTTGGCGGCGACGAACCGGTGCTCCCAAGGTCCCTCGATGAGCACAGATGACGCATCGTTGCTCATGTGCGGAGATCTCGCTTCGACGCTGGTGGATGTGGTCACGAA
>DAITND010000099.1:0-9397 GCA_036834825.1 Dermatophilaceae bacterium
ATGCGAACAGCCTACCAAACTGCGGCTATTTATTTTGGAGACACACCACTAGTTGCGCCCATCAGGTGGACGCCTCCCAGGTCGGTTTCAGCCGAAGAAGACCTCAGCCTCGGTCATCCGCTCCGGTGGGACCGTCTTGAGCGTCCCCACCGCTTCGGCCAACGGGACCCGGACGATGTCGGTGCCGTGCAGCGCGACCATCATGCCGAAGTCCTTGTCGTGCACCGCGTCAGCGGCGTGCAGGCCGAACCGGGTCGACAGCACACGGTCGTATGCCGTGGGCACTCCGCCGCGTTGCAGGTGCCCCAGGATGACGGAGCGGGTCTCGATGCCGGTGCGCTTCTCGATCTGTTCGGCCAGCCAGTCGGCGATCCCGCCAAGGCGGATGTGCCCGAAGGCATCCAGCTCGCCGGTCTTGAGAGACTCGGCTCCGCCGATCGGCAGCGCGCCCTCGGAGGTCACCACGATCGGCGCCACACCCCGGTCGAAACAGGCGAGCACCTGGGCGGCAACCTTTTCGATGTCGAACTCGCGCTCGGGCACCAGGATCACGTTCGCTCCCCCGGCCATCCCGGCATGCAGGGCGATCCAGCCGGCATGGCGGCCCATGACCTCAACGACGAGCGCGCGATGGTGCGACTCGGCCGTCGTGCGCACCCTGTCGATCGCCTCGGTCGCGATCATCACCGCAGTGTCGAACCCGAAGGTGTAGTCCGTTGCGGACAGGTCGTTGTCAATGGTCTTGGGCACCCCGATGACACCGAGGCCGTCGTCCGTGAGCTTCTTGGCCACACCGAGCGTGTCCTCACCGCCGATGGCGATCAACGCCTCGATGCCGGCATCCTGGATGTTCGTCCTGATCCGGTCCAGCCCTCCGTCGACCTTGTAGGGGTTGGTCCGGGAGGACCCCAGGATTGTGCCGCCACGTGCCAGGATCCCGTCGACGTCGGTGAGGCCCAGGGGACGCACCAGGCCCTCCAACGGGCCCTTCCAGCCATCGCGGAATCCCACGAACTCATGGCCATAAGCATGGATTCCCCGGATCACCGCCGCCCGGATAACCGCGTTCAGTCCCGGGCAATCTCCGCCGCCTGTCAACATTCCGATGCGCATGAGAGTCAACCTACCGTCCACTTGCCAGCCCTCGTCGCTAGGGTCGCTGTCATGACCTTCTCGATCGTGGCCCGTATCGGTGACGCCTACGGCGTGGCGGTGGCCAGCAAGTTCATCGCCGTCGGTTCCGTCGTCCCGGCGGCCAGGGTGGGTGTCGGCGCGGTCGCCACCCAGGCCATGGCCAAGGTGTCGTATGCCGCGGACGCTCTGGCGCTGCTGGGCGCGGGCGCGGGCGCCGCTGAGGCGGTTGCCAGACTCACCTCGTTGGACGAGCTGCGCGAAGACCGCCAGCTTGGCGTCGTCGCGGCCACCGGCCAGGCCACCTTCACCGGGCGCGACTGCATGGACTGGGCTGGGGGTGTGCACGGCGGCGACAAGGACAGCGGCTACGCGATCCAGGGCAACATTTTGGTGGGCGAGCGGGTCGTCCTGGAGATGGAGCGGGCGTGGCTGCAGCGCCCCGACCTGCGGATGGCTCCGAGGCTGATTCAAGCGCTGGCGGCCGGTGACCAGGCCGGTGGAGACAAGCGAGGTCGTCAGTCCGCCGCCCTGTATGCGGTGGCTCCGGACGCCGGGTACGACCACTGCGGCGTGCTGGCCGACCTGCGCGTCGATGACCACCCCGCAGCGACGGACGAGCTGGCCCGGCTCCTGGACCTGCACGAGCTCTACTTCGGCTCCGCCGAGACGGTGCTGCCCCTGGAGGGCGCCCTGGCCGATGAGGTGCGCCAACATCTGCGCACTCTCGGCAGAGACCAACCAGATCTGCACCACGCCCTGGACGACTGGGCAGGGGAGGCCAACTTCGAGATGCGGATGACCCCGGACGGCATCGATAGCCGTGTGCTCCAGGCCTTGCGTGCGGCCGTCGCGTGAACCATCCCGGCCGGGGTGGGCGGGTCGAGGTGGTCCTGTCCGTGGATGCCGGCACCACCGGCGTCACCGTGCTGCTGGTCACCGCCGAGGCCACCGTGATTGCCCGTGGCTATGCCGAGTTCGCCCAGCACTTCCCCCGCCCGGGGTGGGTCGAGCATGCCCCCGAGGAGATCTGGCAGGCCACCCAGACGGCTGCGCGAGTTGCCCTTGACGGCGCCCCGGACGCGGTGGTTCGTGCCGTGGGCATCACCAACCAGCGCGAGACCGCGGTCCTGTGGGACCGCCAGACGCTGGCCGCAGCCCGGCCCGCGATCGTCTGGCAGGATCGGCGCACATCGGCGATCTGCGAGCGCCTGGAGTCGGCAGGCCATGGCTCGCGGGTCACCGAGCTGACCGGTCTGCGGCTGGACCCGTACTTCACCGGAACCAAGCTGACCTGGTTGCGCGAGAACGACCCTCGAGCATGGGCCGGCGTCCAGTCCGGCCGGGTCGCCGTCGGCACCGTCGACTCCTACCTGGTCGCCCGGATGACCAGCGGCGCCGCCCACGTCACCGATGCCTCAAACGCCTCGCGAACCCTGCTATACGACGTCCAGCAGGGCGGGTGGTCGGCCGAGCTCTGCGATCTGCTGGGGGTTCCGCTCGGCGCCCTGCCCGAGGTCGTGCCCAACTGGGGCGAGTTCGCCCGCACCGACCCCTCGGCCTTTTTGGGCATTGACGCCCCCATCTCGGGAATGGCAGGCGACCAGCAGGCCGCCTTGTTCGGGCAGGCCTGCTTTGGCGTCGGTGAGGCCAAGTGCACCTATGGCACCGGCTCTTTCATTCTTGTGAACACCGGAAAGACGTTGCAGCGCAGCGATGCCGGCCTGCTCTCGACGGTCGCCTGGCAGGGTCCTGACGCCAGCTTGACCTATGCCCTGGAGGGCGCGATCTTCGTCACCGGCGCCGCGGTCCAATGGCTGCGTGACGGTCTGCAGATCATCGGCTCCGCGGCCGAGACGGCAGCCATCGCGAACACCGTCAAGGACTCCCAGGGAGTGGTCTTCGTGCCGGCGCTGACCGGACTGGGTGCGCCACACTGGGATCCGCAGGCGCGAGGCTCTATCCACGGGATCACCCGCGGCACGACCCGTGCACACCTGGTCAGGGCGACCCTGGAGGCGATCGCCTTCGAGGTGCGCGACGTGTTCGACACCATCGAGACACCGATTCCCGTGCTGCGCGTGGACGGCGGTGCCAGCCAGAACGCCCTACTCATGCAGATGCAGGCGGATCAGCTCGACGTGCCGGTCGAACGCCCCAGGATCGCGGACACCACGGGTCTGGGGGCGGCGTTCCTGGCCGGTCTTGGCACCGGCGTGTGGTCCAGCCAGGAGGAGATCGCCGCGACCTGGGCTCTTGACCGCCGTTTCGAGCCCGGCCGCGGTGCGCGTGAGGCAGCCGACACCTCATACCAGCAGTGGTTGAAGGCAGTCGAACGCAGCAAGGGGTGGGAGCGGCAGCCCGCCGGGTGACCATCTAGCCTCGGGGTTGAATCTCCCGACAAACACGAAGGATCCCCACCGATGATCGAGGCCCACGGCCTTACCAGGCGTTATGGAGCCAAGACGGCCGTGGACGATGTCACGTTCACCGTGCAGCCCGGCAAAGTCACCGGTTTCCTCGGCCCGAACGGCGCCGGGAAGTCCACCACGATGCGGTTGATCGTCGGTCTGGACCACCCCACGCGCGGCACGGTGACCGTCAACGGCTGGCGCTACGACCAGCACCGCGCCCCCATGCAGGAGGTCGGCACGCTGCTCGACGCCAAGGCGGTGCACACCGGGCGCAGCGCATACAACCACCTGCTCGCGATGGCCGCGACGCACGGCATCGGCAGGACCCGGGTGCGGGAGGTCATCGAGATGACCGGGCTCGAGCCTGTCGCCAGAAAGCGGGTCGGCGGCTTCTCGCTGGGCATGGCGCAGCGGCTGGGTATCGCCTCCGCGCTGCTCGGCGACCCGCACACGCTCATCCTGGACGAGCCCGCGAACGGACTCGACCCCGAAGGGGTCCTGTGGGTTCGCAACCTGGTGCGCTTCTTCGCCGGCCAGGGACGTACGGTCTTCCTCTCCTCGCACATCATGAGCGAGATGGCCCTCACCGCCGACCACATCATCGTCATCGGACGCGGACGGGTGTTGGCCGACGCCCCGGTCGCCGACATCGTCGGACGTGCGGGCGCCACGACCGTGCGCGTATGTAGCCCCCAGGCGACCCGGCTCGGCGAGCTGCTGGCCGGGCCCGGCGTCCGCATCGCGTCGAGCACCCCGCAGTGCCTGGAGGTCACCGGCCGCACCGCCCAGGCGATCGGCGAGGTCGCCGCGGCTGCCCGGCTCGTGCTGCATGAGCTCACCCCCGTGACAGGCTCCCTGGAGGACGCGTACATGGCCCTCACCCAGGACTGCGTCGAGTACCAGTCGACCACCACCGGCTTGCACCCTGACCACCGCGGCGCGGACCTTGCACCGGCCAGCACGGAAGGCGCAACCCGATGAGCACCAGCGTCATGATCCCCCCGACCGCGACGCCCTCGCAGGCCAACCCTGCCACCGGCGACATTCGGCTCAGCTTCCCACGCATCGTCAGGTCCGAGTGGATCAAGTTTCGCACCCTCCGCTCGACAGTCTGGACGCTGGGGATCACCGTCTTCTTGATGGTCGGGATCGTGACGTTGTTCTCTGCGGTAGTGGCATCGCAGGAAACCGGGCACGACGCCAGGGGCAGCAGCGTCTTCGTGTTCACCCTCGCGGCCGACCTCGCACAACTGGCGGTGGTCGTCCTGGGTGTGCTCGTCATCACCGGGGAGTACTCCACCGGGATGATTCGCTCGACCCTGGCGGCTGTGCCGCGGCGCCTCCCGGCACTGTGGGCCAAAGCCGTCGTTCTGGTGGCCGCGATCTTCGTGGTCTCGATGGTCGCGGTGGGTCTCTCGGTGGCCGTGATGCAGCTGTTCCTGGGCAGCAAGGGGCTCGCACCGGACCTCGGTGACAGCCAGACGGTGCGCATCCTGATCGGCACGGCGCTTTACCTGACGGCCATCGCCCTGTTTGCCTTCGCGATCGGGGCACTCCTGCGGCACTCAGCGGGTGCGCTGGCCACGGTGCTGGGCTTGCTCCTTGTCGTGCCAACCCTTGGCGTGATCCCGTGGAGGCCCCTGCAGCTGATCACCCCGTTCCTGCCCGGCGCGGCAGGCTCCAAGATCCTGCTACCCACCCAGATCAATGCGATGTCTCAGGGTGGTGTGGGCGCGGTCCTGGGCCCCTGGCAGGGCTACGCCGTCCTGCTCGCCTGGGTCGCGGTCCTGCTCACCGTGGCTGCCGTGCTCTTGCGTCGTCGAAACGCCTGACGCTGTTAAGCCTTACCGGCTGGTCGGGACCGCGAAGCGTCGCCCGACCAGCCGGCGTGCGTGGTCCCTCAGGAAACCTCCGACAGTGCCTTCGCGATGATCGTCGTCTCGTCCTCCAGCGACGAAGGCAGGTGGTACCGCTCAACATCCATCACGTCGATCAGTGGCAACTTGGAGCGGATCTCTTCGGGAGTGTTCTCGCCGAGGACGACACCGTGCGTCTCGGCAACAAAGATCCTCGCGATCCGGCCACCTGCCACGGAGTAGACGTGTCCGCTGACCGCACATTCCTCATGCACGAGATAGGCGACCAGAGGGCTCACGGACTCGGGCGAGACCTTGTCCGCCAGGCTCCCCAAGATGTCCTCGGTCATCCGGGTGGCCGCGATCGGTGCGATGGCGTTGACCTTGATGCCACGACTGGCGCCCTCGAGCGCCAGGACCCGGGTCAGCCCGGCCAGACCAGCCTTGGCTGCGCCGTAGTTGGCCTGACCGAAGTTGCCGAAGAGGCCAGAGGCTGAGCTGGTGTTGACAATGCGACCGTAACCTTGTTCGCGCATCAGGCGATAGGCCGGCTGACTGACGTAGAGGGCTCCCTTGAGGTGGACGTCGATCACCGCATGAATCATGGTGTCGTCCATCTTGTGGAACGCCTTGTCGCGCAGGATGCCCGCATTGTTGACCAACACATCGACACGTCCGAACGCATCGAGCGCGGACTGCACGATCGCCTGTCCCCCTTCGGGGGTGGCCACACTGTCGTGGTTGGCTGCCGCGATCCCGCCGAAGGCGGTGATCTCGTCGACGACCCGGTCTGCGGCGGTCATCGAGGATCCGCTACCGTCCAATGCCCCACCAAGGTCGTTCACCAGGACGTGGGCTCCCCGCCGAGCGAGCTCGAGCGCGTGACTTCGCCCGAGACCCCCACCGGCTCCGGTGATGATGGCTACACGTCCGTCAAAGCGCAAATCAGACATCGTCATACCCCTTTTCGTCGATGACTAGCGGTTCGGCCAGCGGCTGCCGCCCGAACGGACGTACTTGCAGGTGCACTGTGACCCGCCACCGTCGGCACGGACTCGCCGGGCACCACGCCCGGTGACGAGCCCACGAACGACGCCAGCACCGCCAGCAACGCGTGCTTCTGAGAGTCGTCGAGCCGAGGATCCTGGCGAATGGAGTCCTCGGTCTGGCTGGCGCGCCCCGCTGTCTTCGGGGGCGCTATCCCAGCGGCGCGGAGCAGCATCGTCTCGGCCGACACACTGAGCGCGTCGGCGAGGGCGCTGAGGACCGCGATCGAGGGGAGCGCGAGTCCGTGCTCGATCTGGCTCAGATAGGGGTTGGAGATTCTGGCCAGCTCGGCCGCCTGGCGCAGCGTCAGCTGGGCGAGCTGCCGCTGGCTGCGCACGTACGCGCCAAAGGCGTCGTACAACTGGTCATTCGTCGTGCCACTCATCAGCCCCCCTCACTGTCTCCCCGAAGGGGCGCGAGTCAACCTGCTAGCTGTAATCTAGCAGTTGCTTGGTGGGACTGCATATAGAAACGCCAGTCAGGTTACTGATTCACGCAGTTTCGGTGCCCGAGCGGTGTCAGTGGCTCAGTGTCGGGTATGCGACCCCCCCGTGGCAAGCAATGGTGGCAAGCAATGGTTTGGACTCCTGGACCGTCAGTGGCCGCTCCACGTTGACCTTCCCGCAGAGCGCTCGCGCCCCGACACGGTCGAACAACAGATCCAAGGCCTCCGTCGGGCGAGTCCGGGTCCTCCTTTGTGCCGGCGTGGGCAGCCCGTTCCCAGCCGTCCAGGGTCACCCGGACGTCAGCCCTGCCGCGCAGGTCTTGACGCCGGCTGCCGCCTGCCATCAGCACGAATGAGTCGTCGCTGGACGGATGCCGTCCCATGGGCAAGACGCCCTTGCGGCCCCTCTTGCGGCACCTCACCGTCAACAACATGAGGTTCTTGTCGAGCAAACCATGCAAGGGCGACCCATCACGGTGCTATCGACCCGGATGAGGTTCCGCGGCGGCTCGGCGTCCTACACAGGCGAACTCATGTCGGCGATATTGGCAGATCACCTGCGTCGTCTCAGGCCCCTGTGCACCGCAGGCGAGCACCGCGTAGCCGCAGTTGAGATGGCCTGGTAGCCGTGGTTGCCTGGGCCTGCGAGGATGGGCCCTCGTATGCGCGCCCTACGCAATCCCTTCGGATCCCTGCCACCCGAGGTAGCGGTCCTGACCGCCGTGGCGTTCTCGGTGGCCCTGGGCTTCGGGATCCTCGCCCCGGCCATCCCGCTGTTCGCCAAGGACTTTGGCGTCAGCAACTTCGCCGCAGGCGCTGTCATCTCGGTGTTCGCGCTGGTGCGCTTCGCGTCAGCGCCGGGTGCCGGCAGGTTCGTCAATCGTTTCGGCGAGCGCCTGGTGCTGGCTACCGGGATCGGCATCGTCGGGGTGTCCAGCCTTCTGGCCGGGTTCTCCAGCAACTACGCCCAGCTGCTCGTGCTGCGCGGCATCGGCGGCTTCGGCTCAGCTATGTTCACCGTCTCCTCGTTCGCGCTTCTGCTGCGCGTCGTCGCCCCGGACCAGCGCGGCCGGGCGGCCGGCACCTACCAGACCGGGTTCTTGCTGGGAGCCATCGCCGGTCCCGCCTTCGGCGGCCCGCTCACGGCGTGGTCCCTTCGCGCGCCCTTCTTCGTCTATGCGACCACCCTCCTAGTTGCCGGGAGCCTGGCCACGGTCTTCCTCGCACGCACGGCGCTGCGCGAGCACGAGGTGGTCGCCGGCACTGCCGACCATCCACCCACCCCGCTGGGTACGGCGATGCGCAGCTCGGCCTACCGGGCCGCGGTGGCGAACAACTTTGCGGTCGGCTGGGCAATCTTCGGGGTCCGCTCATCACTGATTCCCCTGTTCGTCGTTGAAGGGCTGCGCCTCGGCCCCGCGTGGACCGGCGCGGGACTGGTGCTCTCGGCCGCGGTGCAGGGGCTCGTCCTGGTCCCGGCAGGTCGGCTGGTTGACGCCCGCGGGCGCCGCCCGTTCTTGCGCGCCGGCGCAGCCTTCTCGCTGGTGGCCGGGGTCACCATGGCACTCGCGGGCGGGGCCCCTCTCTTCCTTGCCGGAATGGCTCTGTACGGCACTGGCTCGGCGCTGCTCGGGGTGTCCTCGGCCGCTGTCGTGGGCGACGTCATCGGCGGGCGAGGCGGCACGCCGGTCGCGGCCTTCCAGATGGCTTCCGACGCCGGCGCCTTTCTCGGACCGCTCGTCGCCGGAGCACTTGCCGACGCGACGTCATTCGAGGTGGCGTTCCTGGCGACGGCGGCGGTCTCCGGGCTCGCGTTCGTGGCCACCTTGGTGATGCCTGAGACCCAGCGAGAACCACACGTCACCTGACCGCAGGCCGCCGAGGCCCTGCTGGGGCCCCCGCCGACCGTTCGGCTGGTCGGTAGAGTCATTGCGTGCCGAAATCGCGGATCAGCGCCCCAGTCGCCAACACCGGCGTCCGCCGCGTGTGGGACCTCCTCTGATGCTTCCCAACGTCGTCGTCGGAGGCGGCATCGTCGGCCTGGCCGTTGCCAAGGCACTACAGGAGCTCGACCCGGGCCGCAGCACAGTCCTGGTGGAGAAGGAGCAGGGGGTTGCCCTGCATCAGAGCGGCCACAACTCCGGGGTCATCCACTCGGGGCTCTACTACGCGCCCGGTTCGCTCAAGGCACGCCTAGCCACCCAGGGCGCCCGGGACCTTGTGGCCTTCTGCACCGAGCACGGGATCCCGTTCGACGTCGCGGGAAAGCTTGTGGTCGCCACCCGGGCCCATGACCTCGTCAAGCTGGACAACCTCCTGGAACGCGGTCATCAGAACTCGGTTCCCGTGCGACGAGTTGGCCTGGACGAGTTGTCCGAGAGGGAGCCCGCCCTTCGGGTCCTTGGTGCCCTCGTGGTGGAGTCCACAGGCAGGGTGGACTTCCGCAAGGTGGCAGCTGCCCTGGCGGACGACGTGCTCTCCCGGGGAGGGACAATTCGATATGG
>DAITND010000100.1:0-9314 GCA_036834825.1 Dermatophilaceae bacterium
ATGGCAGCGGTGTACCCAGCCGGACCAGAACCAATGATGATGACCTCACGAACCTGCTCGGACCCGGGCCCGTCGTGCTTGTCAGACATGGAATGTGGCCTCTCATAAGCACAGTGCCCTGGTGGGTACAGTGGTCGGTGGTTTCACGGGCGGGGCCCCGCCCGAAGCGTGTTGTCGCTGCTGGCGGCGCAGGCCAGGAGAACCGGCTCAGGCCAGGGACAGGAAGAGCTTCTCCAGGCTCTTGGCGTCCGCAGAGTTGGCGCCATCGGGCTCGGCAAGACACGCCTTGAGGCTGCTGGCGATGATCGCGAAACCAGCGCGGTCCAGTGCATGGTTGACCGCGGCGAGCTGGGTGACGATGTCCTGGCACTCACGGCCCTGCTCGATCATCGCCAGGATGCCGCCGATCTGGCCCTGGGCCCGGCGCAGCCGGTTGGCCACGGCGCCCATCTCTTGGGGGTTCAGCCCAACCATGTTCACTCCTTCGCCTCGGGTGCCTCAGGCCTGTGGGGGGGGTCAGGACGCGGTAGCAGCGGACTGGGACTGCTCGGCGCCCTGGGACTGCGCGGCGATCTGGGCGCGGACGTCGTCCATGTCCAGCGCGCGGACGCCGGCGATGACCTGTTCCAGCGCTGAGGCGGGGAGCGCTCCGGGCTGGCTGAACACGAGGATGCCCGCGCGGAACGCCATCAGGGTCGGGATGGAAGTGATCCCGGCCCCGCCAGCCAACGATTGCTCCACCTCGGTGTCGACCTTGCCGAAGACGACGTCGGGGTGGGCGGCGCTGGCCTGCTCGAAGATCGGGCCGAACGTACGGCACGGGCCACACCAAGACGCCCACCAGTCGACCAGAACGATGTCGTTGTCGAGCACGGTCTGCTCCAAAGATGCTGCGGTCAGCGCTTGGGTCGTCATCAGGGCTCCTCTTCCGTTGTCCGAAATAATACCTCTGGGGGTATTAACACACAACGTGCCACAGACATTCCTGACGAGTTCACGGGTCCAAGCCCCGGGTGGGCACCGCTACGGAGCGGTGTCGACCAGGCAGGCAGCAGGCAGGTCGAACCAGCGCAGCTGCTCGAAGTCCGCCGAAACCAGGTCGTCGACGGGCTCAGCGGACGCGGGCGTGGCTGTCTCTAGCAGGGCTTTGGCCTCCACCAGGTAGCGGCGCAGCTCGGACTCGGGGGCGCGGTCGTGGCGTCGCGGGTACTCCATCCGCCCTTGCGCGTCATACGTCACCTGGCCCAGGCGCAGCGGAGGCTCAGCTGGTCCACGGCGGTGCCGCCACAAGCCGGTGGATGGGTCGAACCGGTAGTCACCCAGGAGGCGCCACCCGTCCTTTGCCACCAGCCGCACCGCCTCGAGGATGTAGGAGAACACTCTCTCGGAGATGAAGTAGTTGAAGCTCACCCGGGCCCAGCCGGGCTTGATGCCCTCGCACCCATGAGCAATTTCGCGGTCGAACTCACGTGACCGGTCCAGGTCGATGCCCAGCAGCCGGTGCCCGTACGGGCCCGCGCAGGAGCAGCCGCCGCGGGACTGGATCCCGAACAGGTCGTTGAGCAGGGCGACCACGAAGTTGTGGTGCAGGTATCGCCCGCTCGGTGCGCGTACGACGAACGAGATGATCGACAGCCGCTCGGCATCCAGGTTGCCAAGGATCTCGATGGCAGGCTCCTGCAGCCAGGCTTCGATGGCGCGTTGTAGGTAGTGCTCCTCGTGGGAGCGGATCACGTCCACACCCACAGACTGCTTCAGCTGGAAGACGAGCCCCGCGCGGATCGACTCCACGATGGCCGGAGTACCGCCCTCCTCACGCTGGGCCGGATCGTCGAGGTACCGGTGCTCGCTCGGGTTGACGTAGGCCACCGTGCCGCCGCCGGGGACGTCCGGCACCCGGTTGCGTAGCAGCTCGCGCCGTACGACCAGAACACCCGGGGTGCTGGGGCCGCCGATCATCTTGTGCGGGCTGAGAAAGACGGCGTCCTTGTAACACAGCGGGTCTCGCTGCGGTCCGCCATACATCTCGATCTCGACATAGGGAGCGGCCGCGGCGAAGTCCCAGAAAGACAGAGCGCCATGACGATGGAGCAGGGCAGAGATGCCGTGGGTGTCGCTGACGATGCCGGTGACATTGCTGGCTGCCGAAAAGGAGCCGATGCGCAGCGGCCGGTCGGCGTACTTCAAGAGCTCTGCCTCTAGTAAGGCCGAGTCGATGTGCCCATCAATGTCCTGCGGGATCACCACGACGTCGGCGACCGACTCGCGCCAGGGCAGCTCATTGGAGTGGTGCTCAAACGGACCGATGAACACGACGGGGCGTTGATCGGCAGCGATGGTGGCGCTGAGGTCGTACCTGTCCTCAAGGCTCGAGGGAATGCGCAGTCCCAGGATCCCGACCAGCTTGTCGATTGCTCCGGTGCATCCCGAGCCGGCGAAGATGACAACGGTCTGCTGATCTCCGCCGAGTGCGTTGCAGATGATTCCGCGTGCGTCCTCGCGCAGTCGGGTGGTCTGCAGACCGGTGCCGCTGGACTCGGTGTGGGTGTTGGCGTAGCGGGGGAGCACCTCGGCCCGGATGAAGTCCTCGATGAAGGTCAGGGCCCGCCCAGAGGCCGTGTAGTCGGCATAGGTCACCCGTCTGGGCCCGTACGGACCGGGCATCACCTGGTCGTCGCCGATGACAGACCGTCGAACCCTGGCCAGCAGGGGGCTGCAGATCGGCATACGAGCGCTCATCCCTGGAGCGTATGCCGCGTGTCGCCACCGCGCCCAGGGTTGCGGGAAGCCGGGACCATGGGCCTTGTTCAGGAATACCCAGAGGGGTATAAAGGTTGGATCGATCAGAGTACGTGGCTGTGGGCGCCAAGACCGTGGCGACGCAGGTCACCGCCCGCATAGGAGCCAACCATGAGCAGCGAAGTCATGACCCCGATGAGTCGGCGTGCGGATGCGCTACCGGTGTGGATGTCGGTGCTGGCGGTGGTGGCCCATCCCGATGACGAGTCATTCGGTCTCGGCGCCGTCCTTGACGCGTTCGCCCGCGCGGGAGCAGGGGTCGAGGTGCTGTGCCTGACCCATGGCGAGGCATCGACGCTGCACGGAGCCCCTGGAGACCTCGCCTCCTTGCGGGGGGCTGAGCTCGCTGCCGCTGCCGATGTGCTCGGCGTGACCAGGGCCATGCTGAAGGACCACCCGGACGGGGACCTGAGCGGGCTGCCAGACGGGATGCTGGTCGCCGAGGCGGTCGCGGCGGGTGACTCCTCCCATGCTGATGGGGTGTTGGTCTTCGACACCGCTGGGGTGACCGGTCACCCCGACCACATTGCCGCCACCGCGGCGGGAGTGCTGGCGGCGGAGATGCTCAACCTGCCAGTCCTGGGCTGGACCCTGCCGGAAACCGTGGCCGCACAGCTGAACCAGGAGCTTGGCGCCAGCTTTGTCGGTCACCAGGACGAGGATATCGACCTGAGGGTGAGCGTCGACCGCACCCGGCAGCGCTTGGCCAGTCACGCCCACGTGAGCCAGGCGCTGCCCAGCAGTGTCTTGTGGCGCCGGCTGGAGCTGCTCGGCGACACCGAGAGCCTGCGCTGGCTGCGTCCCCCCGCCGGCGCTAGGGTCACCTCATGAGCGCGATGCCCAACCCCACGCTGGTCGCCTCCGCCGACGGGCGATCGATGCGGGTCGAGCACCGGGGTGACGATAAGTTCGACATCAACATCCGCGGCCATGTCGTCCGCGTGGACCAGCCGGTCAAGGACGGTGGCGAGGACACTGGGCCCACCCCGACCGAGCTGTTCATCGCGAGCCTGGCCTCGTGTGTGGCTTTCTACGCCCGCCGCTACCTCGCCCGGCACGACCTGCCCACCGACGGCCTGGCCGTCGAGGCGACATTCGAGATGGGCTCCAGACCAGCCAGGGTGGCCGGGATCGAGGTACGTCTGATCGTTCCCGAAGGCGTGCCGGCCGAGCGCCTGGACGCGCTTCTGGCCGTCGCCAGCCACTGCACCGTGCACAACACGGTGGACTCGACGCCCGAGGTATCGATCACCCTGGCCGATGCTTCTGCGGGCACCCTCCCGGATCTCCCTGCGGGCTAAGCGTGCTCATCCTCGAAGATCGTGTCGATTACCGGCTCGCCTCGCGAGAGCTGTAAAGCCCGGGCGGGCAGCTCGGCGAGCGACTGCTCATAGCGGGTACGTGCTGCGTCCAGGGCCAGGTCTGCGGCTATCTCGCCGTCACTTATCAGATCGACCAGCAGTGGTCGCTCACTGCTGCCAGGTGTAGGCATCTCACCGATTCCGATGACTTCGGTCTCGGCCCGACCGCGAGCGTTGAGTCGGCGCAGGGCCCACTTGCGCCCGCCCATCGTTGCTTTGTCCTTGCTCTGCTTGGCCACGTCGACCAGATGCCCCGCGCGGTCTTCGCGGGCGACCAACTTGTAGACGAGCCCTGCCGTTGCCGCACCGGATCCGGTGACCAGGGAGGTCCCGATGCCGTAGGCGTCGACGGGCGCGGCGGCGAGCGCGGCGATCGCATATTCATCCAGATCCGAAGTGACGATGATGCGGGTGTCTCTGGC
Organism: Dermatophilaceae bacterium; assembly: GCA_036834825.1. Lineage (GTDB taxonomy): Bacteria > Actinomycetota > Actinomycetes > Actinomycetales > Dermatophilaceae > UBA4719. The sequence goes on from DAITND010000100.1 coordinate 4,583, forward strand.
TCCCAACCCGTCCAGCTGAGCTCGGACTTCACGCGCCTGGACAAGAAGGTCCCCGGAGTCAAGCCGCACAGCGCCGAGACCGACGCCGGCGATCTCGACGGCGAGGCTGACTGCTGCCGCGACGTCGTAGGTATCGACGAGCAGGGTCGTGCCCGAACCCATACTGGCGACCTGGGCTTCGAAGGCGGTCCGCTCGTCGTCGTACAGCAGGGTGAACGCGTGGGCGCTGGTGCCGGCGGTGGGGATCCCGTGGGTGCGTCCGGCCTCCAGGTTGCTCGTGGTCGCGAACCCGGCGATGTATGCCGCCCGGGCTGCCGCCACCGCCGCCCATTCGTGCGTCCGGCGTGAGCCCATCTCGATGCAGGGACGCCCGGCGGCGGCGTTGGTCATCCGGGAGGCGGCGGAGGCAATCGCAGAGTCATGGTTCAGGATTGACAGGAGCACGGTCTCAAGGAGGACAGACTCGGCGAACGTGCCCTCTACCGCTAGCAGAGGTGACCCGGGGAAGAAGAACTCGCCCTCGGCATACCCGCTGATGTTGCCCGAGAAGCGATAGCCAGACAGGAAGTCCAGGGTCTGGGAGTCAACCACGTCAGCGGTGCGCAACCGCTCGATCTCCGCGTCGCCGAACCGGAACGCGTGGACTGCCTCGACCAGACGCCCGGTGCCCGCCACCACGCCGTACCGGCGGCCCTCGGGGAGCCGGCGGGCGAATACCTCGAAGACGCAACCTCGCTGCGCCGCTCCGCTGTGAAGTGCGGCTTGGAGCATGGTGAGCTCGTAGTGGTCGGTCAGCAGTGCGGTACTGGTCACGGTGGGCAGCCTATGGTGGAACCGTGCCAATCGCCCCCGCCGAGCTGTCCCGCACCGACATCGAGCAGGATATGTCGGTGGATCGGCCATGGATCACGTTGGTGTGGAACGACCCGGTTAACCTGATGTCCTATGTGACCTATGTGTTCCAGACGTACTTCGGCTACTCGGTGGAGAAGGCCGAGAAGCTCATGCTCGACGTGCATCAGAAGGGCAAGGCCGTCGTGTCGAACGGGCCGCGCGAGAAGATGGAGCGTGACACCGAGGCGATGCAGGGCTACGGACTGTGGGCCACATTGCAGAAGGACGACTAAGTGGCAACGGCTTTCAAGCGTAAGGGTGCCCGCTTCGTTGCCCGACTCGATGACGATGAGCGCGGGGTCGTCGTGGGGCTCCTGGAACAGACCCACGAGCTGCTCGCGCCTGTGCCTCGTGAGCGGACCGGGGACCCTTTCGAGGACCTGGTCTCCGGGCTTGGACTGCCCCGGGCCAAGGACCTGGCGGACGATGCCTTCCACGGGCCTCGCGATCCAGCCCTGGAGCGACTCCTGCCCAGCGCCCATCGCGAGGACCCGGGATTGGCAGCCGAGTTCCGCCGACTGACCGAGTATGGTCTGCGTGAGCGCAAGGCGACCAACCTGGTCACGGCGATCTCGGCGCTGCAGGACTCCGACGGCGACAAGGTGAGGCTGGACCAGGAGCAGGCGCAGGCCATGGTGGTCGCGCTGACGGATGTGCGGCTGTTGCTCGGGGAGCGGTTGGGGCTGCGAACCGATGAGGATGCGGATGCTCTCCAGGGTCGGCTGGAGGCCGCCTCGCAGGACGATCCCCAACTCTATCTCGCGGCATACTACGACTTCCTGACGTGGCTGCAGGAGTCTCTCATCCAAGCTCTGATGGGTATGTGACCGAGCCAACGGCGCTCGGATACGGGATCGACGGGTCTCGCGGCTACGCTCGAACCCGTGCCAGACTCACCGATCGGGATCTTTGACAGCAGCTTCGGGGGACTCACCGTTGCCCGCGCCGTCCTGGACCAGCTGCCGCACGAGTCGGTGCTCTATCTCGGTGACACCGCCCGGCAGCCCTACGGTCCGCGGCCCATCGCCGAGGTCCGCAAGTTCTCCCTCGAATGCCTCGACCGGCTGGTCGAGCGTGGCGTGAAGGCTCTGGTGATTGCCTGCAACTCTGCCTCGGCCGCGATGCTGCACGATGCCCGCGAGCGCTATGACGTCCCCGTCGTCGAGGTCATCCGTCCTGCGGTCCGCCGAGCCGGCGCAGCTACCCGCAACAACAAGGTCGGCGTCATCTCCACGCAGTCGACGCATCAGAGCCAGGCCTATATCGACCTGTTCGCGGCTGCCCCGCAGATCACGGTCATGAGCCAGCCATGTCCCCGGTTCGTCGGGTTCGTCGAGAACGGTGTCACCTCCGGCGATGAGCTGCTCGCCGTCGCCCACTCCTATCTCGATCCCATCGTGGCCCGCGGCGTGGACACGCTCATTCTCGGCTGTACGCACTACCCGCTGCTGACCGGCGTCATCTCCTACGTGATGGGTCAGGACGTCACCTTGGTTTCCTCGGCCGAAGAGACCGCCAAGGATGTGTTCCGTGTGCTCGCCGACGCCGGGATGCTGCGGCCCGATGCCCTTCCGGCTCCGGTGCACGAGTTTGTCACCACCGGCGACCCTCACGAGTTCGAGCGCCTTGCTCGCCGGTTCCTCGGTCCCGAGGTCGTGCACGCGCGCCCCGAGCCGGTCACGGCCCGATGAGGCTGACCATCGTGGGTTGCTCCGGCTCTTTTGCCGGGCCGGGCTCGCCTGCGTCGTGTTATCTGGTCCAGGCCGAGCAGGGGGGCCGGACGTGGAACCTCGTTCTTGACCTCGGCAACGGCGCTCTGGGCGCGCTGCAACGGCACCTTGACCTCACAGATATCCACGCCGTGGTGCTGAGCCACCTGCACGCCGATCACTGCCTCGACCTCTGCGGCCTCTATGTCGCCCAGAAATACAGCCCCGCAGCCGTCGCGCGCACCCGTATCCCCGTCTACGGCCCCCGGGGCGCGGGCGAACGGATGGCCCGTGCCTATGACATGACGCCACCGGAGGGCATGCACCGCGAGTTCGACTTTCGTGAGCTCGTCGATGCTCAGGGTGTCCGGATCGGGCCCTTCACCGTCACACCGCACCGGGTCCGCCACCCGGCAGAGGCCTACGGCATCCGGGTGGAGGCCGATGGGGAGGTGCTCGCGTATACCGGTGACACGGATACCTGCGATGGCCTGAACGTCTTATTCCACAACGCGACGTTGGCCCTGGCGGACTCGGCGTTCGTCGACGGCCGTGATGACATGCGGGGCATCCACCTGTCCGGCAGCCGGGCGGCCCGCGCGGCGGTGGACGCCGGGGGAGTGCGGCGGTTGATGCTCACACACCTCCCCCCGTGGAACGACCCGGCCGTATGCCGTGCCCAGGCGGACGCTGTGTGGCCCGGAGAGGTTGAGCTTGCCGAAGCGGACGCCGTATACGAGTTGTGAGGGCGTTCGCCTAGCCTTGGGCGCATGACTTCACACGATGTTCGTCACGACGGCCGCGACCCCAGTCAACTTCGCGACATTGTGATCACCCGTAACTGGCTCGACCACGCCGAGGGCAGCGTCCTGGTGGAGTTCGGCAGGACCCGTGTGTTGTGTGCGGCGTCGTTCACCCCGGGGGTGCCGCGCTGGCGCAAGGGCAGCGGCGAGGGCTGGGTCACTGCCGAGTACGCCATGCTGCCGCGGGCCACGAACACCCGCTCCGACCGCGAGTCGGTTAAGGGCCGTATCGGCGGTCGCACCCACGAGATCTCACGACTGATCGGCCGGAGCCTGCGCGCCGTCATCGACACGAAGGCGTTGGGAGAGAACACGATCGTCCTCGACTGCGACGTGCTCCAGGCTGACGGGGGGACCAGGACGGCCGCGATCACCGGGGCATACGTCGCACTCGCCGACGCCATCGAAACCGGCCGCCGCAGTGGTGCCATCGGCAAGACTGCATTGCCGCTCAAGGGGTCAGTAGCGGCAGTCAGTGTCGGCGTGGTCAAAGGTGTGCCGCTCCTGGACCTGGACTATCCCGAGGACTCCATCGCCGAAACCGACATGAACGTCGTGCTGACCGGGACGGGCGCCTTCGTCGAGATCCAGGGCACCGCGGAGACCGAGCCATTCGACCGGGACGAGCTCAACGTGCTGCTCGACCTGGCTACCACCGGTTGTGCCGAGCTCACCAAGCTGCAGCTGGCTGCTCTGGCCGGGGTTATCGCGTGAGGCGGATCGTCCTGGCGACGCGCAACGGCCACAAGGTGCGCGAGCTCCAGACGATCCTTGAGGACCTGATCGTCGAGCTCGATCTGGAGATCGTCGGCATGGGGGAGTTCCCCGACGTTGCCGAGGTAGTCGAGACCGGCGTGACCTTCGAGGAGAACGCCACGCTCAAGGCCGTTGCCGCTGCCAAGGCGACAGGGCTGCCTGCGCTCGCCGATGACTCCGGTCTGGCCGTCGATGTCCTGGGCGGTGCGCCTGGAGTGTTCAGCGGGCGCTGGGCAGGCACCCATGGCCAGGATCGAGCCAACCTCGAGCTGCTGCTAGGCCAGCTCTACGACGTCCCGGACGAACACCGTGCCGCGGCGTTTGTGTGCGCTGCGGTGCTCGCGTTGCCGGACGGAACCGTGGTTGCCCGCGAGGGCCGCATGCTGGGATCGCTGGCCCGAGAGCCGCGCGGAGACAATGGGTTCGGCTACGACCCGATTCTCGTGGTCAATGGTGACTCGCGGACCTCTGCCGAACTGACCTTGGAGGAGAAGAATGCGATCTCTCATCGCGGCAACGCTTTTCGGGCCCTGGAGGCTGACCTGCGGAAGATCTTCGCTGGCAGCTAGC
>DAITND010000101.1:0-9235 GCA_036834825.1 Dermatophilaceae bacterium
TGGTGGCAGGTGAAGGATTCGAACCTTCGAAGCTTTCGCGATGGATTTACAGTCCACTCCCATTGGCCGCTCGGGCAACCTGCCTAGGTGCGGATGGAAGGATAGCAACTGGACCACGGGGTTCGTCCAATCGGGGCGGCCCGCACCAGGACAAACCACACCACATCCCTCGCCTCGTCGAGGGTCCGTCCACCCGACACACCCGAAGGAGCCGACATGGCCGACGCATCATTCGACGTCGTGAGCAAGGTCGACAAGCAAGAGGTCAGCAACGCGCTGACCCAGTCCCAGAAGGAGATCTCCCAGCGCTACGACTTCAAGAACGTTGGAGCCTCCATCGAGTGGAGCGGAGAGAACATCCTGATCAAGGCTAATTCGCAGGAGCGCGTGCTCGCGGTCCTTGACGTCTTCCAGACCAAGCTGATCAAGCGCAACGTCTCGCTCAAGGCCCTGGATCTCGGCGACAAGGAACCCCAGCTCTCCGGCAAGGAATACCGCCTCGAGGCCTCGCTGAAGGACGGGATCAGCCAGGAGGAGGCCAAGAAGATCTCCAAGTTGATCCGCGAGGAGTTCGGCAAGAACGTGAAGCCACTCATCCAGGGAGACGAGCTGCGGGTGTCCAGCAAGTCCAAGGACGACCTGCAGGCAGTCATGTCGATGCTGCGCGGTGCCGACCTGGAGGTCGCTGTCCAGTTCACCAACTACCGCTGACCCCTCAGCCGAAGGCGGCCCGTGATGCCAGAGCCTCACGCAGGTGGGAGTCGGCGTCAACGATGGCCCGTCGCACCGAGGCGCTGAGATCAGTACGCCCCAGTGCCGCCGCAGACTGCTCTGCCGTGGACGACTCGACCAGATTGGCCGGGTAGGCCAACGTCGCCACTCTAGCCAGGGCGTCCTCACCGACCCGCCTGGACAGTGCCGGCACATCGCAGAAGTAGCGAGCGACATACGGTCGGAGAACGTCATGGTCGCTCGCGTGCCAGAACCCGGCGGCCAGCGCGTTCAGCTCATAGTTGGATCGTCCGTGCTCTTCCGTCAGCTGCTGCCAGGCCCAGTCCTTGGCCGCCGCCTCAGGGGCAGAAGCCTTGGCCTGCAGCCATTTCAGGTTCCCCGCCATCGTGCGGTCCTGATCGAGCGCGGCGTCAAGCTCAGCCGACCCGACGGCACTGCGCCGCGCCAGGTTGCCCAACACCAGCCAACGGAAGTCCGAGTCCTCGTCCAGGCCCTGGGGCAGTTGCTCCCCTGCAGCCCAGCGGCGCAGCAGGTCTTCGTCCGCCGACGAGGTCCCCACGTACCGTGCGGCCACCAGAGCTCGTGATGAGCCAGGTTCCGCCTCAGCGAGCATCGAGACGGCAGCCGCCGCGATCACGGCATACGCACCGTCCTGCTCGGGAGGCGGGATGAACGCCGGGATGATCCGCTGGGTCATCAACAGACCCACCCGGTTGATGATCGACTGGTTGCTTTCACCTGCCCAGGATGTGGCCAGGACAGCGAGCAGGTGTCGGGGGTTGATCTCGGCCAGGGCGACTGCGTCGATCAGGGCCGTCCAGACCACCGCCCGGGCCTGAGTCTGTGGCACCGCCGACAACTCAGCGGGCGCGGCAGCGACGGTGGCCGCGTCGAGCTTTATGTTGGCCCAGGTCAGGTCCGTCGCGTTGGGGATCAACATGTTCGCGGTCGGCTTGCCCTGCAGCTCGGGCATCTTCGTCTCGTCCCGGTCCACCGTGGTCAGCACCCGGAATACCTCTGTGCCGCGCGAGAACCCGGCTACATCGATGCTGTGCGGACGATCGGCTGGATAGGCCTGCGGCGGCGTCCTGCGCATCGTGGCCGACGTGATCCAACCCTGATCCGAGGCCGTGTCCACCGAGATCGCATCGAGGCTCGCAGTACGCAGCCACGCATCGGCCCAGCCCTGCAGGTCCCTACCGCTGGCATGCTCCATCGCCCCGAGGAAGTCCGCGAGGGTAGCGTTGCCGTACGCGTGGGAGCACAGGTACTGTGCCACCCCAGAGATGAATGCGGCATCGCCGATGTGGGCGATCAGCTGACGCAGTGTGGCAGCCCCTTTGGCGTAGGAGATGCCGTCGAAGTTCTGAAGTGCCGACTGGGCATCCGGGGCAGGCGAGCCGGCCACCGGGTGGGTCGACGGCATCCGCTCGGCGGCATAGCCCCACACCTTTCGTGCCATCGAGGAGTCGACCCAAGCGTCGGTGAACTCCGTGACCTCAATGAGGGTTCGATGAGACATGTACTCGGCGAAGGACTCGTTCAGCCACAGGTCGTCCCACCACCTCATGGTCACCAGGTCGCCGAACCACATGTGTGCCATCTCATGCGAGATCGTGTTGGACCGGGTCAGGACCTCGTCGTGCGTCATGGCCCCGCGGAACACGTACTGGTCCCGCAGCGTCACGCAGCCGGGGTTCTCCATCGCGCCGGCGTTGAACTCGGGGACGTAGACCTGGTGGTACTCCCCGAACGGGTAACGGATGCCGAACAGCGAGTGGTAGTAGTCTAAGGACTGCGCAGTGACCGTGAGCATCTGCTTGGCCTGGCGCTCCAGAGGTTCCCGCAACGAGGCTCTCGCGTGGATGCCCAGCGGAATACCGTCATGCACTGCCGTCACGGAGACATAAGGTCCGGCGCAGACGGTGAAGAAGTAGGTGGCCAACGGCTTCGTCGTCGCCAGCACCCAGCTTCCCTCGCCGATGCGTGTGGCCGCACCGTTGCCCAGGACGATCCACTCGGGGGGTGCGGTCACTGTGACGTCGTAGGGAGCCTTGAGGTCGGGCTGGTCGAAGCAGCCGAATACCCGCGGCGCGGCGTCCAGGAACGAGTGCCCATAGACGTAGTGCCGCTGGTCTGCCGAGTCGACGGCCCGGTGCAGGCCCTGACCATCGATGCTGTAGCTCATCGTTGCAGTCACCACGACCTCGTTCGCGACGGCTAGCGCGTTCAGCGCGACCCGATCGCCATCGAAGCCGGTGAGGTCCAGATCCACGCCGTTGAGGGTGACCCGGTGAAGCCGCTGCGGTTTGACGTCAAGGAACGTCGAGGCCCCCGGTTCAGCACACGTGAAGCTCACCGTGCTGGAGGACTCGAACGTGGTGGGGCCCTGGGCCAGATCGAGCTCAACACGATATCCGGTGACATCGATGAGGGCGGATCGCGCCCCGGCTTCCACACGGGTCAGGTTGGTCATGCCCGCACTCTTTCAGAGACGGCCGGGGGTGGTCGCCGCAGGTCGGTGTATGGGCGCTCCCGTCAGCACCCTGTCAGTACCCGCGGTACCCCGAGGCCATCGTCTCCAAGCGGGCGATCCGGTCGGCCATCGGTGGGTGGGTCGCAAACAGCCGCGAGACGTCCTGCCCGCGGAAGGGGTTGGCGATCATCATGTGACTGGCATTGACGAGATCGCGCTGGGGCGCCAGAGGTGCGGCGGCCGTCCCGCGCTCGAGTTTGCTGAGCGCCGACGCCAGAGCCAACGGGTCACCCGTCAGCTTAGCGCCGTCCTCGTCCGCGTCGTACTCACGCGTCCGACTGATCGCCAGCTGGATCGTCGTGGCGGCAACCGGCGCGAGCAGGGCCATGGCCATCAGGGCCACCGGGTTGGAACGGTTGTCGTCTTCGCCGCCACTGCCGCCGAAGAAGCTCATGAACATGAACATCTGGGCGACGCTGGTGATGACGCCGGCAACGGCGGCGGCCACCGAAGACGTCAAGATATCGCGGTTGTAGACGTGCATCAGCTCATGGCCGAGGACCCCGCGTAGCTCGCGCTCGTCGAGAAGCTCCAGGATCCCCTGGGTGCAGCAGACCGCAGCGTGGGACGGGTTGCGTCCGGTGGCAAAGGCGTTGGGCGCTTCGGTCGGCGAGATGAACAACTGCGGCATCGGCTTGGTCGCCGCGCTCGAGAGCTCACGCACGATCCGATACATGGCCGGGGCTTCAGCCTCGCTGACCGGCCGTGCGTGCATCGCCTTGATCGCGATCTTGTCGCTGTTCCAGTACCCGTAAGCCGTCATGACCACCCCGAACAGGGCGAAGGCCCAGATGTACTGGCCCCCCTTGAACACCGAACCCAGCACGAGCAGGACTGCGAAGATGCCACTGAAGAGGAGCGTGGTCTTAAGTCCGTTGTAGTGGTTGTGCATGTTCTTCCTAACGTGGCTACCAAGGATGATGTTCCGGACTACTGACCGAGCAGGCCCACCAGCATCTGCGGGTTCAAGCTGGTCACCACCAGTGCCACCACGGTAAAACCGACGGCGACAAGCGTCGCCGGATGTGCCCGAACCGCCTGTACAGCCACCGGTGAAGTCCCATCCGGAACCTTTGGCGCCGGGGCCTGCACTGAGGCGTCAGGCGTGGAGATGACGATGAGCAGCCACCGCAGGTAGACGGCCACGCCCAGGACCGCGTTGACAGCCGCGATGACGGCCAGCCACCAGAGCTCGCTGGTGACAACCGGGCGCAGGGCGGCAACCTTCGCCACCAGACCCAGGAAGCCCGGCGGGAGCCCGGCCAGCGACAACAGGCCCAGCCCGAGGGCGCTTGCCAGAACAGGGTGGTCACCCAGGAGACCGCGGTATTCGTTGAGGTCGCGTGCGCGAGCCGCTCCCCTGATCTGGACCATGGCAGCGACTACCGCGAAGATCAGCAGTGTGGCCAGGGCGTACGCCAGGAGGTAAGCCCCGGAGGCGTGTACAGCACCCGAGGAGACAGCCGCCAGCGGCAGGACCACCCAACCGGCCTGTGCCACGGTCGACCACGCAAGGAACCGGACGACGCCGTTCTGTCGCAACGCCATGATGTTGCCAAGGGTCATGCTGATGGCCGACACGATCGCGATGGCGGCCAGCGGCGGAGCACCCAGCGGAGCGATGGCGCGGATGACGACAAGCAGAGCGGCCAGGGCAGCGATCTTGGAGACGCCAGCCAGGAAGGCGGCGATCGGCAGGGGGGCGCCGTCGTAGGCCTCAGGAGTCCACGCATGAAACGGCACGAGCGAGAGCTTGAAGCCGATCCCGGCAATGACAACAACGACGGCAAGGACCAGGATCGGGCGTCTCGCCGGATCGTTGATCGCCACCAGCCCGGCTGCGGGAGTAAGGAAACCGCTGCCGGTGGCCGTGAACCAGAGAGCAGCCGACAGCGCCAGCAGACCGAAGGAGACCAACGCGGTGGTGAGCAGGGCGATCGCCCCGGAGATCGCAGAGCGCGCGCCGCGCAGCGCCACCAGCGCCACCGTCGGGAGAGTGGCAAGCTCGAGGGCAACCAGCCACGAGCCGACGTCGCGGGCCCCAGCAACAGCCGTGGCCCCCGCCGTCGCAGCCAGGACGAGGCTGACGATGACTGCGGTGCCACCGGGCGACTGCTTCTTGTCGTCCGGCCAGCTCAGCAGCAGGGTGAGGGCGGCTGCCAACAACGCAGCCAGCTGAAGGGTCGACGCGACGGAGTCGGCGGCGTACATGCACAGGCCACTGCCGGGCAGGCAGAGCGTCCGGCGAGCGGATCCGCCGACCATCCCCAGACCCGCGAAAGTGGCAAGGGCACCGACAACGAGACTGACCAGCGCGATCACGTAGTGCACGCGGCGCAGGTGCTGGACCGCAACATCGGTGACCAGGACGACGGCCGCTCCGACTGCTGGTGCGAGCACCGGCAGCAGAATCCCGGCGTTCACGCTGACGACGGCCTGGCTCATCGGGACACCCCTATGGTGATGGAGGCAGCGTCCTTGAAGGTCGAGTTCAACAACAGTCCCGGGGCGACGCCAAGGACAAGGACGGCGGCGATCAGGACTGCCAGTACAGACCATTCGCCGCCGCGGGCGTCCTCATGTGATGGTGTCGTACGGTCGCCGAACCAGATCAGCCGCAGCACCCGCAGGGAGTACAGCGCGGCCAGTCCGGCGCCGCTCACTGCCACGATGACCAGGAGACGCATGAGGCCTTGGGGACGGTCGGGCGCGGGGTTCCACGCGGAGTACATGGCCAGGAACTCGCCCCAGAAACCGACAAGACCAGGAAGGCCGAGCGAGGCTGCGAATCCGACGACAAGGGCGATGCCGAGGCGCGGCGAGACCTCACGCAGTGCAGCGCGCGCGGTGGCCAGGTCCGCTGATCCCCAGCGTTCCTTGAGACCGCCGACGAGGAAGAAGAGCAGGGCGGACACCACACCGTGGGCGATGTTGGCGAACAACGCTGCCTGCAGCCCCACCGTCGTCCCGCTCGAGAGCCCCAGAACCACGAAGCCCATGTGTGCAACGGAGGAGTAGGCAATGAGCCGCTTGAGGTCGTTCTCGACCAGACAGGCCAGGCCTCCCCAGATGATGCCGATGACGCCGAGGACGCCGAACGCCGGTGCCAGAGCAGCGAATCCCAGGGGCAGCGGCGCGATCGCCAACCGCACGATCCCGTAGGTGCCCATCTTCAGCAGAAGGGCTGCCAGCATCACCGAACCGGCAGTTGGCGCGATGGTATGTGCAGGCGGCAGCCAGGTGTGCAGCGGCCACACCGGCACCTTGATCCCCATCCCGACCAGGAGCAGCGCCGCGATGATGATCTGCGTGTGCCTTGCGAGTCCCGCGCCGTGGGCGGCCGCGAGGGCGTCCAGGTCGGCCGTGCCCGAAGCCTGCACCAGGGCGAGGATGCCGATCAGCATGAGCGTGGAGCCGAGCACCGTGTAAAGCACGAAGCGACCTGATGCGTCGCGCCGTGCCGCGAGATCGTGGGAGTCGCCGTAGCGGGCGATCAGGACCCACATGGGCACCAGCACAACTTCAAAGGCGACGTAGAAGATGACAGCATCACGCGCGAAGAACGTTGCCAGCGCACCGAGCTCGACCAGCTGCAAACATCCGTAGAACGACGCGGGCGAGCCGCCGTGCGAAGGCCGAGACCGGGCGTTGACCACGACCGCAACGCTGAGCGCCGCGGTGAGGATCAACAGGGGTGCGCTGATGCCGTCCACTGCGAAGTGCAGCCTGACCCCCAGGGAGGGCAGCCACGAGTAGTTCAGTACAGGGCGGACGATCACCGTCGCGATGACCAGGGCAGCCGTGAGCACGCTGGCGACGAGGCTGATCGTATTGGCGTTGCCCTCGACCTGGGGCCGGAAGCCACGCCCGGACAGAAGCAGGGCGGTGCCCGTGACAGCCGGGATCACCAGTGCACCGATCAGCAGGATCACCACAACGTCACGCCCGATACGCCGACCGCCAGCAGTCCGAGCAACAACCACACGAGGTAGGAGGACGGCTTGCGGGTGTGCACCCGCTCGCCGGCGACCCCGACCCAGCGAGTCGCCACGACGGTGCCGCGGACGGAGGCGTCGATGATCTCGCGGTCTGCTGTCACCACGATCCGGGCCAGCTTGACGACCGGGGACATAACTGCGACATAGATACCGTCCGCTCCAAAACCCTTGTCAAACAAAGCCATTCGGCGGGTGCCCAGAAGGTCGGCCGCATCACCGCTGATATTCATCGAGGCCATCCGCCGCACCACGAGCCACGCCGCCAGGATCAGGAGCAACGAGGTTGTTGCCAGGTACCAGACGATGTGGGGTTCGACCGCAACAAGTGGGGTGAAGATGATCAGCCCGCCAACCACGCTCAGGAAAGCAAGGACGCCGATCGACAAACGGGCACCGGCGAATATCTCGGCATGACCGTGATCGGACTCGACTTCGACGACGGGCGGTGGCGGCGTGTATACAGTTGTGGCGTGAGGTGCCGCCTCCGTGAAGAGCTCGACGAGGGTGACGTCCACGATCTTCCGCGAAGCCTCGATCGTGGCCTGGCGGAAGGCCTCTTCCTGGGGATTCAGGTGGGTGAGGACAAACCAGGCTCGGGTGCAGTAGGCAGCAGTGAGCACCACTGTCAGCCCAAATGAGACCAGGACGATCCACCCCGCGGCCCGCCCCAGCTCGTTGACATTGTCGAAGGCCGCGCCCAGGACATACTCCTTGGAGACGAACCCGACAAGCGGCGGGACTCCGGCAAGCGATAGGAGTCCGATGCCGATGGGCCATTTCAGCTGCGGGTGATGGCGCACTCCACCCGACAACTTGACCGCCGCTGTGCCGGCCACGAGGACGCTGAGCCACCCGATCGCGAGGAACAACAACGCCTTGAACATCGCGTGCGACAACAGGTGGAACACGGCCGGGCCAGCTCCGACGGACTTCGGTGCCACGGCCAGGGCAGACAACATGATCGCGATCTGGCTGAGGGTGGAGTAGGCCAGCATCCGTTTAAGGTCCGACTGGCCAAAGGCAATGATCGCGGCACCGACCATGGTCACGGCGGTGCTCACCGCGAGCACGAGGCGAGCCGGGTCAGACAGGACGAAGATGTCGAAAAGACGCGCCAGGACGAATGTGCCGGCGGCCACCATGGTCGCCGCGTGGATGAGCGCCGAGGCGGGGGTCGGGCCTTCCATCGCATCCGGAAGCCAGTCGTGGAAGGGGAACTGTGCCGACTTGCCGGCGACGCCGACGAGCAGACACAGGAGCGCGGCCGTCAGGGTCGAACCCGACAGATGAGGCCAGATAGCGATCACGACCGGGATGGACGTGGTCTGGACCCCGGACGCCAAGATGATCAGGCCGATGACGAATGCCAGGTCGGCGAGGCGGGTGACCAGGAACGCCTTGGTGGCAGCTCTTCGCGCGGGCTCAAGGCGGCTGTTGTGGCCGATGAGCAGGTATGAACACCAACCCATGACCTCCCAGCCGATGAGGGTGAGCACGAGGTCACCAGACAGGACCACCAGGAGCATGGCCGCCAAGAACAGGGAGACCGAGGCGACGAACACCCCGAAGCGGTCGTCCTCATGCAGGTACCAGTTCGAGAAGAGCTGAACCGCCAGTCCCACGATCGCCACGGCGACCACGACGATCGCGCTGAGGTCGTCCACGAAGAGGTTCAACGGCATCCGCAGCTGGCCCAGGGGAAGGGCCCCAACGGTGGAGACCTCTTGGGTGAACGGGCCGTGGTGGATGGCATACAGAACGTAGAGGCCGGCGAGCAGGCTCGCCACGGCACTGCCGGAGGCGACGAACGCACTGAGCCGACGGCGCCTGGCCACCAACAGACCCAGGATCGCTGCTAGGAAGGGAACCAGGACGACCAGCCGGGCCGCCAGTGAAACTGAATCTCTCATGAACCGGGCTCGCTCAGGTCGATGTGGCCACGGTCGCGGAACAGCGCCAGGATCACGGC
>DAITND010000102.1:0-9218 GCA_036834825.1 Dermatophilaceae bacterium
ACCCGGTCATCGGCCGGGGCAAGGAGATCGAACGGGTCATGCAGGTGCTGTCCCGAAGAACCAAGAACAACCCGATCCTGATAGGTGAGCCAGGTGTCGGCAAGACCGCTGTCGTTGAGGGCCTTGCCCAGGACATCGTCAGGGGCGAAGTGCCCGAGACGCTCAAGGACAAGCAGATCTACACGCTCGACCTCGGCGCCCTTGTGGCCGGTTCGCGCTACCGCGGCGACTTCGAAGAGCGCCTGAAGAAGGTACTCAAGGAGATCAGGACCCGTGGGGACATCATCTTGTTCATCGACGAGATTCACACCCTCGTCGGTGCAGGCGCGGCAGAGGGGGCGATTGACGCGGCCTCCATCCTCAAGCCGATGCTGGCTCGTGGCGAGCTCCAGACAATCGGGGCGACCACCCTGGACGAGTTCCGCAAGCACATCGAGAAGGATCCCGCACTCGAGCGGCGCTTCCAGCCGATCCAGGTTGCCGAGCCGACACTGTCGCACACCATCGAGATCCTTAAGGGTCTGCGTGACCGGTACGAGGCCCACCACCGTGTGTCGATCACCGATGCCGCGCTGGTCTCGGCAGCCAACCTGGCCGACCGGTACATAAACGACAGGTTCCTGCCCGACAAGGCGATCGACCTCATCGACGAGGCAGGCGCGCGCCTGCGGATCCGCCGGATGACGGCGCCGCCGGACCTGCGCGAGTTCGACGAGCGCATCGCGCACGTCCGCCGTGAGAAGGAGTCCGCGATCGACGCTCAGGACTTCGAGAAGGCCGCATCCCTGCGCGACGACGAGAAGACTCTGCTGAATCAGAAAGCCGAGCGCGAGAAGCAGTGGAAGTCCGGGGACATGGATGTCGTGGCAGAGGTCGACGAGGAGCTCATCGCTGAGGTCCTGGCCGCTTCGACCGGAATCCCCGTGTTCAAGCTGACCGAGGAGGAGTCCTCGCGTCTGCTCAACATGGAGGACGAGCTTCACAAGCGAGTTGTCGGCATGGACGAGGCGATCAAGGCGATCGCCCAGGCGATCAGGCGCACCCGCGCCGGCCTGAAGGATCCGCGTCGTCCGGGCGGGTCGTTCATCTTCGCCGGTCCTACCGGTGTCGGTAAGACCGAGCTGGCCAAGACGCTGGCGGAGTTCCTGTTCGGCGACGAGGACTCGCTGATCCAGCTCGACATGAGCGAGTACAGCGAAAAGCACACGGTCTCCAGGTTGTTCGGTTCGCCCCCTGGCTACGTTGGCTACGAGGAGGGCGGCCAGCTGACCGAGAAGGTCCGCCGCAAGCCGTTCTCCGTCGTGCTCTTCGACGAGGTTGAGAAGGCCCATGCGGACATCTTCAACTCGTTGTTGCAGATTCTGGAGGACGGCCGCCTGACTGACGCTCACGGCCGCAGCGTCGACTTCAAGAACACCGTGATCATCATGACCACGAACCTTGGCACCCGGGACATCTCCAAGGGTCAGTCGCTCGGGTTCGCGGCCGGTGGCGACACCAGGACCGGCTACGAGCGGATGAAGAACAAGGTCACCGACGAGCTCAAGCAGCACTTCCGGCCTGAGTTCCTCAACCGGGTGGACGACATCATCGTCTTCCCGCAGCTGACCGAGCCTGAGATAGTCCAGATCGTCGACCTGATGATCGCCAAGCTCGACGTTCGGCTCAAGGACAAGGACATGGGCATCGAGCTCACGCCCGCGGCCAAGGCGCTGCTCGCCAAGCGCGGCTACGACCGGGTGCTCGGCGCGCGTCCCTTGCGTCGCACGATCCAGCGCGAGATCGAGGACGTCCTTTCGGAGAAGATTCTCTACGGTGAGCTCAAGGCCGGCGAGATCGTCGTGGTCGGCACTGACGGTGCGGAGAAAGACGAGGCGTTCACGTTCGAGGGCGCTGCGCACTCCGAGCTGGATGTAGCGCCAAGCGACATCCAGGACAGTCACATCAAGGTCGGCGACATCCAGGACACGGTCACGACTCCGGTTGCCCCTGACGAGAAGTGACGGCGAGGTCGATCGTCTGCGACGACTGAGGCACCTGCCTGGGGCAGAGTGGGCAAGACGTGTGGTCGGGCGGTGGGTACGACGTACGGTGGAGACATGCCTCTTGTCCCGCTGTCTTTGTCGCGCCCGGTTCTCTCCGTCGGGCTGTCGACGCTCCTTGTCGGCGCTCTGTCGTTGAGTGGATGTTCCTCGCCGCCCAAGGCGGTCACGAAACCCGCCGTGCCGGCAATAACCGCGGCCGCCAAGCCGGCGCCGTTCACAGCCGCAGGAATGCCGGCAGAGCTCGCGGCGGTCATCAGGCCGTTGTACTTCGGCGGCACCGTGCCGTCGTCGCCCTCTGCTGCCAAGGCGCTGCTTAAGCGTAAACCCGTCAATGCCGCAGGTCCGGTCATCGTCAAGGGCTCTGTTGCGTCGTGGAAGGGCGTACCGATTGCCGTGGTGAGCCTCGGCAAGGACGTGACTCTGGCCGTGAAGGCGCCCAGGTGGCGGGTTGTCGGCGGCTGGTGGCCCTCGCTGGGAGTGTCGGCGCCGTCGCTCGGCCGCGTCCCGCGCCGGGTCCTGCTGGTTGGCTCGGATGCGCGTCCGGGTGAGCCGGTCGACCATTCCCGCGGCGACAGCCTGCACATCGTGGGCTTCGACGGTCATGGCCGCGGCGGGGTTCTGGGGATCGCGCGGGACTCGTACGTGCCGCTAGCCACCGGAGGCCAGGGCAAGATCAACTCCGCGTTGACCTTCGGCGGCCCCCTGGCGCTGCAACGCACCGTGGTCTCGGCGACCGGCGTTCCGCTCGAGGGCTACATCCTCACCGGCTTCGACGGGTTCCAGCGACTCATCGACGGCATCGGCGGTCTGCCGCTGAAGGCTCCTGTTGCGGTCAAAGACACGATGTCCGGCGCGAACGTCAAGGCTGGCGCAAACAAGCTCACCGGCGGCCAGGCCCTGGCATACGGCCGGGCACGCTACGAGGTCCCTGGTGGCGACTTCGGTCGTTCGGCCAATCAGGGCTTGCTCATCATCGCTGCGGCCGGCTTCGCCAAACAGATCGGCCCAGCAGGGTTGCCCGCCATCCTGCAGATGGGAGCGCCCAAGATCAAGACCAACATGAGCGCCGAGCAGGTGCTGACGTTCGCGGCTGGGGTCTACGTCACCGCAGCGAACAGGGTTCACAACCGGGTCGCGACCGGCGGCTTCGGATGGACCGCGGACCGTCAGTCGATCGTCCTGCTCGACGCCAATGCGCGGCGGCTGTTCGCCGACATGAGGGACGGTAACCTGTCGTGACTGTTCGTGTGTTGGCTCTCGTCCCATGATCCAGGTTCGCTGGGCCCGAGGCGGTGACGTGAGTTCCATCCGTGAACTCGTCCGCCCGCTTGCCGGCAACACGCTCACGCCCAAGGACCCTGTGGCGTACTACGAGGCACTGCAACAGTTTCGGGTGGCCCAGGATCCTGACGTGCCCGGTCGAATCATCGGCTGTGGTGCCCTTCACGTGATGTGGGATGAGCTCGGAGAGGTCCGAACGCTGGCAGTGCACCCGGACTTCGCCAAGCGTGGCCTGGGTGGCCGGCTCCTTGAGACCCTGCTCGAAGACGCCCGGGTACTTGGCCTGCGCCGCATCTTCTGCCTCACCTTCGAGGTGGACTTCTTCAGGCACCACGGTTTCTCGCCGATCGTGGGCCAGGCCGCTGAGCCCGACGTCTACGCTGAGCTCCTGCGTTCGTATGACGAAGGTGTTGCCGAGTTCCTCGACCTTGAGCGGGTCAAGCCCAACACGTTGGGCAACACCCGGATGCTGCGTGTGCTGTGATCGCTGTGCGGTCATGACAGTGCTGACGGCGTCGACCATAACCGTGTCGGCGCTTACTGCTCGCCGATTGCTCCTGCTGCTCCCGCTTGCTTGAATCCAGGGAATTGAGCACACCGCTGGATCAGCGCACAGTGGATCCTGCCTCGGCGTCGAGCAGGGACAGCTCCTCGCGGGTTGGCAGCCCTTCCCAGTCGCCAACGCAGGCGACGGCGAATGCGCCGACAACGGTGCCGCGGTGGAGAGCCAGCGCCGGGTCAAGACCGTCGAGCACGCCGGAGAGGTAGCCAGCGGTAAAGGCATCGCCGGCGCCGATGGTGTCACGCACGGTGACGGGGACGGCTGCGGCGTGCTGGGCCAGTCCCCCGTGCCAAACGGTCGCACCTCGGGCACCCCGCTTGATGACAAGCTGGCTGACACCGGATGCCGCGAGCTCTTCTGCGGCTGCCCGCTCGTCCTCGGGATCGGTCACGACAAGCCCCAGCTCGTCTTCAGAGGCAATCACAACATGTGCGCCGCGGACGAGCTCGGAGAGCACGGAGCGCGCTTGCTGCGGCGTCCACAGACTCGATCGGTAGTTGACGTCGACGCTGACGAGCGCGCCGGCGAGACGGGCCAGCTCGAGGGCCGTGACGACGGCCTGAGCCGCGGATCTCGACAGCGCAGGCGTGATGCCCGTGAGGTGCAGAATACGCGGGGCATCGGCAAGGCATGCGGCGGCATCGGCTGGCGACAGGGCCGACCCGGCCGAGCCTGCGCGGTAATAGCTCACCCGGGAGACGTCTGCGACGCGACGTTCAGCCAGCATGAGGCCGGTGGATCGTTGTGGGTCGACCACGACGGTATCGACGGCCACCGACTCGGCCCGCATGGTGCGCAGGATGAAGGTGCCGACCTCGTCGTCGCCAACTCGTCCGCCCCAGCGCACCATATGGCCCAGACGCGCGAGCCCGATCGCCACGTTCGACTCGGCGCCGGCCATGGTCATGGTCATGGTTCCACCGAGGCGCAGCGGCGTGCCCGTTCGGAAGCTGACCATGGTCTCGCCCAGAGTGACGACGTCGAGCTGGGTCATCGGGGCGACCGCGAGGCCTCGGCCACCGCGAGGAACTCAGCGGCGCGTATGCGGAGTGTGTCCAGGTCGCCGCCGCCGCGCGCGGCGTCTCCCACCAGAGGACTGCCGACTCCCACGGCCACGGCGCCGGCCGAGAAGTACTCGGCGGCGAGTCCGGCATCGATTCCACCCACCGGGACGAAGGGCACGTCGGGCAGTGGGTCGCGGAGGGCACGCAGGTAGCCGGGACCGCCGATCGCTGAAGGGAACAGCTTCACAGCGGTCGCCCCCAGGCTCCTTGCCGTCACGACCTCGGTCGGGGTGAATGCGCCGGCCAGCACAGGGATGCCGCGGGTCACGGACTCGGCCACGCTCTCCGAGACCGCTGGGGTCACCATGAACCGGGCGCCGGCCTCAAGGGCACGGGAAACGTCATTGCGGGTGAGCACGGTGCCTGCCCCGATCAGACAACCTTCAGGGGCCCGGCGAGCCACCTCGGCGATGACATGTAGCGCATCGGTCGTGACGAGCGACACCTCAAGGAACCGGATGCCGGACTCGGTAAGGACGAGGGCGGCCCGAATTGCCGCCGCAGGATCAGTGCTGCGGATGATCGCGAGCAGGCGCTCCCGTGCGAGCTCTTCGAGAAACTCCCCGTACAACGGGGTCACCAGTTCGCCGCCCGCCACTTCGCCGTTCACCACTCCGCCAGGGACCCGTCTGGATGGCGCCACACCGGGGTTCGCCAGGAGTGACCGCGTGCATCTGCCGCGCGCACTGCCACCTCATCCACCTCGATGCCCAGGCCGGGTCCGGTGAGCCGCTCGATGTTGCCATCCACGAACTGCAGTGGCGCCTTGTCGAGCACATAGTCCAGCACTTCGGCGCCCTGGTTGTAGTGGATGCCGATGCTCTGCTCCTGGATCAGGAAGTTCGGGGTCGAGAAGCCCACCTGCAGACAGGCGGCCAGCGCGAGAGGGCCAAGCGGACAGTGTGGCGCCAGCTGCACGTCATAGACCTCGGCCATCGCTGCGATCCGGCGTACCTCCGATATGCCCCCGGCGTGCGAGACGTCGGGCTGGGCCACGGCGATGCCGACGTGGAAGAGAGGCAGGAAGTCCTGTCGGCTGAAGAGCCTTTCCCCAGTCGCGATCGGGATAGACGTCGACTGCGCGAGCCTGGCGAGCAGGTGCGAGTTCTCCGGGACGACCGGCTCCTCGATGAAGAATGGGTGGAGTGGTTCCAGCAAGGGCGCGATCCGCCGCGCGTCGGCCAGTGTGAAGCGTCCGTGGAAGTCAACAGCCACATCCCGGTTCGGCCCGAGCACCTCGCGAGCCGCCGCGACTCGCTCGAGGACGGCGTCGATCTGGCCAACCGAACCGAGCGGTCCCATCGCTCCGGACGCATTCATCTTCACGGCGGTCAGTCCGACGTCGAGCTGCGCCTGGACCGCCTCGGCAATCCCGCTTGGATCATCGCCGCCGACCCATCCGTACATCCGGATCCGGTCTCGGACCGCACCTCCGAGCAGCTCATGGACCGGGACGCCCAACGTCTTGCCCTTGATGTCCCACAACGCCTGGTCTATGCCGGACACGGCGCTGCCCAAGACCGGACCGCCGCGGTAGAAACCGCTCTTGGTGAGCACCTGCCAGTGATCCTCAATGCGCGAGGGATCGCTGCCGATGAGGTGCTCCGCGAACTGGTCGACCACTGTACGCACGGCGTTCGAATGCCCTTCGAGGCTCGCTTCGCCCCAGCCGACGACACCTGCCTCGGTCTCGATCCTGACGAACAACCACCGGGGCGGCACCAGAAAGGTCTCGACCCTGCTAATCGGCATGGACAGCTCCCTTTTGGTGGATGACGGCGATGACTGTGTCGACAATCTGTTTCGGGGTCCTCGTAATGTCGACGCTCACGCCGGCTTCGTCGGCCTGTAGCTCCTCGAGATCCTCGAACTGGGTGCGAAGCAACGAGGGTGGCATGTACTCATGCCGCCTCGCTGTGATCCGCGCGGAGATCAGGTCGAAGTCTCCGCGGGCGAAGACCGTGACCATGGTGGGAGCGTGCTCCCGAAGCAGGTCGCGGTAGCTGCGCTTGAGCGCTGAGCACGCCACCACGATGCCGGACCCCGCGCCAAGCGCAAGGCGCTCACCCACCTGGTGCAGCCACGGCAGACGTTGCCCGTCGGTAAGAGCGTGTCCAGAGGCCATCCACTCCTTGTTGGCCACCGAATGCAGGCTGTCCCCGTCAATGAGCGGCACGCCAAGGCGTTTGGCGAGCAGGTCCCCGATGGTGCTCTTGCCGGAGCCCTGAACGCCCATGATGACGATGGGCGGGATCGGATGAGATTCCATGGCTCAGCCTTTCGTCGCTCCGGCCGTAAGACCGGATACGACGTACTTCTGGGTGAAGAGGGCGATCACCATGATGGGAACGGTGACGATGACGGCTGCAGACATGAGGCTCCCCCAGTCGATGCTGGCGTAGGAGACGAAGTTGAAGATCGCGACGGGAAGCGTCTTGGTGTTCGCTCCGGAGAGCACCAAGGCGAACATGAAGTTGTTCCAGGAGAAGATGAACGACAGGATGCCCGCGGTCGCCAGGCCTGGCACCGAGAGTGGGAGGGTGATCCTCAGGAAGGCTCCTATCGGTGTCAGTCCGTCGACCTGCGCGGCGTCCTCGAGTTCTGTTGGCAGGGAGTCGAAGAACGACATCATGAGGTACACGATCAGCGGCAACGCCACGAACATGTGAGACAGGATCAGGACCGCGAACCCGCCGACCAGGCGCAGGTTCGCGAAGATGAAGTACCAGGGCACCAGCAGGCTCACGCCAGGAATGATGCGGGCCATGAGCACCACCATCGCCGATCGACCCATGGTGAACCGGCTCATCGCATACGCTGCAGGCACTCCCAGGATCAACGAGAACACGGTTGACCACAAGGCCACCCAGAAGCTGTTGAAGATGAAGATGAAGTAGTTGTTGCGGCCCAGCACATTGGCGTAGTTCTCCAGCGTGGGCGTGAAGAAGAAGGTCTTGTGGGAGTCGTAGATGTCGACATTCGTCTTGAACGAGGCCACCAGCATCCACACCAGGGGAGCGATGAACAGCAGCACCGTCAGGGTCAGCACGACCACCCGAAAGATCGGGTAGGCACGCGGCTTGCGACGGCGTCGCCGGAGCGTGGGTCGGGCGAGGGCGGGTTCCGGGAGCCTGGGTTTCGGGAGTGTGCCTTCCGGCACGGCGTGGGTTGGCACGGTGTCGGTCATGACCGGTCTGCCTTTCGACGGTACGTGACCATCCACATGATGGCGATGATGAGCAGGAAGAACAGAACGAGCACGGTCGAGGCGGTCCCGTAGTCGTTGTAGTCAAAGCTCAGCCCGAAGGCGTACACGTTGAGCGTCTCCACCTCGTGAAATGAGCCGCCGCCCTTGCCCTTGGTCGCATACAGGATGTCGAATGTCTTGAGCGCGTCGATCCCGCGCAGCACGATGGCGACGATGACCGTCGACCTGAGCAGGGGAAGCGTGACGAACCGGAATCGTTGCCATGAGCTTGCGCCGTCGATGCGGGCCGCTTCATCCGGCTCCTCGGAGAGGGAGGTCAGGCCGGCGAGCAGGATCAGCACGATCATCGGGGTCCACTGCCAGACGTCGACGAAGATCAACGTGGGCAGCGCAGTCGTCTGGCCGGACAGCCATGGTTGCGCCGGGATGCCGAACCAGCCCAGCAGCTGGTTTGCGAACCCAATGTTGGGGTCGAAGATGAGACGCCACATCATGCCCACCGCAACGGGGGTCGCCACCAGCGGCATCAGGATCGCAACACGGACCCACTTCTCCCCCTTGAAGGGACGCCACAGCAGGAGCGCAACCCCCATACCCAGCACCATCTCCGCGGCGACCGCACCACCCGTGAACATGAACGTGCGTAGCACCGCCGGCCAGAATCGTTCGGTATCGCCAAGGACCTGCAGGTAGTTGGCGATACCGACGAACTTCGACTCGGCGCGGACAGATCCCTGAGCGTCGGTGAGGCTCAGATACACGGTCCAGGCCAGCGGGACGGCAATCAACAACCCGACGAAGATCATCGCGGGGGCAGCAAAGAGCCACTTCCGGTGGCGGTTTGCCCACGTGGAGTAGGCCTTCCACGCTGTGACCTTGGTGGTGACCAGGACGGTCATGCATGCCTCGCATCTGTTACGGGAGAGCGACGGTGGAACGAGGTGGTAGGTGGATGGCCGGCATCAGCATTGAGGCTGACCTGCCTGGCCATCCACCCGTACCTGCTATTTCTCGGCGTCCAGGATTTTCTGGAACGCCGCACTCGCCGCATCAGCGGC
>DAITND010000103.1:0-6999 GCA_036834825.1 Dermatophilaceae bacterium
AGCCCCTGGTGAGCGAGCGGCTCGCCCTCGACGCGGTCGCGGACGGGTTGCAGCGGCTCGCCGACGGGACCACGGTTGGCAGGGTGGCCTATGTCTCGTGACCACACGGCCTCCGTGGGCGTTGCCGTGTTCGACTACGGTGGCGTGCTCACCACCCCCGTGCGCGACTCGATCGCGGCCTGGCTCGACCGGGACGGCATCGACCCCGCTTCGTTCTCCAGGACGATCAAGGCGTGGCTGTCCCGATCGGCGCCGGACGACACACCCATCCGCCGGCTGGAGATCGGTGAGCTCAGCACTGCCGAGTTCGACGCCCTGCTCGCCGAAGAGCTCATCGGCAAGAACGGCGGCGCCGTGGCGCCCGAAGATCTGCTCAAGGGGCTGTTCGCGCAGATGCGGCCCAACCCGGTCATGTTTGACCTCGTCCAGGACCTCAAGGACGCCGGTATCCGGGTGGCACTGCTCTCCAACAGCTGGGGCAACACCTATCCGCGCGAACGCATCGACGCCTTGTTCGACCTGGTCGTCATCTCCGGTGAGGTGGGCATGCGCAAACCCAATCCCGACATCTTCACGCACACGTTGGACCTGCTCGACGCACGGCCCGATCGCGTGGTCTTCATCGACGACGCCGAGCCCAACACGGACGGCGCGGCTCGGCTCGGCATGCACACCATCCTGCACACCGACCCCGACACCACTCGCAGCAAGCTGGCCCGGCTCGTGACGGCACTCGTCCCTCGCACCTCACAACACCCGCGCGGCGCCCAACACAAGGAGAACACGTGACCGACCAGACCCGCACCGCCATCGTCACCGGAGCCGCCCGCGGCATCGGAGCAGCCATTGCCAAGCGGTTGAGCAACGACGGTTTCGCAGTCGCTGTCCTCGACCTCGATGAAACGGCATGCAACGCGGTCGTCGACGAGATCAACGCAACCGGGGGCAAGGCGTTGGCCGTCGGCGTCGACGTGAGCGACGAACAGGCGGTGGAGACCGCCGTGGGTCGGGTCGCCGAGGAGCTAGGTGCCCCAACCGTATTGGTGAACAACGCCGGTATCACCCGGGACAACCTGCTGTTCAAGATGACCGCCGACGACTGGGATGCCGTCATGAACGTTCACCTGCGCGGCTCTTTCCTGATGAGCAAGGCCACCCAGAAGTACATGACCGAAGCCATGTGGGGCCGGATCGTCAACCTCTCCAGCGTGTCCGCGCTCGGCAACCGCGGCCAGGCCAACTACGCCGCCGCGAAGGCCGGCCTGCAGGGATTCACCAAGACACTGGCGATCGAGCTCGGCAAGTTCGGGGTCACGGTCAACGCCATCGCACCCGGCTTCATCGAGACGGAGATGACCGCCAACACCGCCAAGCGCGTCGGCATGCCGTTCGAGGACTTCAAGGCTGCCGCGGCGAAGCAGATCCCGGTGGCACGCGTGGGGCAGCCAGAGGACATCGCCGCAACGGTGTCGTTCTTCGCCCGCGAGGACGCGTCGTTCGTGTCCGGTCAGGTCATCTACGTCGCCGGTGGCCCCCGCGCCTGAGCCCGGGCCACCGAGCAGGAGCACATCGTCACGGAGGAGACATCACATGAAGACGTTCAACGGGCTCGACGAGTTCGAGCAGGCCGTGGGCGCCCATCTCGGCTACAGCGACTGGCACACGATCACCCAGGAACAGATCAACCTTTTCGCCGAGGCGACCGATGACCACCAGTGGATCCACACTGATCCCGTGAGGGCGGCGACCGGTCCGTTCGGTACCACGATCGCGCACGGCTACCTGACTCTGTCCCTGGTCCCCAAGCTGGTCCGGCAGATCTACACCATTGAAGGCCTGCGGATGGGCGTGAACTACGGGTCCAACAAGGTCCGCTTCCCCGCCCCTGTTCCGGTCGGGTCGAAGGTCCGGGCAGGTGCCGAGCTGCTCGGGCTCACCAGAGATCCACGGGGTGCCCAGGCCACGGTCCGGATCACCATCGAGAGGCAGGGCGGGGACAAGCCCGCCTGTGTCGCCGAGACCGTCTCGGTGCTGGTGGCCTGACATGTCCGCGATGGGTGAGCATGACGGCGACATACCGCCGGGAACGATGGGCGACACCGACGTTCCCGGGCTGGATCTCGCACGGTTCCGTGCCTTCTTCGAGGACGCCTGCCCCGGTGGCATCAACGGTCCGCTTCGTGCGCTGGTGATCCCGGGCGGCAAGTCGAACCTGACCTACGAGGTCACGGACGGTCAGGCCAGCTGGATCGTACGGCGACCTCCACTCGGTCACGTGCTCGCGACCGCCCATGACATGTCGCGTGAACACCGGGTGATGACCGCGTTGCACCCCACGGACGTCCCGGTGCCGGCGACCTACGCGCTGTGCGAGGACACCGACGTCATCGGGGCTCCCTTCTATGTGATGGAACGGGTGGAGGGTACGCCGTACCGCCTCGCCTCCCAGCTCGAACCGCTCGGGCCCGAGCGCACCGGCGCCATCTCCGCGCGAATGGTGGACACCCTGGCCATCCTGCACCGGGTCGACCCCGCGGACGTCGGGCTCAGTGACTTCGGCCGGCCGCAGGGGTTCCTGGCGCGTCAGGTGCGGCGGTGGAAGAAACAGCTCGACGCCTCGCACAGCCGCGATCTGGCCGGTGCCGACGAGCTACACCACCTGCTCGCGGCGAACTCGCCCGTCGAGGGCCCGCCGGCCGTGGTGCACGGCGACTTCCGCCTCGACAACCTGCTGGTCGACGACAGTGACCAGGTGGCCGCAGTGATCGACTGGGAGATGGCCACCTTGGGCGACCCGTTCACCGACGTGGCCCTGCTGCTGGTCTACCAGCGGATGGCGGACCTCGACACCGGTTACGCCGTCGCGGATGCCTCCACGGCGCCGGGATTCCTCACCGACCTGGAGATGCTCAACCGGTATGCCGACCGCAGCGGGCGTGACCTGTCCGCGATCGGCTTCTATCTCGGGCTGGCTTACTTCAAGCTGGCCGTGATCCTCGAAGGCATCCACTACCGCTATGCCCACGGACAAACCGTGGGCGCCGGGTTCGACACCGTCGGCGTCATCGTCGAACCACTCATCGCAGCCGGACTCACCTCAATGAAGGAGCACAACTGATGGACTTCGCCTACGACGCCGCGACCCAGGAGCTCAGCAAGAAGCTGGAGTCCTTCATGGACGAGAGGATCTACCCGGCTGAACCGGTCTTCGCAGAGCAGATGGAGGCCCTCGAGGACCCTTGGGCCTGGACCAGGGTCCCGGTGATCGAGGAGCTCAGGGCAGAAGCCCGGGCCCGTGGCCTGTGGAATCTCTTCCTGCCCGGCGAGCACGGCGCTGGGCTCACCAACCTGCAGTACGCACCGCTTGCCGAGATCACCGGACGGTGTGGCCACCTGGCCCCTGCTGCGCTGAACTGCGCCGCCCCGGACACCGGGAACATGGAAGTGCTGACGATGTTCGGTACCGATCAGCAGAAGCAGCAGTGGCTCGAGCCGTTGCTCGCCGGTGAGATCCGGTCCGCATTCGCAATGACCGAGCCCGACGTGGCCTCCTCCGACGCGACCAATATCGCAACCCGGATCGAGCGCGACGGCGACGACTACGTCATCAACGGCCGCAAGTGGTGGATCAGCGGTGCGATGAACCCGGACGCGAAGATCTTCATCGTGATGGGCAAGACCGACCCGACCGCCGACCGGCATCGCCAGCAGAGCCAGATCCTGGTACCCCGGGACACCCCCGGCGTGGTCGTCAAGCGCGGCATGCAGGTATTCGGTTACGAGGGCCACGACCACGGTGGCCACGCCGAGCTGGAGTTCAACGACGTCCGGGTGCCGGCCACGAACCTGATCGGCGACGAGGGCGACGGGTTCGCGATCGCCCAGGCCCGTCTCGGGCCGGGACGCATCCACCACTGCATGCGCTCGATCGGGATCGCCGAACGCGCGATCGAGCTGATGTGTGACCGCGCCAGCGACCGAGTCGCGTTCGGCAAGCCGATCGCGGAGCAGGGGGTGGTCCGGGACTGGATCGCCGAGTCGCGGGTCCGGGTCGAGCAGCTGCGGCTGCTGGTGCTCAAGACCGCCTGGCTGATGGACACCGTGGGCAACAAGGGTGCGCACACCGAGATCCAGGCCATCAAGATCGCCACCCCCAAGACGGTCGAGTGGATCCTGGACAAGGCGATCCAGGTGCACGGCGCAGGCGGTCTCAGCCAGGACTTCCCGCTGGCCTCCTCGTTCGCCGGGGTCCGCACGCTACGTTTTGCCGATGGCCCGGACGAGGTGCACAAGAACGCGCTCGCCCGAAACGAGCTCAAGCGGCGGGCAGGCGCGAGAACCTCTTGAGCAACGACGACATGGTGCGCGACAACATGGTGCGCGACGACCTGAGGTCGCGCGTCAAGGCGCTCCTTGCGGCCACCGACCCGGCGACCACGGATCGGCTCGACTTCCTGCGGGCACGCTTCGACGCGGGTCTGGCCTGGGCGAACTTCCCCGAAGGCCTCGGCGGTCTCGGTCTGCCGCGCGCCTTCCAGCCGTATGTCGACCAGCTGCTCGAGGCCGGCGGCGCACCGGACAACAACCCGCTCCGCAACGGGATCGGACTGGGCATGGCAGCACCCACCATCCTTGCCTTCGGCACCGACGAGCAGAAGCAGCGCTTCCTCAAGCCGCTGTGGACCGGCGAGGAGGTCTGGTGTCAGCTGTTCAGCGAGCCCGGTGCCGGCTCCGACCTCGCCGCGGTCAGCACCCGCGCGGTGCGCGACGGTGACAGCTGGGTCGTCAACGGGCAGAAGGTGTGGACATCGGCCGCCCACAAGGCACGTTTCGCGATCCTGCTGGTCCGGACCGATCCGAACGTCTCGAAGCACGCCGGCCTGAGCTATTTCGTATGCGACATGACCGACCCCGGAGTCGACGTGCGACCGCTGCGCCAGCTCACCGGGGAGGCCGAGTTCAACGAGGTCTTCCTCACTGACGTACGCATCCCCGACTTCTACCGCCTCGGCGAGGAGGGCCAGGGCTGGAAGGTCGCCACTGCCACCTTGATGAATGAACGGGTCGCCATCGGCGGCGCTGCTGCTCCGCGCGAGGGCGGCATGATCGGCGTTGTCGCCAAGACCTGGCGGGACCGTCCCGAGCTGCGCACCGCCGAGCTGCACGACCGGTTGATGATGCTGTGGGTGGAGGCGGAGGTCGCCCGGCTCACCGGACAACGGCTGCGGCAGAAGCTCGCGCTCGGCCAGCCCGGGCCGGAGGGCTCAACGATGAAGCTGACCTTCGCCCGGCTCGCGCAGCAGCTCAGCGGCCTCGAGGTCGAGCTGCTCGGGGAGGACGGTCTGCGCTACAGCGACTGGACCATGGTCCGACCCGACATCGTCGAGTTCACCGGCCGCGACGCCGGCTACCGCTACCTGCGGGCGAAGGGCAACTCGATCGAGGGCGGAACGTCGGAGATCCTGCGCAACATCGTCGCGGAACGGGTGCTGGGGCTGCCGGCCGAGCCCAGGACCGACAAGGACATCGCCTGGAAGGACCTGCCCAAATGACAAGCGAGTCAACCAACAGTGACCTAGATGAGCTCAACCTGCTGTACACCGACGTGGAGGACTCCCTGCGCGAGAGCGTTCACGATCTGCTCACCGCACGATGCACTCCCGAGCGGGTCGTCGCCGCCTACGACGGCGACCGCGACCTCCAGCTCGGGCTGTGGCGCTCGCTGTCGGTGGACCTCGGCCTGGCCGGGCTCCTGGTGCCGCAGGATCGGGGCGGAGCCGGCGCCACGGCGCGTGAGGCCGCCGTCGTACTGGAGGAGCTGGGTCGCTTCGTCGCGCCTGTCCCGTTCATCACGAGCGCTGTCGTCGCAACGACCGCTCTATTGCAGGGCGATGACGACGAGACGCTGGGCCAGCTGGCTGCCGGCGGGTGCACCGCCGCACTTGTGGTTCCCTTCTCGGCCAGCGCGACCAGCTTCCGGCCAACTGTCCGTGCGGACGACGACGGCAAGCTGCAGGGCCGGGTCACCAGCGTGGTTGGGGCGCTGGATGCTGATGTGCTCCTGGTGCCGGTTTCCACCGACGCCGGCGTCGAGCTGCACAAGGTCGCGGCTTCTGGGGCAGGGGTCGGCGTCGAGCCGGTCGTCTCCCTGGACATGACCCGGCAGCTCGCCGACATCGATTTCACCGGCGCGCGCTCGACGCAGGTAACCGTCGCGGAATCCGGCGACGCCGCGGTGCGCGACGCGCTCGAGCTGGGGGCCGCGCTGCTGGCCTCGGAGCAGCTGGGCGTCGCGCAGTGGTGCCTGGACCACACCGTTTCGTATCTCCTTGACCGTAAGCAGTTCGGCCGCCCGGTGGGCGGGTTCCAGGCGATCAAGCACCGGCTGGCCGACCTGTACGTCATGGTCGAGTCGGCGCATGCTGCGGCGCGCTATGCCGCGGCGACGGCTGCCGACCACGACCCGGACCGGCGGCTGGCCGCCTCCGTGGCGCAGGCCTACTGCTCGGAGGTGGCGGTGAAGGCCGCCGAGGAGTGTGTCCAGCTGCACGGAGGGATCGGGATGACCTGGGAGCATCCGGCGCATCTGTACCTCAAGCGCGCCAAGGCCGACCAGATCGCCTTCGGCACCGCAGGAGCACACCGGCTACGCCTCGGCGAGCTCGTGGGCCTGCCCGTCGTACCCGCCTGATCGTTCTGGAGCACGCCTCGGGTTCCGGCGAGCGCGATGCTCGGCGCGGAAGGTGAGGGTTTCAAGATCGCCATGTACTCCCTGGACAAGGGGCGTGTCTCGGTGGCTACCGGCTCGGGATCATCCAGGGCTGTCTCGATTCGGTCGTTGACTACGCCAGGGAGGCGGCAGTTCGGGCGGCCGCTCGCGTCGTTCCAGATGATCCAGGACATGATCGCCGACATATCATCCGACGCAGATGCCGTTCGTCTCCTGGTGTGGCGCGCTGCCGACCTGATCCGGCGCGGGGAGCCGTGCGAGGCCGCCGT
>DAITND010000103.1:7099-9187 GCA_036834825.1 Dermatophilaceae bacterium
TGACACCTCAGGCCCCGCTGGCCTGTTCGCAACCGACGCGTTGATCGGTGAGGAGGACCTGGCGATCCGGGACACGGTTCGTCGGTACGTGCAGGACAAGGTCAAGCCGCAGTTGGCGGACTGGTACGAGTCGGCTTCGATTCCGGCCCATGCTGCTCGCGCTGCAGCTGGGCCGGCTCAAGGACAACGGTGAGTTGCGTCCGGAGCAGGTCAGTCTCGGCAAGCTGAACACCGTGTGCGAGGCGATTGCGATCGCCCGTGAGTGCCGGACCCTGCTCGGCGCGGCTAGGATCACGCTGGAGTACCCGATCATGCGGCACGCCAACAACCTAGAGTCGGTGCTCACCTACGAGGGCACCTCCGAGGCGCACCAGCTGGTCATCGGCCAGGCCGTCACCGGAGAGGCCGCCTTCC
This sequence comes from Dermatophilaceae bacterium, assembly GCA_036834825.1. Taxonomy (GTDB): domain Bacteria; phylum Actinomycetota; class Actinomycetes; order Actinomycetales; family Dermatophilaceae; genus UBA4719. The sequence continues at coordinate 7,514 of DAITND010000103.1, forward strand.
GCTGACCCGGGTGCTCGACCAACCGACGCGCCCACCTTCCGCAGCACAGAGGAGCGCCCTTGAGCTTCAACCTCGCGACGATGCTGCACGAGTCGGTGCTGGCCGACCCGGACAAGCCGTGCGTGATCATCGGTGACAGGACCCTGACCTACGCCCAGGTCGAACACATGTCCGGGCTGGTCGCCGGAAACCTGCTGGGCCTCGGGCTGGACCCCGGGTCGAAGGTCGCGGTGCAGCTGCCGAACATCCCGCAGTTCCTCTTCGCCTACTTCGGCGCCATGCGTGCCGGCCTGGTCATGGTGCCGCTGAACCCCTTGCTCACAGCGCACGAGGTGGCATATCAACTGGAGAACTCCGACGCGCAGGTGCTGATCACCTTCGAGTCGTTCGCCGCTGAGGCCCATCGCGGCGCCCAGACGGTCGCCGGCGTGTCGACGTACGTCGTCGACGGAGGCGCCGGACAGCCACCGGAGGGCACGAAGCGCTTCGAGGACCTCTGTGCGCCGGTCGACGTCCCGGACATCGTTCCCACCAGCGCCGACGACACCGCGGTGCTGCTCTACACCAGCGGCACGACCGGGAAGCCCAAGGGCGCCGAGCTCACACACTTCCAGCTGTTCATGAACTGCACCGTCGGCGGCGAGCTGTTCGGTTTCGAGGAGGGCGACGTCGGCATCGCCGTGCTGCCGCTGTTCCACGTGTTCGGGCTCTCCAGCGTCCTGAACGCGACCGTGCGCTCCGGGACGACCATGGTGCTGGTGCCCCGGTTCGAGGTTGACGCCGTCCTGGATGCGATCGAGCGAGCCCGCGCCACGATCTTCTGCGGGGTGCCGACCATGTACGTCGCTCTGCTGCACGCCGACACCACAGGTCGCGACTTGTCCTCGCTGCGGGTGGGGATCTCCGGCGGCGCAGCGATCCCCGGTGAGATCATCCGGGCCTTCGAGGAGAAGTTCCCGGGCGTGGTGATCCTCGAGGGGTACGGCCTCTCGGAGACCGCGAGCACGACCACGTTCAACTTGAGCGCCGACCAGCGCAAGGTGCTCTCCATCGGCAAACCGGTGTGGGGGGTGGAGGTACGCATCGTCGACGCCGCCGACAGACCGCTGCCGCCAGGCGCGGACAACGTCGGCGAGATCGTCGTCCGCGGCCACAACGTGATGAAGGCCTACTACAAGAACCCTGAGGCGACCGCCGAGGCCATGGGTGGCGGCTGGTTCCACACCGGCGACCTCGCCTACGCCGACGACGATGGCTACCTCTTCGTCGTGGACCGCAAGAAGGACCTGATCATCCGCGGTGGCTACAACGTCTACCCGCGCGAGGTGGAAGAGGTGCTCTACGAGCACCCGGCCGTCGCGGAGGTCGCCGTCATCGGGAAGCCCGACGAGAGGCTCGGCGAGGAGGTCGTCGCGGTGATCAGCCTCAAGCTCGGCGCGCATGCGACACAGGAGGAGCTCACCGCCTTCTGCAGGGAACGGCTCGCGGCCTACAAGTACCCGCGCGAGTTCCGGTTGGTCGAAGAGCTCCCCAAGGGACCCACCGGAAAGATCCTCAAGAAGGAGCTGCGCGGATGAGAACCACCGTCCAGACCGTCCGAGGGCCCATCGAGACCAGCGCCCTGGGGCGCACCTACATGCACGAGCACATCTTCGTGCTCAGTACCGACGTCCA
>DAITND010000104.1:0-9161 GCA_036834825.1 Dermatophilaceae bacterium
CAGCGTGAGCAGGTACTCCTTGGCGGCCAGCCCACCGGCATACCCCGTGAGAGCGCCCGACGAGGCGACCACGCGGTGGCAGGGCAGGATGACACACAGCGGGTTTGCGCCAAGGGCCGCTCCGACCGCACGAGAAGCGCTGGGCCGTTCGATCTCCTTGGCCAGCGCGCCGTATGTCGTCCGGCGGCCGTAGGCGACCGACCGCGCCAGATGCCCGAGGACGATGCGCTGGAACGGTGTCGCCAGGACCAGGGCGGTCGGCAGATCGAAGTCCCTGCGCTCACCGCGCAGGTAGGCATCCAGCTCGTGTCGCACGTCGTCCAGGGCTTTTGGCGCACGCAGGATGCGGGGCGAGACCCGTCGGGCCAGACGGGCAAGCAAGACGTCCTCGGCATCGGCGTCCGGGACGTATGCCGATGCAATCAGGGGGCCAGACTCCTGGCGGGCCAACAACATACGCCCAACGGCGGTGTCTTCCACGACGTAGGAGATGTCCGTGATGGGCAGTTCGGGGGGCATCACCGGCGGGGCAAACGCCAACAGTCGCGCGGCCAGGGTGTGTTCGGACATGTCAGATCACCTTTCTCAAGGTGGCTAGGGCGTCACTGACCAGACGCCGGCTCATGGTCGGGGTCGTGCCCAGCGCTTTGGCGATGCTCGGATGGTCGAGGTCCGCCACGTACTTCAGGACAACGGCATGGCGCTGGCGCTCTGGCAGATCTGCGACATGGGACCACAGGATCTCGTCCGGGCGATCCCTGTCCGGACCCTTGATCAGCGACCGACCTGAGACTTCACCGATGGCGACAATGTCCTGCGCCGGTACCGCTCGCCGGCCCCTGGAGCGATGAACGTCCATCGCACAGTGGGACGTGATGGTCAGCAGCCACCCCCGCAGGTTTGTGGTCGAACGCAGCCTCGGGTAGGCCGCGAGCGCCTGGGTCCAGGCCTGCTGGGCCACGTCGTCCCCGTCGACCGGCCCCGCCAGGGCTTGGGCGAGCCGAGAGACGTCGCGCCAGTGGGCGTCCACCAAATACTGAAAGGGTGGCAGTGTCACAAGAAGTCAACGTTCCCAGGGGCTCGAGTGTGAGGCAGGGGAGTGAGGCCTCGCCTGTGGGGCATGCAGCGTGAAGGCCCGCTGTTGGAGGCCGGACCATTCTCATGACGGTATCCCCAGCTCTGACCAAGGCTCGTCCGACACATTAGAGCCGTGGATGACAGGATGGTTTGGTGCAGGATGCCGTCATGCCCACCACTGAACGGACTCCTCGGATCATCGCCCACCGGGGATCCAGCGAGTCCCTGCCCGAGCAGACGCTCAAGGCCTACGTTCGTGCGATCGCCGAGGGTGCCGATGCCCTCGAGTGTGACGTGCGACTCACTGCCGACTCGCACCTGGTGTGTGTTCATGACCGTAGGGTTGATCGGACCTCGAACGGTCGGGGCCCGGTCTCCACCCTTGAGCTGGCCACCCTGCAGGGTCTGGACTTCGGTTCCTGGAAGCAGGCTCACAGCACCGACGTCGAGATGCCGGACGCGGACCGCGAGCGGGACATGCTCCTGACGTTGCGTCACCTGATAGACGCTGTGTTGAGCTGCGGCCGCGAGGTGGGGCTGGCGATCGAGACCAAGCACCCCACGCGGTATGCCGGTCAGGTCGAGCGGGAGCTGGCCAAGGTGCTCAGCGAGTTCGGGCTGGATGGCGCCTACGTGCAGGGGCGACCTCACGTGTGCGTGATGTCCACTTCGCAAGTGGCGATTGCTCGGATGCGACAGCTCTGCCCGGAGGTGCCGCTGGTCTACGTCGTCAGGGACTCAATGCCCCTGCGGTTCCGTGATGGGAGCCTGCCCAAGGGGTCGAGGATCGTCGGTCTGGACAAGGCGATCATCCGTCGCTGGCCCAAGACGGTGAAGCGACAACACGATCACGGTCACGAGGTCTATGTCTGGACGGTTGACGACGAAGCCGATATCGATCGGTGTCTCGAGCTGGAAGTGGACGGGATCATCTCGAACCGTCCCGCTTTCGTCCGTGCATATGTCTTCGGCAGGGACTAACCTCAGCACAGGGGCCGGAGCACGAACGCCGGTGACATGAACAGCGTTTTGGAGCAGGGGGATGGGTTATGTCAGCGCAGACCCTGCGGGTGCCGTGGAAGCAGAGCTCCGGGCGGGAAGCACGCCGTGCGTTGGTCGCCTCGTTGCGTGATCTCGACGTGGACGCGATCGTCGTTGGTGAGGCCGAGATCGTGATCTCCGAGCTGGTTGGCAACGCGGTTCGCCATGCCAGACCACTGCCGGACGGAACGATCCGGGTGAACTGGACGGTCAGGGCCGGCGTGGTCGAGGTCGAGGTCACCGATGGCGGAGGACCCACCACCCCGCGCCCCGCGCCCCGCTCCTTGATGGCTGCCACCGGCCGGGGACTGCGGATCGTGCGAGGATATGCCCACGAATGGGGTGTCCATGAGGATCGTGGAGGCCGCACGGTCTGGGTCTCGCTCGGAGGCCCGTCTCGCCGTAGAAGTCATTGACCAATCCGGCATTGATTCCTGGCCTCGACCAGCCCGTCCCCGCCGCGACTCACCGGTCCAGCTCTCGTCATTCCAGCGGGGCAGTAGGGTTGGCGACCATGGGCAAAGCATCCAGGCGCCGCAAGAACGGCAGCGACAACGTTCACGGGACCCGCACCAGGGATACTTCGATGTCAGCCGCTCCGTTTGTGGCCAGACCCTTTGAGGGCCTGACCGGCGAGACGGACTGGGTGGCGATCCGTGAGGTTGTTCCGGCGGCCACTGCAACCGTGACTTTCGCCGCCGGCGTAGTTGCCGCCGACCGCCCCCAGAGCGCAACAGTGGCAACGGTTCTGCCCCTCAGCTGGTCTGGCTTGCGACGCGCCGACGGCGCGGTGATGGTGGCGCTGCAGTCCGGTTCGACCACCGGTGACGCCAGTCGTGATGTGGCCCAGGTGCTCCTGGCTACCGCGGCCGCGGAAGTCGGTATGCCGTTGCCGTCCGCGCCGCTTGCCACCGCGGTGACGCCGCGGCTGCAGGATGTTCTGGACCCGGCGGCCCCGTTCGAAGTCACCGTGCACGATGGATTCGACTTCTGGGTGCCGGACACCGGCGACCTCGATGACGAGGGCAAGGAGGCACTGGAGCGCGCGAACGCCGCGGCGATCCCGACGACCAAGCTGGAGTCGGCGCCGGCTGCCTACTGGTGCCGGGTCGGTGAACGCTCCTACCTACGTTGGGTGCTGCCCCACGACGAAGATGCCGCGACCGATGCGCTGGCCCGACTGCACGCGGCGTCGGCCACGTCGATGGGCGAGGGCACACGTCTGCTCGGGGCCTTCCGGGCGTGCGGACTCCTGGTCCCGGTCTGGGACCTCGACCCCAGCCTGGCCGGCGCCGACTACGAGGACGCCTTGGCGCAGATGGTCGTTCGCCTCGATGAGGCACTGGCGCAAAGCGGTCCCCTGAGCGGGCAGGAACGGCGGGCCCGTTCGGGCCTGCTGAGTCGCCAGGTCACCCTGCGCTGAGACCGGACGCCATGGATCCCTTGACGCCGCTAACCTCGGTCGCGGCGATCATTGCGGCCAAGAACGAAGCCGCCCGGATCGCGGCGACGGTCTCCGCGGTACGCCGGATCGATCGTGTCGACCTGGTGATCGTGGTGGATGACGGCAGTTCCGACGCCACTGCCCGGTTGGCAGGTGAGGCCGGCGCAGTGGTGATCAGTCATCCGCGCAACCGGGGCAAGGCGGCGGCCATGGCCACCGGCGCGAGGGCTGCCGCCGATCTGGACCTGCGTGAGCCACTTGACTCCGGTCGTGGGCGTGAGCTGTTGTTCATCGACGCCGACCTTGGGGATAGCGCCGCCAACATGGCCGTCCTGATCGGGCCGGTCGCGTCCGGAGAGGCAGACATGACGATCGCGGTCCTGCCGCCACAGGAGACCGCCGGTGGTGGTCATGGGTTTGTGGTGCGCTTGGCGCGCAACGGTATCCAGCGGCTAGCCGGCTGGACGTCGGCCCAGCCGCTGTCTGGCATGCGTTGTCTGTCCCGCGAGGCATTTGAGGCCGCCTCACCGCTGGCGCGCGGTTGGGGCGTCGAGGTCGGGCTCACGATTGACGTTCTCGGCGCCGGGTACCGGGTGGTCGAGGTCCCCTGCGACCTACAGCACCGGGTCTCCGGCTCCAACTGGAGAGGCCAGGTACACCGCGGCAGGCAGTATCGCGACGTCTGGCTTGCGCTCGCGTTTCGCAGACTCCGCGCCATCCGCATCGTTCACCGTGACCAGGCACCCGTCCGAACCAGAGGCCGACATTAGGGTTCCTCGCTCCCACCGGTCACTGGGATGGCTGCGAGCCGGCGCGTTGGCCCTCTCGTTCGCCCTGCTTCTGCTGGTGGCGGCGGCTGGTCCCTCGGCGGCGAAGCCCGGCCTGGGCCCACGTGGTTGGGCTCCAGGGGATCTGCCCATCGCGTTGTCGTCGGCCGTGGTCACGGCGGTCCTGTGGACGGCATACCTGCTGGGGGCCTTCGCGGTTGCCCTGGGCTTGTGGCGCGGCGTGGCGGGCGATCGGTGTCCGCCGAGGGTCCACCCCTGGCTGTGGCCCGTGGCGCTGGGTGTTCTCGCGTTGCTGACCGCGCCGATCGGCTCGGCCGACCACACCAACTACGCGGCCTATGGGCGGATCGCGGCCCAAGGGGGCGATCCGTACCTCGTTGCGCCGAGCACCTGGGCGGGCGGGCTGGACCCGGTCACCAGTGCCGTCGAGCCCCCCTGGACGATGACGCCCAGCATCTACGGACCCTTCGGGACGGCGTTGCAGACGCTGAGCTCCCTTGTCGGACACGATAATCTGCGTCAGACCGTCTGGGTCTGGCAGTTGCTCATCGTGGCGGCCTGGCTGATGGTTCGGTTGGTGCTACGCCGCGCGGCCGTCGATGAGGTTACTCGCCGGCGGGTGGATCTGTTGTGGACGGCCAACCCCGTCGTGTTCGGTATTGCGGTGCTCGGTGCGCACGTCGATCTCATCGCGACGGCGCTGGCTCTGGCGGCGGTTTTTCTCACGGCACGCCGGCCCTGGATGGCTGGGCTGGTGCTCGGAGCGACGGTCAGTACCAAGGTCACGTACGGGATCGTCGCGTTGGCGATCCTGTGGTCCTGGCGTTCCCTGGTCCGCAAGGACCTGGTTCGCAACGTGCTCGCGCTCACCGTGTCGTCCCTGGCCGTCTTCGTATCGCTGCACCTCTGGGCGGGGCCCCATGTCTTCGATCAGCTGCAGAAGGCGAGCAAAGGGGTCTCCTTGGCGACAGCCTGGCGCCCGGTCGTCAACCTGTTGTCAGCGGTGATGCCGTTGGACGCGGCGCGCACGGTGGTGTCCGCGGCGTCGGCCGTCGCGGTCATCGTGCTGGCATGGTTGCTATCGCATCTGGTGGGTTCTCGCCCAGCCACGCCACAGAAGTCGTCTACCGAGACCTCGCTGACCCAGCGGAGGCAGTCGGCCATGACCGCGATGTTCGTGCTCGCCACGGCCTACGCGCTTGGAGCTCCCTACGCCCTGCCCTGGTACGACACCCTCACCTGGGCCACTCTCCCGCTGATGCTCGGCACGGCTCTGGACGCGATCCTGTTGGCACGGCTGACAGTGATGGCCGCGGCCTACGTCCCAGGCCGCGTTGTCGCCATGAGCCCTGACGTGGAGTCGCTGACCTTGGGCTTCCGTAAGATTGTGGGTCCGCTGGCAGCGTGGCTGGTGTGGCTGGCTATCGCCGGTGCCGCGAGGCGCGGGTCGTCACGGGGCGCGTCGCCATCTCGTCCTGGAACGCCCTGAGCGTGATCGCGATCATCAGCGGACAGGCCAGCGTGGCCCCGACGGCCGGGATCGCTGCCCCGGAGTCGTTTAGCACCCAGCCGATGACCGACATGACCACGATGGCGATGAGCCCTGGCCGAAGGAGGGGGATGTCAGCGAACGGCCGGCGCAGTGGTGCCGCGGCCCACCAGGTCGGCCGGGCCAGGATGTAGGCGGACAGGACGAGCACGACCGGGGTGAGCAACGACAAGGGGTTGCTGAAGAAGAGCGTGGCGTTCTGTGCAAGCTTGCCGGCGATGACGTCCCAGGCGCCACCGTCGATGGCAGTCTGCACGAATCTGCCCAGCTGCGAACGGGACTCGGGCGGACGGAGCCAGTCCAGCAGGCCCACGAGGGCGACGAACACGCTGGCCCCACCGCCGATAGCCAACGACACGCGCCAGGTCAGCTTGATCTTCAGAATTGCCATGACCAGAAGGATCACAGCCGGCAGTAGTGCCGTGGGCCCGTCAAGGTCGCTGCCCCACCAGGGCGACCCGTCCACGATGACGGCGCCCATCCCGATGGCGGCCACCGCGGCCGCAGCGTGGCCAGGCTGCCCGAGGGTGACGAGGTGGTTGCCCACAGCGGTGCAGAGCATCAGTGTCGCCGTGGCGAACAGCGTGAAGGTCACAGGGCCCATCCCGTAGAACCTGCCCCCTATCACCGGTTGTAGGCCCATCAGTGAGGAGAGCTGCAGTCGCGACCCGGTCATGACATCCAACCCAAGGACCGCCACCGTCATGACACACACCACGACCAGTGGCCCGAACCTCTGTCGGCGCCACGGTCCGGTCAGTGCCAGCACCGAGATCGCTGACCCGAAGAGCGCAACGGAGGCGATGACACCGACAAGGGGGACAGGGAAGCGCCACCAGGGCAGGAGGTTGGCCAGGAACGTCGACACCGGGACGGTCGCGGCGACGGTGGCCCACCGGCGGGTGTCCACCAGGAGCTGGTGGCGTTGGGCCTCAGTTCCCCACCCGCGCCTCCAGAGCAGGACCGAGGTCAGGTACAGCGCCAGCTGCAGCAGGACCCATCCGTAGAAGAAGGGCTCGACCGCGGCGTGGACCTCATCGGAGGACTGGTCGTAGTCCAGCAGTGCCCGCAGACGTATAGAGGCCGACTGATCTGAGCTCTCGGCTGCGGGCACGAACCGCAGTGGGGTGCCGGCCAGACTCAGCGGCCGTGGGATGCCCAGATGCTGGAGAATGCTCGGTGCCAGATCCGTGAGCTGTACCAGCCCGGGCGATCTGGTCGAGGATGACTCAAGGGTTCCGGCTCCGAAGTGCGGCCCCGTGATGGCAGTCATTCGCAATCGTTGGCTGGCTCCCGCATCGGCGAGGCTGACCACCCCGACATCCGTGCCTGCGGGCGCGACCTTCAGTACGGCGGCAACCCGGGCGTCGACGGCGCCGACCTGTTGGGCACGTGTGGTCGCCGGGCCTAGCTCGTCCTTGGGGTTCACGTCGCCCGGATCGCGGACCACATCGACGTCGATCAGAGTCACCGGGCAGGTGGTCAGAGCTGCGGGCAGCGTCGAGACGTCGTACGGCTGATAGTGGACCACCAGGCCGTCGGCTCGGGCCGCGCCCAGTGCGGCGCCGGGGCCAACGGCCTGGATGCATCCGCCGTGACTGGCGACCTGTTCGCCAAGCAGGCCGGGAGAGGCATCGAACCTGCCCTCACCTGCTGTCGCCCGGTACTCACTCCAGCCAGGCACGTTTCCGGGCGCCATCTGTGCGGGCAGCGCCCGACACGGGGGTTTGGCGCCGTCGGATCCGCCGCCGAACGCGTCGGGGGCTTGCTCCCCGGAAGACAGAGTCAGCCAGCCGTCCACCGGGCAGGTGCTGGCGTGAACCGAGCCGATCGTCATGCTGGCGGTGGCGCCGTCGCGCAGCAACGACCACAGCGTCGGGGTGCTCAGCGGCGAGACGTCACTCCACGAAAGCCCCCCGGTGCCGATGATGACGATGGACTCGCTGGCCTCCTTCCCGGCGGTTGGCGACGCGGGCTCGATGAGCGAACCGATCACCACACCGGCGAGCAGCACTGCTGCTGTGGCGGCAGCCAGCAGTCGACGTCGGGTCATCAGCGCAAGGCTACTGTCAGGGTTCAGCGCCTTACTGCGAGGTCCAGACCTGCACCAAGGACGCCATTGCCAGAAGCAGGCAGACGCCACCGCCGATCCGCCGGATGGTGGCCAGCCTCGTCCACCTGAGCAGGGTCCGACCCAGCACCGCGCCCAGTGCCGAGACCGTGGCCAGGGCCAGGAAGGCGCCGATTCCGACCGATACCGGATCCTGGTACTTCACGACCAGGCCCGCGGTCAGCAGCTGCGAGAGGTCGCCCCACTCGGCCACGAAGAGCACCAGGAAGCTTGTCCCGACTACCTGCCATCCGTGGATACCTGCCCGCGCCTTTGCCTCGAACTCGTGCTCGGTCTCGGGTTCCTGGGCGTCGGCTTCGCCGGCCCCGCGCAGCAGGACGACACCTCCGGCCAGGAACATCAGCCCGGCGAAGATCTCGACCGGCGTCCGTGGCAGCTGACCGATCAGGCCGCCCAGCGTCACCGCAACCAGGGTCTGCACCAGAAAGGCCGCGCTTACCCCAATCCAGACCGGCAGTGGCCTGTATCGCGTGGCCAACACCAGAGTCGCGATGAATGTCTTGTCGGGCAGCTCAATCGGGAGAAGCAGCAGGAAAGCGGTGGCTGCAATGACAAGGCTCATCGTGGGACCACTTTAGCGACCAGCCTTCCCAAGCAGCGCCACCTCAGGTGCAGGTCTGCGCGACCGCCAGGGCGGCCAGGTTTGTCACTGCCCCGACGACTCCGGAGGTCGTGGCTGCTTCTCCAGCTCTGTCTTGAGGTCTGCCGGCGCCGCGACGTGGCGTTCGGCGTACTTGTCGATCCACCGATCGTGGATCAGCAGAATCGGCACCGCGTTGAGGAAGTGCAAGTTCTCCCTGCTGATGACCTGCTGATGACCTGCGGGTGACCACGAGGCCTGCGTCCTTCAGCAGCCGCAGGTGCTTCATGACCCCGAAGCGTGTCATCTTCTGGTCGGACTTGAACTCGGACAACGTGGCGCCGTCGCCCTCGAACAGCCGGTCGAGCAGGAATCGCCGGGTCGGGTCGGTGAGGGCCTTGAAGACGAGGTGATCGTCGGTCACCACCCGTAGACGAGTGACTAGAAGTCGCCTGTCAAGGATGATCTGACATCGCGCGTCGAGGCGGACTGCCCGCCTCTGCAAGAGCCCTTTGTTCGTGATCCAGGCAAGGACAGAGTCGGCCACTTAG
>DAITND010000105.1:0-9007 GCA_036834825.1 Dermatophilaceae bacterium
AGGGAGGAACCCCTTCCTACTCGGGTCGTTTCTGGTTGGCGATGTAGTCCTTGACGATGGTGAGTGGTGCTCCACCGCACGATCCAGTGACGTATGACGGCGACCAGAACCTGCCGTGCATCGCAGCCCTGTTGATCCTGCCAACGAAGTCCTGCCGCAGCCGCCGCGAAGAGACGCCCTTGAGGGAGTTGACCAGGTGGGAAAGCGCCACCTTCGGCCGGTACTGCACGAGCAGGTGCGTCCAAGCGCCCTGGTGCCTTCTTGTAGCACAGTCCGCGGCAGCGGGAAGTTACGTGATGCTTACCCGGCAGGGCCATTTCTAACACGGATGTAACAAACGGCAGCACGATCGGTAACCGTTGCCCGTAAAAATCTCCCTCATGACAATTGACACCGGCGACACCGCCTGGGTTCTCGCAAGTGCCGCTCTGGTGCTTCTGATGACACCGGGCCTAGCCCTCTTCTACGGCGGGATGGTCAGGGCCAAAAGCGTCCTGAACATGATGATGATGAGTTTCGGAGCGATGGCGACGATCGGTGTCACCTGGGTTCTCTGGGGCTATAGCGAGGCGTTCGGCAACTCCTGGCATGGGTTGATCGGTAACCCGTTCCAGCACTTCGGCCTGAGCAACCTCCTCAGCGGCGACGCGGCCATTTTTGGGTACCACGCCGCCGCAAAGGGGATCCCGGCCCACGGCGGCATCCCTGCGCTCGCGTTCGTGGCCTTCCAGGCAGTGTTCGCCATCATCACGGTGGCCCTGATCAGCGGTGCGATCGCCGACCGCGCGAAGTACTCGACCTGGCTGGTCTTCACCGTCGTGTGGGCGACCATCGTCTACTTCCCCGTCGCGAACTGGGTCTTCGCCTTCGACGGCTACGCAGCCGCCAAGGGTGGCTGGATCGCCAACTCGCTCAAGACGATTGACTTCGCCGGAGGCACCGCAGTCCACATCAACGCCGGCGCCGCCGGCTTGGCCTTGGCCCTGATCCTCGGCAAACGTGTCGGTTTCGCCAAGGACCCGATGCGACCGCACAACATGACCATGGTCATGCTCGGAGCCGCGCTCCTGTGGTTCGGCTGGTTCGGGTTCAACGCCGGCTCGGCCCTGGGTGCCAACAACACCGCAGCAGTGGCCTGGGTCAACACCTTTGCAGCCACCGCTGCGGCGTGCCTCGGGTGGCTGGCCACGGAGCGGATCCGTAACGGTCACGCGACGTCGCTGGGTGCCGCATCCGGCATCGTGGCCGGTCTGGTGGCCATCACCCCGGCTTGCTCGTCGGTCACCCCCCTGGGCGCGGTGGCCATCGGTATCATCGCCGGTGTGCTGTGTGCCCTTGCCGTCGGCCTGAAGTTCCGCTTCGGGTTCGACGACAGCCTCGACGTCGTGGGTGTCCACCTCGTCGGCGGCATCGTGGGCACGCTCGCCATCGGTCTCTTCGCCTCTGCCTCCACCCCGGCGGCCGTGGACGGACTCTTCTATGGCGGAGGCTTCGACCAGCTGTGGCGTCAGGCGGTGGGAGCAGGCGCGGTGCTGCTCTACTCCTTGGTGTGCACCGGTCTGATCGGCCTGGCCCTGCACAAGACGCTAGGCTTCCGTGTCGATCGTGACGCAGAGGTATCGGGCATAGACCTCCAGGAGCACGCTGAGACGTCCTATGATCTCGGTTCAATCGGCGGTAGCGGTCTGGTCCACGCGGGAGTCGCGATGTTCGGCTCGCACAACACGGATTCGACCACTATGAATTCGACCGCCGAAGCGTCCACGCCCAACCACCAGGGAGCGTCATCATGAGACTGGTCACCGCGATCATCAAGCCCTTCAAACTCGATGAGGTCAAACAGGCGCTGGAGGCCTACGGCATCAACGGCATGACGGTCAGCGAGGCGAGCGGCTACGGACGACAGCGCGGACACAGCGAGGTCTACCGAGGTGCCGAGTACAAGATCGACTTCGTCCCAAAGGTGCGGGTGGAGGTCGTCGTCGATGACGTGGACGCCAGCGAAGTCGTGATGGTCATCCTCAAGGCGGCCCAGACCGGACGGATCGGAGACGGCAAGATCTGGACCGTTCCGGTCGAGGACGTGGCCCGGGTGCGTACCGGCGAACGCGGCCTGGACGCGTTGTAGGAGAACGCGCCTCATGATAGGAGTGGGACAGACCGAAAGAGTGGACCTTAACCAGCAACGTCTGAATCTGGCGGGCACCCGGGGCTTCACCGCCCCGGGTGCCGGCCAGGCACGTCGCGCGGCCATGGCGGAGCTGGGCCGGCGCTGGATCCACGAGGTCTGGATCGCGGCAACCTACGGTGCCCGCATGGACGGGGTGGCCCTGGCCAGCGTCGGCAGCCTGGCCCGCGGTGACGCAGGACCGCTCAGCGACTTCGACCTGGTGTTGCTGCACGATGGCCGCTCCATGTCGGGCAAGGAGATCACGTCCCTGGCCGATCGCATCTGGTACCCGATCTGGGATGGTGGCGCCAGTCTGGACCACAGCGTCCGGACGGTTGGTGAGTGCCGCAGCGTCGCCGCCGGGGATCTGTCGGCCGCGGTCGGACTACTGGACCTCGAGCTGGTGGCCGGCGACGAGCAGGTGGTCGCGGCGGCCCGCTCAACCGTGGGGCACGACTGGCGCGCCAACGCCCGTCGCAGGCTGCCGGAGCTGGTCGAGTCACTGGAGGTACGACATCACCGCCACGGGGACCTGGCTCAGAGCATCGAACCAGACCTGAAGGAGGCGCGTGGGGGCCTGAGAGACATGTCCGTACTGCGTGCGCTGACCGCCGCCTGGCTGGCCGACCGCCCGCACGGCCAGGTCGACGCGGCATACGGCACCTTGCTGGACGCCCGAGACGCCTTGCAGGTGGTGACCGGTCGGGGTCGCGATCGTCTCGGACTGGAGGACCACGACTCGGTCGCTGCACTGCTGGGTCATCCCGATGCCGACGCGATGTTGTCGGTCGTCGGAACAGCTGCGCGCACCGTCAGCTACGCGATAGACGGGACGGTGCGTCGTGCCGCCCAGTCTCAGCGGGCGCGCACCCTGCGGGTCGGTCCACGCCGGCCGGTGTTGAAGACGTTGGGCTTCGGACTGTTCGAGCACGACGGGGAGGTGGTCCTGGGTGCCCACCTTGACCCCTCCAGAGACCCGTTGCTGGTTCTGCGAGCCGCTGTTGCCGCGGCCCGCCGCGGTCTTCCCCTGGCCCCGGCGACCCTGGCCAACCTCGCTGCGCACTCACCGGCCATGACCGCGCCGTGGAGTCCGGTTGCCCGGTCACTGTTCACCGACCTGCTTGCCGCGGGTCCCGGACTGATACCGGTGTGGGAGGGACTGGACCTCGCGGGCGTGATCGACTCGTGGCTGCCACAGTGGTCGCAGGTGCGGAGCCGACCACAGCGCAACCCCGTTCACCGGCACACGGTCGATCGGCATCTGATCGAGACGGTCGTGATGGCGACCGCCTTCCTGCCCGATGTCGAACGACCGGACCTGCTGCTGCTGGCGGCCCTGCTGCATGACATCGGCAAGATCGCCGGCGCCCACGACCACGCCGTGGTCGGAGCCCCACTAGCCGCCGCGGCGGCCCGCCGGCTGGGCCTGGACGAGCCCGAGGTCGAGGTCGTCGAGCTGCTCACCCGCGAACACCTGACCCTGATCGACCTGGCGACCCGCCGTGACCCGGCCGACCCACAGACCATCTCGGCGGTGACTGACGCGGTCGAAGGCCGCCGTGACGTGCTGGAGCTGCTTCGCGCCCTGACCGAGGCGGACGCCAGGGCGGTGGGCACTGCTGCCTGGACGGAGTGGCGCGCCGCCCTTCTGGGAGATCTCGTCGTCAACGCTCGCGCGGCCCTGGGCGAGACTGCCGGTCCGGTGGCCCCGGTTGAGCAGGTCCACGATCTCCTGACGCCTGAGGTCGTGGCCGAGGTTGCCATGGGGGAGCCTCACGTGGTGGTTCATCCGATCGGGGGCGCCTACCGCATCGACGTGTTCGACCGTGACCGCCTGGGCCTGTTCGGCGACACCGCAGGGTTGCTCGCGGCATTCGGCTTCATCGTGCGGACCGCGCGTGTGCGCACTCAGGAAGGCATCGCGGCCAACCAGTGGCAGGTCGACTCACCAAGCGGTGATGCCCCGGATGCGGCAGCGATCGCCCGTGGGCTCGCGAGCCTGCGCGATGGGGATCGCCAGCCGTTGCTCGCCCTGGGTCGCCGCAGCGTCCTCATGGCAGAACTCGTCGGGGCTCGTCCGCGTGCACAGACCCGCGCCATGGTCGTACCCCACGCCTCTGAGGACTCGACGGTGATCGAGATCCGGGCCCATGACCGCCCAGCGCTCCTGCACGAGATCGGTATGACCTTTGCGCGCGCGGGTCTGAGCGTGCACAGTGCCTACATCGCCACCTATGCCGGTCAAACCCTGGACACGTTCTATGTGAGCGAGTACGGGGGCCTGACCCTGTCTCCGGCGCGGGTCGCCCAGACGATCTCCATGCTCATGGATGCATGCGAAGCCACCACGCCAACGGGAAGATAACCTTGCTTGGTGTTCACCAGCCTGTCTGACCGACTGACCGCCACCTTCAAGAACCTGCGCGGCAAGGGACGCCTGTCCGAATCGGACGTCAACGCGACGATTCGCGATATCCGCGTCGCGCTGCTCGATGCCGACGTGGCGCTGCCCGTCGTGCGGGAGTTCACCACCGCCATTCGCGAGCGAGCCCTGGGCGCCGAGGTCAGTGGCGCCCTGAACCCGGCCCAGCAGATCGTCAAGATCGTCAACGAAGAGCTCGTGACGATCCTGGGTGGACAGACCCGCCGGGTCGAGTTTGCCAAGAACCCGCCGACCGTCATCATGCTCGCGGGTCTGCAGGGCTCCGGTAAGACCACCCTGGCCGGCAAGCTGGCCAAGTGGCTCAAGGATCAGGGTCACACCCCGATCCTGGTCGCCGCCGACCTTCAGCGGCCCAACGCCGTGACGCAGCTCCAGGTCATCGGGCAGCGGGCCGGGGTCCCGGTCTTCGCCCCCGAGCGCGGCAATGTCGCCGGTTATGACGCCGGCGCCGGTTCCGGTGATGGCACAAGGTCATTCGGTGACCCGGTCACGGTCTGCCGCCAGGGCATGGTCGAGGCCCGCACCAAACAGCACGACGTCGTCATCGTCGACACCGCCGGTCGCCTCGCCATCGACGAGAACCTCATGCAGCAGGCCGCCGACATCCGGGCAGCGATCTCGCCCGACGAGGTCCTGTTCGTCATCGACGCCATGATCGGCCAGGCGGCGGTCGACACCGCACTGGCCTTCCAGCAGGGCGTGGACTTCACCGGCGTGGTCCTGACCAAGCTCGACGGGGACGCCCGCGGTGGTGCGGCGCTCTCGGTAGCCAAGGTCACCGGTCGGCCGATCATGTTCGCCTCAACGGGTGAGACGGTCAGCGACCTCGAGGTCTTCCACCCCGACCGGATGGCCTCACGCATCCTGGACATGGGTGACGTGCTGACCCTGATCGAGCAGGCTGAGAAGGCCTTCGACCGCGGTGAGGCCGCGGAGATGACCCGCAAGTTCCTGGAGGACGAGGACTTCACCTTCGACGACTTCCTGAACCAGATGGCGGCCATCAAGAAGATGGGCTCGCTCAAGGCGATGCTCAAGATGATGCCCGGTATGGGTCAGATGCGTGACCAGCTGGACTCCCTGGACGAGAGCGAGTTCGACCGGGTCGAGGCCATGGTGCGCTCGATGACGCCGTTCGAACGCACTCATCCCAAGCAGATCAACGGCTCACGCAGGGCCCGGATCGCCCGCGGGTCAGGGGTGACGGTGACCGAGGTGAACGGCCTGCTCGAGCGTTTCGGTCAGGCCCAGAAGATGATGCGTTCGCTGCGCCGCGGCGGCGGCTCAGGCATCCCGGGCATGCCGGCAATGCCCGGGATGGGCGGTGCAAAGAAGGCGGGAAAGGGCCAGCAACGCAAGAAGGGCAAGAGCGGCAATCCGGCCAAGCGCGCACAGGAGGAGAAGGCCGCGGCGGACAAGAGCTCCGGGGCCCGGATGGCGGCGGCCAAGAGCGCCTTCGGTATGCCCGGGGGCCCAGCCACGGGCACTGATCCCAACCCGGCCGATCCGAGCGACCCGGCCAACCTTGATCTGCCGAAGGGTTTCGAGAAGTTCCTCGGCAAGTAGGCGTCCGCCAGTACCTGAATCGACAAGCGCAGCAAGGGTTTGGTCAACCCGCGCCCGTGGGTAGCGTGACGTCCATGGCTGACACCGAGCAGATCTGGGACTTCAGCGGCCTGCGGGCCATGTTCCTGAACGGTACGCTCAAGCGCTCGCCAGAGGTGTCCAACACCGAAGGGCTCATCGAGGTGAGTGCCTCGATCATGCGGGCGCACGGGGTGGAGGTCGAGGTGCTGCGGGCCATCGACCATGACATCGCAACCGGCGTCTATCCGGACATGACCGAGCAGGGGTGGGCGAGCGACGATTGGCCGCAGATCTGGGAGCGGGTCAAGGCTGCTCACATCCTGGTCATCGCCGGGCCGATCTGGCTGGTGACAACTCGAGCATCACCAAGCAGATCATCGAACGGCTGTATGCCCAGTCCGGCCAGCTCAACGACCAGGGCCAGTACGCCTTCTACGGCCGGGTCGGTGGGGCTCTGATCACCGGCAACCAGGACGGCGTCAAACACTGCACCATGAACATCCTGTACAGCCTGCAGCACCTGGGCTACGTCATCCCCCCTCAGGCGGACGCGGGGTGGATCGGGGACATCGGGCTGGGCCCGTCATATCTGGACGAAGGTTCGGGTGGTCCAGAGAACGACTTCACCAACCGCAACACGACCTTCATGACGTGGAACCTCCTGCACCTCGCCCGGATGATCGAGCAGGCCGGCGGCATCCCCGCATATGGCAACCAGCGCGGTGAGTGGGACCGGGGGCAGCGGTTCGGCGTCGTGCAGCCCAACCAGCAGTACCGCTGACCTGTGCCCGCTGACCGGCGTCCGCGCGGCAACTACCCGGCGGCGTGGATAGGGTCGCGTGCATGACCTCGCCGGTGTTGCACATCAAGGGAAGTGTTCTGGTCGGACCGCAGGAGGTCCGGCAGGAGCTCTGGATCGTCGGGAGCCAGATCACCTATGACAGGCCTTCGTCGGGCGCGGACGTCCAGTCCGTGACTGGCTGGGTGCTTCCAGGTCTCGTGGACGCCCATTGCCACATCGGACTCGGCGCCCATGGAGCTGTGGACGACGCCACGACCGAAGACCAGGCGGTCGCCGACCGTGACGCGGGCGCGCTGTTGCTGCGCGATGCGGGCTCTCCGGCTAACACGCGCTGGATCGACGAACGCCCGGACCTGCCACGCATCGTGCGAGCCGGCCGGCACATCGCCCGGACGCGTCGCTACATCCGCAACTACGCCCATGAGATCGAGCCGGAGGACCTGACCATGTACGTCCACCGGGAGGCGCGCGCCGGTGATGGCTGGGTCAAGCTTGTCGGCGACTGGATCGACCGGGACACCGGGGACCTCAGTCCCTGCTGGCCGCGTGAGGCACTGGCCTCGGCCATCGCTGCCGCGCACGAGGAGGGTGCCCGGGTGACCGCTCACTGCTTCGGAGAGGAGTCCCTGCGCGACTTCGCGGCGGCCGGCGTCGACTGCATCGAGCACGCCACCGGGCTGGCGCCGGACACCATCGACTCTTTCGCCGCACAAGGGATTGCCATCGTCCCGACCCTGGTGAACATTGACACCTTTGCCTCCATCGCGGCCGGCGCACAGGACAAGTACCCGGTCTACTCCGCGCACCTGCGAGACCTGCATTCCCGCCGTTACGAGACCTTCGCAGCTGCACATGACGCCGGTGTGCCCATCTATCTGGGCACCGACGCAGGGGGAGTTTTGCCGCACGGGCTGGTCGCCCAGGAGGCAGCCGAGCTGGTCAGAGCAGGGTTGAGCACCATCGAGGCGCTGACGGCCGCCAGCTGGGGTGCTCGATCGTGGCTGCACAGACCAGGTCTGCAGGAGGGCGCCGGTGCTGATCTCGTGATCTACCCGGGGGACCCGCGTGAAGATATCGGGATTCTGGCGGCACCGGAGCACATCGTCATGCGAGGCACAGTTGTCCTCTGAGCCGGCAGCCCAGTACTTCGAGCCGAAGACCCTGCATTCCAGAGGCGATCGCGTATGGATCGGCCCTGTCCACGAGCGTGACATCGCGCCATACCGGCGGGCGGTCGAGCAGTCGCGCACCCGTCTGATCAGGTGGAACCCGGTAGATCCGGACGATCTCGCCAGAGCGTTGCCACTGCAGTCTCGTGAACGTCGCACGTTCCTCATCCACGCCCTGACCCCTGAGGGCGAGCACGACATCGTGGGCAAGATCAACGTCGTCGACGCGGTGCGTGGCCGGTTCCAGTCAGCCGGCATGGGTTACGACGCCTATGACCCGTATGCCGGTCGCGGGCTCTTTTCCGAAGGGTTGCGACTGGTCCTGAACCTGGCCTTCACGCCAGAGCCTGAGGGCGGCATGGGCTTGCACCGGGTCCAGGCCAAGGTCCAGCCGGGCAACGTGCGTTCGGCTGGACTGTTGCGGTCACTGGGTTTTCAGCGTGAAGGCTTCTCCCCCCGCCTGCTCTGGTTGCCAGGTGCCGATGGCAACAACGCCTGGCGGGACCATGATTCCTACGTCGTGCTGCGAGATGAGTGGCCAGCCCAGCCCTACCCGATGGCACGCGGCCGAAAAGTCATCGCCGTGGTCAACGGCGCGGCCGGCTCCGACACGAGCACCCTGGCCCGTCAGCTTGCCGCCGAGCTGAGGATCCCGCTGTTCTCCAGGGACGTCGCCGGTTCCGACGACGCGTTGTGGGCGCTGCTGGCAGACTCGCCGGTCGGTGGCCTGGTGCAGAGCTCTTTTCGGCGCGACGATGCCCGATCCGTGGCGAAGGGTTTGCAGCGCTGTGGGCTGGATCCGGAGGCCGTCCCGCAGGTCTGGTGTCTTGGGGGGC
>DAITND010000106.1:0-8995 GCA_036834825.1 Dermatophilaceae bacterium
GGGGGGCGCCGGGAATCTCTTGCGCCGCAGACCGGCCTGCTTCCGGGCGACCTGCGGCGCGAGCCCGAGGCTCGACAGCCGGAGATTGTTCATCGCCTCGATCGTGGGTCGGCGTGGAACGCCGCAGAGAGCAGCGGTGAGACGCCGACGATGTCACCGGCGGCCATCGTCACGGTGTTGGGGTTTCCGTTGCGGGCGTCACGCAAGTGGGTGGCGACACATTCGATGCCCCGGCCTCGGTGGTGACGTCGACAGCCACGCCCGCGACGGGGTCGATCCTGCGATCGGTGATGATGCCACCGCTGGACCCGCTTGGCGGCTCGAGGTTCCCCATGGAAGTTGTTGAACGACAAGATCTGGATCCTCATAGTGGGAGCATTCGATTCCGCCTGAGATACGGCCTTCCTGGGCGAACGGCCCTCTCGCAACCAGCTTCTCGGCGTCGGCGTCGGAGCCGTCGGCCTGATCATCGTCGCGCTCGGGCACAGCGCCATCGCCCTGATCCTGGTTCTGATCCTGGTCCTGGTCCTGGGTGCAGCCCTGTAGTGGTCCATCGGCAACGTCCTCGCACGCTGGGTCCAGGCCTGTTCCGGGCTTTCACTGGTGGTCTATTCGGGCCTGGTCGTCCCGGCGCCGTTGTTGCCGCTCTCGCTGGTCGTTGAGAGGCCGGACGCCATCGGCACTGCCATCGGGCACCTGTCCGCAATGGCCATCACAAGCACCATGCTCACGGCATACACCTCTTTGCTGCTGGGCTACGGGATCTGGATCACCTTGCTGGTCCCGGTCGCAGGACTCCTCGCGGCATGGATCGTCCGGAGCGAGATCCCTACCGCCATCGAGGCCGTGGGGGGAGGACTGCTCCTGGCAGGAGTCGCGATCACGACCCTTCGCCGCCGGAGCCAGGCTTGCATCACCTAACGCGGGAACTGTGCAGCTACAGGCGCGAGAGCAACAGCGGTACGCCGGCCACGATCAGCCCCAGAGCCAGCATGAGTGAGTCCCCGGGTCGCCATGGCGCCGGCTCGGCCCACGTCCGGCGGGGGGCCGTGGTGACTGCGCTCGAGAAGCCGCGCGCCTCCATCGCCACCGCCATCCGCCCGGCCTGACGCAGCGTCTCGATGAGCAGCCCAAAGGTCAGCGCCGCCAGCGAGCGGCCACGACCCAGCGGCGAACGGCTCGGGCCCAGGCCTCGCACCCGACGAATCCGAGCAAGCTGGTCCCAGTGCTCACCAAGGCCCTCGAACCGGTAAAGCGCCGCCACCGTGGCCACGATCGGCCTGGCCGGGAGCCGCAGGCGTTGGCCCAGATGATCGCCCAGCTCTGACGGGTCGATGCGTGACACCAGCAGCACACCGGGCACCACGAAGAAGGCAACCCTCAGCCCGGCCAGCGCACCTGTAGACACCTCGCGCCCGGGGCTGAGCAGCCAGTTCGAGAAGCTGACCGAGGCAACCGCGAACAGACCCGGGAGCAGGCGGCGCCACGGCGGTCGGCCGACGCCCAGAACCATCGGAGCCAAAGCGATCTGGACCCCGATGGCGATCAGGGCCATGCGCAGGTTGAAGATGAAGGGCGCACCAAGCACCAGCACGATCGAGACCAGGAGCAACGAGAGTGGGCCGGACCGGCCGGCGAGCCCGGCTAACCCCGCGGGCGCAGTCATCGCGGGCTTCGCACCCGGTGCCGGCGAAGGTGGCGACTCGATCACCGAGTCGACTGCGGGGTCGACGATCCGCCCTTCCCGTAACGTGATCCGCCGGTCAGCCAGGGCGATCAACAACGGGTCATGGGTGGCCAAGACCACGCCGATCCCGGCGTCCCGGGCCGCGACAACGACGCCCGCCACGGCTGACCACGTCAACCGGTCCTGGCCGACGCTCGGCTCGTCTAGGACGAGAACCGAAGGGCCGTGGGCGATGGCACCGGCCAGCGCGAGCCGCCTCTGTTCTCCACCGGAGAGGCAGTGGGGGTCCACGCCGGACAGCGCTGACAGGCCCAGCACCTCCAGCAGGCCCTCGACCCGAGCCTGCGCAGCGTCATCGTCCAGGCCCAGACGCCGGCTTGTCGACAGCACGTCGCCGCGGACGGTGCGTCCGACAACGGCCTGTTCAGCCTGCTGAGGCACCCAGCCAAACCGGGCAGCCAGGGCTCGCGAGGTCCAGCGATGGATGGCCTCCGGGGGGTTCGCGCCGATACCTGCCAGCAGCTCGTCCCGGCCGCGCACCAGGCCTTGGGTGGGGGCGCCGACGCCTGCCAGCAGCGTTGTCAGGGTCGACTTGCCGGCGCCACTGGGACCGACTAGGGCGAGGCACTCCCCCGCGCGGACTTCTGCGTCAACACCGGCCAAAGCCTGAACCACCGTTGGCGGCCGGTTCGCAGACATCACCGACGCACGGGGTTGCCGGGTGACAGAAATCGACTCTGCCGAAACGAGCACCCGCCCCGTTGGACCACCGGGACGAGCCGGAGCACATAGTTCCCGGGCCACGTCCAGAGGGCGGGGGGCCGGTTCTCCGGGCACCCATACCCCTTGGGCCGCAAGGGAACCCGCGGACATCGCCAGGGTCGTCGCCACCGGCCCGTCGTCGCTGACCCGGCCGGCGGGGTCGAGCACCACCAGTCGATCGACCTCTTCCACCCAGTCGGACAGCTGGTGCTCAACCATCACCAACGTGGCCCCCGAGTCGCGAACCGCGGACACGATCGCCTCACGCACCACCCCGGCGGCCAAGGGGTCAAGCATCGAGGTCGGTTCGTCCAGCAGCACCAGTCTCGGAGTCAGAGCGAGAACTCCGGCCAGAGCCAGCCGTTGGGTCTCACCACCGGAGAGGGCCTTGGTGGCGTGGTCCTCGTCGTAGGGGAACCCCACTGCGGTCAATGCCGACCGGACCCGTGACCAGATCTGGTCGCGGGGCAGACCGAAGCTCTCAGGGCCGAAGGCCACGTCGCGGCCAACCCGTCCGGCGACCAGCGCGTCGGCAGGGTCCTGCATCATCAGGCCCACCGACGAGCCCGTGGACTGCGAACCGTCGATCAGCACCGAGCCGGTGAGGTCGCCTGTCTCGGTGGTGGCCAGGACTCCGGCCAGTGCGCGCAGGAGAGTGGACTTGCCAGAGCCGCTGGGCCCGGCAAGCAGCACACGCGAACCCGCCTCGATGCGAAGGCTGATCCCGGCAAGCACCGGCTCCCGGCGCCCGAAGGGACGCCAGGTGAGGTCACGCACCTCAACGAGGGCGCCCTGCACAACAAGGGGTGCGCCGGTGAGCGCACTCCCTGTGAGCGCACCTTCTGGAGGCACGGTGTCAGGCGGAGTGTGGCTCACGAACTTCCTGACCCGGCGGGAAGGCATTCAGTGCGCCTGTTCTGGCCAGGGCGCGCACCAGGAACCAGCCGCCGACCCCTGCGATGAGCGCGCCGGAGACCATCCCACAGCCCAGGTAGATGGCCTTCCACACGCTGGAGTACTCCGCGACGTAGGACTGCCATTCGTACAAGACGATCTCGAACACCGCCGAGAGGACGCCGCCAAGCACAGCCATGACGACGCCAAAGCGACGGTGCCGAAACAGCGCCATCGCGAGCTCGACACCCAGGCCCTGAAGTACCCCGGACAGCAGGACGGCGGCGCCCCACTTGTTGCCCAAGAAGAGCTCGACATTTGCCGCCACGAGCTCGGTGAACAAGGCGGCTCCCGGTCGGCGAATGACCAGTGCTCCGACTACTGCCGGGACCAGCCAGACTCCGAGCATGAGCTCACCAGCCGGGGGAAAACCCGTGGTGGCCGCACTCAGGAACGGATAGATGAAGGTGTCGAAACCCCAGAACACGACGCCGAACGCTACTGCGAGCATGGCTGCGGTGATCAGGTCGACGCCGCGCCACCCCATCAGAGGTCGGGTGGCAAGTGCGGTCGCTCGTACCGTTCGCGAAGCCTTGGCAGTCTGCCCGGAAAGCTTGGTGTTGCGTGGTTCAGTCATAGCTTTGTCCTTGTCCCGTGGAATCCGTGTGGCTGGATGCCTCGGGGAGGTAAGCA
This sequence comes from Dermatophilaceae bacterium, assembly GCA_036834825.1. Taxonomy (GTDB): domain Bacteria; phylum Actinomycetota; class Actinomycetes; order Actinomycetales; family Dermatophilaceae; genus UBA4719. Next base: position 4,037 of record DAITND010000106.1, read on the forward strand.
CTCGTCACACCTGCCGTTGCCGGAGCACAAACGGGCACGTCGAGCGCAAACCTGAGATTCTCAACTCCCTTCGCCGGTGCTAACCGGAGCAGGTTCGAGGGTCTGCGGCGAACCGCACTCTCAGCGCTATGGGGCGCTCCCCTGTTGTTACGCAGATGACGTTACACCCGGAGTCTGAGATCTAGGGCGCTTGGTAGAGGAGCTCACCCCGATCGAACATCTCTGCGGTCGCACGTGCGCTCGGCGTGCCGACGTCCGGGTCAGCCTCCGCAGCCAGCAGCGCCATAACTACGTCGTCCTCCCCCTTGAAGATCGCACCGGCCAGTGGACTCTGTCCGCGGTCGTTAGTGCGGTCGGGGTCGGCGCCCAGGCCCACCAGCGCACTGACCGTCTCGGCGTGCCCGTGGTAGGCAGCCAGCATCAACAGTGTGTTGCCGGCCGCATCGGTGAGGTTCGCCGGGACACCGTGCTCGATATAGGCCCGCAGCCTCTCGGTGTCACCTGCGCGCGCGAAGTCGAAACACGCGTGGGCGATGGTGACCAGATGCGAATCCGGCGGGCTGTCAACGCTGTCGTCCCACGGTCTGTCATCGTTCATGGCTTCAGGCTATGACCAGTCGGGCCCAGGACCCAGCAATTCGTCAAAGACCAGCCAGGTACGGGTCGTCCGGACACCCGGGATGCTCTGGATCCGGTCGAGGACCAGATCGCGCAAGGCGGCGTTGTCAGGTGCACGCACCAGGACCAAGACGTCGAAGTCCGCGCCGAGCATCGAGACGTGTTCGACGTAAGGCAGTCGCCCGAGGCGGGCGGACACCTCACGCCAGGAGTTCTGCTCGATGGACAGCGAGACGTATGCCGAGGTGCCCAGGCCCGCACGCTCGTGGGCGATCTGCGCACAGAACCCGGTGATCACTCCATCGGCGACCAACCGGTCGACCCGGGCATAGGCGTTGGCCCGCGAGATGTGGACACGCTCGGCCAGCGAACGGATCGACGTGCGAGCGTCCCGGACGAGCTCCCTCAGGATCAGCCGGTCAGGGCCGTCCAACGGCCTGACCGAGCGTCCCGCCTCGGACGGTTTCGGTGTCTGCTCGGCAGACACTTGGTCTCTCATTTACTCTCCATGGAGCCGATTGTCTCTGATTCTATCCGGAGTTCGAGCAAGGGTCTCGACGGAGAGACGATTGAGTGTCAGATCGCTCATCCGACACAGGCGCGCACCGCGTTGGGCCTTCACGCAGGCTCAAGCACGTGCCCGGGCCGGACGCGCCCACACCCTGGAAGCCGGCACCTTGACTATGGATACGAGCACCCCCCTTCCGCAGACAGTGCCCACCGATCGGCCTTTCGCCCGAGGCTTGATGCCGGCGCCCATGCCGGTGCAGTTCCTGGACGATCAGGGTCATCGGGTGCACGTCTTCAACGACGACTATCCCGAACCATCCAGCGAGCAGCTCGTCGCCGCCTACGCCGCGATGGTCATCGGTCGCCGGTTCGACATCCAGGCCACCGCGCTGGCCAAGCAGGGTCGCCTCGCTGTCTACCCGCCCTCGCGCGGACAGGAATCTTGCCAGGTCGGTTCGATGCTGGCGCTGTCGCAGGACGACTGGACGTTCCCGACCTACCGAGACTCGATGGCACTGGTGACCCGCGGCCTGGACCCGGTCGAGGTTCTGACGCTGACCCACGGTTCGGCCCACTGCGGCTACGATCCCCGAGCAAACCGGACCGCCCCTCAGTGCACGCCCTTGGCCACGCACCTGATCCACGCGGTGGGGTTCGCCTCGGGCGAACAGCGCAAGGGTCGCCCGACCGTGGCCATGGCGTTCGTCGGCGACGGCGGCACCAGCGAGGGTGACTTCCACGAAGCGCTGAACTTCGCGGCCGTCTTCAAGGCCCCTGTCGTCTTCCTCGTCCAGAACAACAAGTACGCCATCAGCGTTCCGCTCTCGAAGCAGACGGCTGCTCCGTCATTGGGATACAAAGGAATCGGCTACGGCATCGCTTCCGAACAGGTCGACGGCAACGACGCCATGGCCGTGCTCGCGGTGCTGAACAAGGCGGTCGCGCATGCACGTTGCGGCGAGGGCCCAGTCCTGGTCGAGGCGCACACCTACCGTCTGGACGCCCACACGAACGCCGATGACGCGACCCGCTACCGCGTCTCCGATGAGGTCGACGAGTGGCTCCGCCGTGACCCGATCGCACGACTTGAAGCCTGGCTGCGCCATGAGGCGCTCATAGATGACGCCTTCGTCGAGTCGGTGGCGCAGAGGGCCGAGGCATTCGTCGCCGACGTCCGGGACCGGATGAGTGTCGACCTCGCTGTCGACCCGATGTCGTTGTTCGACAACGTCTTCGCCACGCCGACACCACAGCTTCTCGAACAACGCGCGATGGTGGAAGCCGAGCTCGAGGCCGAGGAGGCCAGCCGATGACCCTCACCGCCTCTCCCGAGACCGGAGCCTCCCCAGCTGCCCAGCAGGTCACGATGTCAGGGGCCATCAACCGCGCGTTGCGCGACGCCATGACGGCGGACGCCGACGTCGTGGTCTTCGGCGAGGACGTCGGCACGCTCGGTGGTGTCTTCCGAGTCACCGACGGCATCTCCCGCGACTTCGGCGAGGACCGTTGCTTCGACACCCCACTCGCCGAATCCGGCATCGTCGGCTTCGCCGTCGGTATGGCCATGGCAGGGTTCCGTCCCATCATCGAAATGCAATTCGACGCGTTCGCCTACCCGGCGTTCGAGCAGATCGCCTCCCACGTCGCCAAGATGCGCAACCGGACCGCGGGCAAGGTCAACCTTCCGATCGTGATCCGCATACCGTTTGCCGGAGGTATCGGTGGCGTCGAGCACCACTGCGACTCCAGCGAGGCCTACTACGCCCACACGCCCGGCCTCAAGGTCGTCACGCCAGCCACGGTCGAGGATGCCTACACCCTGCTTCGCGAAGCCATCAACGACCCCGACCCGGTCATCTTCATGGAGCCCAAACGGCTCTACTGGTCCAAGGGTTCGATCAAGTCGGCACTTGCCGCAACGACTTTCGACTCCTTCGGCCGCGCCGCTGTGCGCCGTGAGGGCACCGACGTGACACTCGTGGCCTATGGCCCCAGCGTCGATGTGGCCATGGAAGCGGCATCGGCCGCGACGGAGTCAGGCTGGTCGGTCGAGGTCGTCGACCTGCGCACGATCGTGCCGTTCGACGACGAGACGGTGGTGGCCTCGGTCCGCAAGACCGGCCGATGCGTGGTGATCCAGGAGGCCCAGGGCTTCGCGGGTGTGGGCGCTGAGATCGCGGCCCGGGTACAAGAACGGGCCTTTCACTCGCTCCACGCACCGGTCCTGCGCGTCGCGGGTCTAGACATCCCCTATCCGCCACCAAAGCTCGAGCACTTTCATCGGCCCGGGGTCGAGCGGGTCCTTGACGCGATCGCCCGGCTGCAGTGGGGCGACGATCCCGACACCCGCTTCCTCACCAGCGCCAGCAAGGGCGGTGACGCGTGAACGTCTCCACCACGGCAACCGCCAAGACCAGGACATTCATGCTGCCAGACCTCGGTGAGGGACTGACCGAGGCCGAGGTGATCGAGTGGCATGTGGCGCGCGGCGATGAGGTGCACGTCGACCAGATCGTGGTGACCGTCGAGACTGCCAAGGCGACCGTTGATCTGCCTTGCCCATATGCCGGCCCGGTCCTGACCCTGCACAGCGCGCCCGGCGCCGTTCTCGAGGTCGGCAAACCGCTACTCACCATCGGCGCTCCGCAGGGATCCGGCGCTGAGCAGGAGTCCGGCTCTGGCAACGTCCTTGTCGGCTACGGCACCTCCGAGGCCAAGCCCACTGGCCGCCGCCGGGTCACCCCCGGGAGCCGGCCGGTAGCTACTGGCAGCCCCGGATCGGTGGCCGCATCGCCAACCACATCAGCTCCAGCAAGGGCAGTTCCAGCCACGGCATCGACGAGCACGGCAGCGCCGATCTTCGCGCCCAAGGTCATCTCGCCCGTTGTGCGCAAACTGGCCAGGGACAACGAGATCAACCTCGCTGGACTGGCTCCGAGCGGCCCTGGCCACGTCATCCGCAGGGCCGACGTCGAGGCAGCACTGGGGGTCGGTGAGGCCGGGTTGCCTGCCCACGAGGCGACACCCTCACGCGGTCCGGTCCACGTGGACCGGGGTGGCGACATTCGAATCCCGCTGCGTGGCGTGCGCAAAGCGATCGCGGACAAGATGACCACCAGCCGACGCGAGATCCCCGAGGTGACCACCTGGGTCGACGTTGACGCTACCGCCCTGATGGCCGCCAAGGACCAGATCAAGGCGCTCAATGCCGCTGCGGGCATCGGTCTGCTGGCCCTGTTCGCCCGGATCAGCGTCGCCGGGCTCACGAAGTTCCCCGAGCTCAACGCGCGGATCGACGTCGTTGCCCAGGAGATCGTGCAGATCCGCGACATCAACCTGAGCTTCGCCGCCCAATCCCCGCGCGGGCTGGTCGTTCCCGTCGTGCACGGCGCCGGCAAGATGACCACGGCCGAGTTGGCCGCTGCCCTTCGCGAGCTGACCGAGCTCGCGCGCGACGGCAAGCTCAGCCCCGCCCAGATGGCTGGTGGAACCTTCACCCTGAACAACTACGGCGTATTCGGGACGGATGGTGCGACGCCGATCATCAACTATCCCGAAGCAGCCATGCTGGGTGTCGGCCGGATCATCGACCGCCCTTGGGCGTACGAGGGCCAGGTCGCGCTGCGCAAGGTGGTCCAGCTGGGGCTGACGTTCGACCACCGCGTGTGCGATGGCGGATCAGCCGGCGGGTTCTTGCGATTCGTGGCCGACTGCGCGGAGAAGCCCGCGCTGCTGCTGGCCGAGCTGTAGGTCATTTCCTCAGCACGCTCCGGCTGTTGAGCAGTTGCAGTGGACTTTCGCACTTTTGTAGTGGCGCCCGGTCGGTGAATT
>DAITND010000107.1:0-8991 GCA_036834825.1 Dermatophilaceae bacterium
TGAGCTTCCCCAAGCGTCACGGGATGCGGATCGACTTCGTGCTGGGCTCCCCCGCCCTGAGCTCCAGGGTGGAGGGCGCGTCCATAGATCGCGAAGAACGCAAGGGCAAAGGCGCCAGTGACCATGCGCCTGTCATTGTCGACCTCCTGGATGCCTGAGACTGGTTGGGAGACGTTTTCCAAACAGGTACCTGTTTTCCCAACGAAGGGCCCTCCACACCGTGAGCACGACCTCGAGCATGACCCCGCAAGATCTGGCCGACGCACTTAAAAAGCTGCGCGACAAGCCCCCGCTGGTCCAGTGCCTGACCAACACCGTCGCGGCGGGATGGACGGCCAATGTGCTGCTTGCCGTGGGAGCAGCACCCGCCATGGTCGACAACCCCCGCGAGGCGCGCGAGTTCGCTGCCATCGCGGGGGGCCTGCTGATCAACCTCGGCACTCCATATGACGACACCGCCCGCGCCATGCACCTCGCCATCGCCGGGGCCAGTCGGTCGGGAACCCCATGGGTGCTCGACCCTGTCGCCGCGGGAGTTCTTGGGTGGCGCACCAGCGTGGCACATCAGCTGCTCCGCGAAGGACGACCAGCCATCATTCGCGGCAACGCCTCGGAGATACTGGCGATGGCTGGTGGCGAAGGCGGCCGGGGGGTCGAGTCGGTTGACTCTCCCGAGGCCGCCCTTGCGGTCGCCAAAGACCTGGCGGCCCAGCAAGAGTCGGTGATCGCGGTCAGCGGTCCGACCGACCACATCACCGACGGCATTCACGTCGTCCGCCTCTCTAACGGTCATCCGTGGCTGACCCGGGTGACCGGTGTCGGTTGTGCTCTCGGTGCACTGATGGCCGCGTTTGCGGCCGTGGTGCCGGATGCGATGGTCGCAGCTGCAGCAGCGACTGCGACGTTGACAGTGGCCGCCGACTCCGCAGCCAAGGAGACCCGCGGGCCGGGCAGCTTTGCGGTCACTTTGCTCGACGAGCTGGCACTGCTCCAGCCGGCAGACCTGGCCGAACGGGTAAGGATCAGCTGAGATGGGTGGCCGACGGCCCCTGGATCTGTCGCTCTACCTGGTGACCGACGCGGCCATGTGTCACCAGTTCGGTCTCGCTGCGACGGTTTCGGCGGCAATCGGCGCCGGAGTAAGCGTCGTCCAGCTGCGAGATGTCGATGCGAGCGACGACGAGCTGGTGGGTCTCGGCCGTGAGGTCATGGCGGTGCTGCGCGGCACCGACGTACCCCTGATCGTGGACGACCGTGTCCACCTGGTTGGCGCCATCGGTGCCGAGGGCGCGCACGTCGGACAGTCCGACCTCGGGATCGGGCAGGCCCGCGCACTACTTGGCCCCGCGGCATACCTGGGGCTGTCGGTGCAGACGATGGAACACGTCGTGGCCGCCAGGGCACACACTGACGAAGCATTGGACTACCTCGGCGTGGGACCGGTCTGGGGGACGGCGACCAAGCTCGACGCAGCCGCGCCGGGAGGTGTCGAACGGCTTCGCCAGATCACGTCAGCGAGCCCGTGGCCATGTGTGGCGATCGGCGGCATCAACCTCGAACGCTTAGCCCAGGTCCGCCGGGCGGGAGCCGCCGGCGCAGCAGTGGTCAGCGCCATCTGCGGCCAGCCGGACGTGGCAGCTGCCACCCGCGAGCTGCGCAACGCCTGGGAAGGAGCTTCGAGATGAGCCGGCCGCCCGTCGCCCTGACCATCGCGGGCAGCGACCCATCCGGCGGGGCCGGTATCCAGGCCGACCTCAAGACGTTCTCGGCTCTGGGCGTCTACGGGACGTCCGTGATCACCGCTCTCACCGCTCAGAGCACCCTGGGCGTCTCCGGAGTCCACGTCATACCAACCGAGTTCGTCATCCAGCAGCTCGAGACGCTGGTGGCCGACGTTCGCCTCGACTCGATCAAGATCGGCATGCTTGCCAACGCTGAGATCGTCGGTGCCGTCGGGGAGTTCTTGCTCCGCCACCCCCATGAACACGTCGTCCTCGACCCGGTGATGGTCGCCACCAGTGGTGACCGGTTGCTCGGGGACGATGCGCTCCGGGCCGTGCGTGACCTGATACCGCTGGTATCACTGATCACACCCAACCTCGCCGAAGCCGCAACCCTGCTCGGCACCCGGCCCGCCGCGACCGTGCCCGACCTGCGAGTCCAGGCATTGGCCCTGAGGGAGATGGGCGCTCAACGGGTGCTCGTCAAGGGCGGCCACCTGGGCGACGGCCCCGAGGCGGTGGACCTGCTGCTGCACGTCGAGGGAGAGGCGGTGCTGCGCGCACCAAGGGTCAACACGGTCAACACCCATGGCACCGGTTGCACCCTGTCCTCGGCCCTGGCGGCCCTGCGCCCGCAACGAGAGTCCTGGCTGCAGGCAGCTCTGGACGCCAAGAGCTGGCTCACGGCAGCGCTGGCGGCTGCGGACGGTCTGCAGATCGGCCAAGACCCAGGCAAGGGCCACGGACCCGTCCACCACTTCCACGAGATCTGGGACCGCTGAGGACCACAGCGATGCCGGCAGCACTGAAGGCGGCTATGGCCCCACCCAGGAACACCGTCTGCACCTGAACAACCCCCGCAGCAGCCAGGGCTGCCGTGTTGCCCTGGTCCGGGAGCGCAGCGACCGCGGCGTAGTAGCGGTGCAGCCCGACGGCGGTCAGCAGAGCGAGCCCGACGACCATCCCGACCATCCGGGCGAGAACGACCAGCGAGCTGACAACACCGTGTGCGTCGCCCGGCGCGTCCGCGAGCGCCGCGGCGTTGACCGGCGCGATGGCGAGCCCAAGGCCAAGGCCCGCCAGGGCCAGGACCGGAGTCGTGGACCAGGACTGAAGTGAACCGTGTCCCCACCCGGACATGAGAGCGAGCCCGGTCCCGGCCAGGACGAGGCCGGCTGCGGCCACGACTGCCGGACCGAGTCGGTTCAGCAGCCAGCCACCGGCAAGGGCACCGACCGGGACAGCGACCAGGAACCGGACCAGCAGCAACGCGGCCGTGGTCTGCGACCCGGTCACGGTGAGGCGGGCCAGAAACGGAACGTCGACCACGACGGCCACGAGGGAAACCCCGACAAGGACGCTGACAAGCAGAGCGGGGATAAGGCTGGAACGACCCCCGGCAGCCATCAGCCCCCGGGGCACGAGCGGGTCACGCGCGGTCTGGTGCCTCCAGATGTATGCCGCCACGGCCGCCACGCCCAGCGGCACCAGAGCCCAGCCCCATGGCCCCACCACCTCACGCGAGGGATCGGCTGAGGCGAAGGTGAGAACCAGCGAACCCAGCGCAACGGCGATACAGAAAGCTCCGAGCGCGTCGACTCGTCTCATCATCGCAAGGAAAGAACCGGAAGCGACCGTTGCTGCTGCCACAAGCAGCACGAGGGTGACCACACCCATGGGCGTGGCAAGGCGGCTCGTCCCCGCAAAGGGGACGAACGGAATACCGAGGGTGACGTCATTGGCCAGTGCCGCCGGGGCGATCAGCGTGAGCAGGCACGCACCGAATGTCAGCAACCCCAGAACTGTTGGCAGTGGACGCAGGTGAGGCCGCACCGAGCGACCGGCAGTAAGCGCCAGCACGGCTGCAATCACGATGCCGAGCCAGACGTTGAGCCAGAAGATCGCGCGCCAGTCGGCCACTGCGAGCACGGCCGCCCCCAGCAACGGGCCGAGGACACTGCCGAGCTCCTGGACGGCGCCGACCACACCCAGCGGCGTCCCCCGACGATTCGCGGGCCACAGGTCAGCCACGAGCGCCAGTGTTGCCGGCACCAGCCCGCCGCCGCCGATGCCCTGCAACACCCTGCCGAACACGAGCACCGGCAGCTCGACGGAGACCGCCGTGATGGCCGAACCGACGACGAAGAGGGACAGGCAGAAGAGCAGGATCCTCTGCCGTGCCACGAGATCTGAGAGCCTGCCGATCAGCGGCAGGACCGCTATGTATCCGAGCAGGAAGCCCGAGATGATCGGGGTTGCCCGGTGCAGCTCGTCGATGCTGAGGCCGACCCCGGCCATCATGTCCGGCAGCGCCACCACGACGACGTACGTGTCAGCCGAGGCGAGCGCCACCGCGAGCGACGCGGTCGCCAGCTGCGCCTTAGGGCTTACTGATCTCAACCGGCGCGCCGTACGTGTCCAGCGTGAGCGTGTATGTCGATGTCGCACCCTTGTAGAACGGGCCGGTCATGGTCACGGTGCGCAGCTCCCCGCCAGGGTCGGTGATGCCGTAGGTGACGTTGAAGGTCCTGGTGGCGTCTCCAATGTTGAGCAGCTTTGCCACACTGGTTCCGGGCAACGTCCCGGTGATGGTCTTGAGGACGTCGGGCCCCACCCGGGTGCTCGGGCCTTCGACCGGATTCTTCGTGTCCGTCAGCAACGAGGTGATGCCTCCCTGGGTGGCGAACAGGTGGGCGGGATCAGGCGCGTTGTACGTCTTCGGATCGGCCTGGACGAACTGGGTTGTGAACGGCAGCTTCACATAGAGCAGCTTGTCGATCGCGACCACGTCGACTTTGGCCTCGAACCCACTGATTCGCGCGTTCAGGGTCCCTTTGAATGCCGGGGCGTGTGTGCCTGTGCCCTCTGCGCCCAACACACCGTTCACTGACGCGGGGATGCCGCTGGAACTCAGCGTCAAGTGCATGGACGTCGCGGCGTCGACCTTGGCCCTGGCCGCGCTCAGTTGCTGGGCCGGCGTTGTGCCCGGAGCCTTGTTCGAGCCTCCGCACGCCGCCAGCGCCGCAACGGTCAGCAAGGCAAAAGCCATCAGGACCAACCGGGCCATCTGGGCTGTCGTTCGAGTTCGCGACGCTCTCATGGGTTGCACGCTACCTGGCGAAGGAACCTGGCTCAGCGCAGGACCAGGGCGTCGCCGTCTGGGTCCCTGTCCACGACCACCGTGCCGCCGTCGCGAACCGCACCCTCCAGCAGCGAGCGTGCCAGGCGGTCGCCGATCTCACGTTGCACCAGACGTCGCAAGGGCCGCGCGCCATATGCCGGGTCGTAGCCGGTGATAGCCAGCCACTCACGCGCCGCCGCAGTCACCTCGAGGCTGATCCGGCGTTCCTCGAGCCGCTTGGTCAGCATGGTGACCTGCAGCTCGACGATGCGCGCCAGGTCCTCGGTGGACAGCGGATCGAAGATGACCACCTCGTCCAGGCGGTTCAGGAACTCCGGCTTGAACGTCACGTGCACCGCGGCCATGACCGCGTCGTGCTTTGCCTCCTCAGCCATCGTCGGGTCGATCAGGAAGTCAGAGCCGAGGTTGGAGGTCATGACCAAGATGACGTTGCGGAAGTCGACCGTGCGGCCCTGGCCGTCGGTGAGGCGCCCGTCGTCAAGGAGCTGGAGCAGGACGTCAAAGGTCTGCTCATGAGCCTTCTCCACCTCGTCGAGCAGCACCACGGAGTATGGACGACGACGCACCGCCTCGGTGAGCTGGCCGCCCTCCTCGTACCCGACATAGCCCGGAGGCGCACCGATCAGGCGGGCGACCGCGTGCCGCTCGGAGTATTCGCTCATATCGATGCGGACGATCGCGCGTTCGTCGTCGAACAGGAAATCGGCCAGCGACTTGGCCAGCTCGGTCTTGCCGACACCAGTGGGGCCCAGGAACAGAAACGAACCGGTGGGACGGTCGGGGTCGGCGATGCCGGCACGGCTGCGACGGACCGCATCCGAGACTGCCCGCACTGCGTTGGTCTGACCGACCAGACGCTGTCCGAGGAAGTCCTCCATCCGCAGTAGCTTGTCGGTCTCGGCCTCCAGGAGCCGTCCCGCAGGGATGCCGGTCCAGGCGCTGATGACGTCGGCGATGTCGTCGGGACCGACCTCATCCTTGACCATCGGCGCCTCTCCGCCGGCCGTCGATGGCGTCGCCTCGACAGCCTGCGCCTGCGCCAGATCCTTTTCGAGAGAGGGGATCTGGCCGTACAGCAGGCGGGAAGCGCCGGCCAGGTCGCCATCTCGCTGTAGTCGTTCGGCCTGCCCGCGCAGCTCGTCGATCTCGGCCTTGAGATCTCCGACCCGGTTGAGCCCGGCCTTCTCCTGGTTCCAGCGCGCGGTCAGTGCGGCCAGCTGCTCGGAGCGGTCGGCTAGGTCGCGGCGCAGTCGCTCGAGCCGCTGTCTGGACGCATCGTCGGACTCGTGCCCCAGGGCGAGTTCCTCCATCTTGAGCCGGTCAACGGCGCGCTGGAGCTCGTCGATCTCCACAGGTGAGGAGTCGATCTCCATCCGCAACCGCGAGGCGGCCTCGTCAATGAGGTCGATCGCCTTGTCCGGCAGCTGGCGCCCACTGATGAAACGGTCCGACAGCGAGGCTGCCGCCACCAGCGCACTGTCGGCAATGGTCACCTTGTGGTGGGCCTCGTAGCGCTCCTTGAGCCCGCGCAGGATGCCGATGGTGTCCTCGACGCTGGGCTCGCCGACGAACACCTGCTGGAAGCGGCGCTCGAGGGCGGCATCCTTCTCGATGTGCTTGCGGTACTCGTCCAAAGTCGTGGCCCCGACCATCCGCAGCTCGCCTCGGGCCAGCAGCGGCTTGAGCATGTTGGCGGCATCCATCGAGCCTTCGGCCGCCCCGGCGCCAACGACGGTGTGCAGCTCGTCGATGAAGGTGATGACCTGCCCGCCTGTCGAGCGGATCTCCTCCAGCACGGCCTTGAGCCGCTCCTCGAACTCGCCGCGGTACTTCGCGCCGGCCACCATCGAGGCCAGGTCGAGGCTGACCAGACGCTTGCCCTTCAGGGACTCCGGGACGTCGTCATTGACGATCCGTTGGGCGAGGCCTTCGACCACGGCGGTCTTGCCGACGCCGGGGTCCCCGATTAGGACGGGGTTGTTCTTGGTACGTCGGGACAGCACCTGCACGACCCGGCGGATCTCTGCGTCGCGGCCGATGACCGGGTCGAGCTTGCCCTCTCGGGCGGCTGCGGTCAGGTCGGTGCTGTATTTGGCCAGCGCGTCATACGTGGCCTCGGGGTCAGCGGTGGTGACCTTGGCGCCGCCGCGAAGCGTGGGTATCTCACCGGCGATGGCCGCGCCGTCGATCCCGAAGTCCCCGGTGCGGGCGAGCGCAAGCAGGAGGTGGTCGGTCGACACGAATCCGTCACCCATCGACTCCATGATCTTGTGGGCCTGTTCGAGCACGGCAAGACTCGCGCGGGACAGACCCGGGGCGCTGACCGAGGAGCCGCTGACCTTGGGCGTGCGCGCGAGGAGGCCGGTCGCCACCTGGCCTGCTGCGGCCGCCGACGAGCCGGCGGCCTCGAGCAGCGGGCCCGTGGTGGTCTCACTCTGGCGGGTGAGCGCGAGCAGGATGTGCGCCGGCTCGACATGAGGGTGGCCCGCCGCGGCAGCGTCGCGAACGGCCGCAGAAAGAGCTTCTTCAGCCTTGGTGGTCAGTTTCAGGTCCATGGGCCAAAGTATTGCGCTCAACGTCTGCTGCGCTCAACGCCAAAGATAGGACGGGCGTCCGACTTCGCGGTTCCCGGTCAACCTGGCGGTCAGGCGGCGGCGCCAGTTCACCATCACCGAACCCCGCCGTGGTGAGTCGTTCCTGGCGGCGCAACCGATGAGCCACCAGAATTGTGGCGATTGCGGCAAGGAAGGCGACAACATTGGGAATGAAGATTGCGAGATTGGCGATCGACACACCATAGGACCCCCACAGCACGGAGCCGAGGGCGATGATCGCGAAATATGCGATCGAGACGTCACGGCTGGACCGTTCCGTGAGCATCCGGCGGATCTGTAACACGGGTGCTGCCCCCATGACCACACCGAACGACGAGGCGACGACGGCAAGCACGGTCTCTACGGACACGACAGGATCCTTCGTTCGAAGCGTGGTGAGGCCAACGCTCACCCTATGGGCACGTCTTCGCGAGGCTTCTCAGCTCAGGCTGAGCTCTGGGACACTCCTGGCGCGGCCGAACTGACGTTCCGATCAACCGTTGTCGCCGATGCGGACTCGATCCCGTCCCTTCGCCAGCCACGGAGTTGGGGTCACTTGTATCCGGGGGAGGCGGGCCGAGCTGGTGTCGCACGGAACGTACTTCCTCCTCCACCGCCCGATTCGCAGTCGCCAGCCTCTTCTCGTCGGTCCTCAGTTGCCCGATCGAGCGGTAGGCACTCAACGTCAAGGTGAGCTTGGCGCGGGATTCGTTGACCCACACCAAGTCCCGGGCGCTCACTCTGACCACGGGCGGAAGGGAAAGCCCGAGCAGGTCCCGATCGAACATGCGCTCTGTGGACGCAGCTTCTCTTAGGTCGGCCACGGCCCCGGCGAGACGATCGCGGTCGGGGCCCGCGAGACGGTCAAAGTCGATCTCAAGTCGGCGATTGGCTGCTTGCGCAATCCGCAGGTACTGCGTTGCGGGTGTAGAAGACGATCTTGCGTGAAGGGCGGCGCGTTCGGGGGCGTCTGCACAGGTAGCGCTGAGCAGGGATGCACCTACCAGGACGACAGTCCCTGTCACCTGCGTTCTACGGATCTGCGTTCTGCGCCGCCTCACGGCTACCCAGCCTAAGACCGCGCCTGCCCGTTTCCCATACCGCAGGTCCAGAGCGGCTCCACTTCCCGCAGCGGGGGCGCCTGCTGACAACACTGCCCCCGCCACAATCAAGCATGCCGTCACCGGGGCCCTCTTGACAGGGTTGGTCGGGTGCACATCGAAAGGATCGGTTCTACTCCCGTCAAGGGCGGTCGCCACATGACCCACGACTACGTAGACCTGACGGCGGAAGGGCCGGTGGGCGACCGGGTGTTCTGCCTGGTCGACCGGTCCCACGCACGGGTGCTGCGAACGGCGGAGAACCCCGCCTTGCTGCGGTCATCCGCCCGATGGGAGGCCGGCGTCCTCTCGGTGGACCTCCAAGGGCACATCGTCGAGGGCGTGCCCTCTCCGAGCGGCGAGACACTCAAGGTCGACTACTGGGGCCGGACCGCAGCGGTCCAAGCCTGCACAGGCCCCTGGGCCGAGGCTTA
>DAITND010000108.1:0-8936 GCA_036834825.1 Dermatophilaceae bacterium
ACATACGTATCAAGTACAGGTCGCGTGCAGGCGTGTTGGCGATGCAGCACCTGGCCGGTGAGCGGCACGGCATACCAGTGTTAGGGGGCTGGCATAGGACAATGAGCCCATGGCCCTGTATCGCGATGCCGCGATCGTCCTGCGCGCCCAGAAGCTGGGTGAGGCGGACCGCATCGTGACGCTCCTGACACGCCAGCACGGCAAGGTCAGGGCGGTCGCCAAGGGCGTGCGCCGGACCAAGTCGCGCTTCGGCGCTCGGCTCGAGCCGTTCATGATCGTTGACGTCCAGCTCTATGAGGGGCGTTCACTGGACACCGTGACCCAGGCTGAAACCCTTGCCCCGTATGGTGATCCGATCGCCCGCGACTATGTCTCCTACACTGCGGCGACGGCGATGCTCGAGACGGCCGAACGGCTCACCGAGGAACGTGAGCCGGCGATGCAGCAGTTCTTGTTGCTGGCCGGCGGGCTGAGCGTACTGGCCGGTGGCGAACACAAGGCGGGGTTGGTACTGGACTCCTACCTGCTGCGGTCCCTGGCCGTCGCGGGGTGGGCACCGAGCTTTCACGACTGCGCACGCTGTGGTGCCCCGGGCCCCCAGCGTGCTTTCAACCTCGCCAGCGGCGGCACCGTCTGCCCGTCCTGCCGGACGCCTGGCTCAGCCGTCCCGGCGCTGGCCACCCTGGAGCTGCTGGCGGCTCTGCTCGTCGGCGACTGGGACGTTGCCGATGAGAGCCTGCCGCAGCATCGTCGTGAGGGCAGTGGCCTGGTGACCGCCTTCCTGCAATGGCATCTCGAACGCGGTGTGCGCTCCCTGCGACTTGTGGAACGGGTATGACCAAGCGCAGCACCCCTCCCTTCCCGCATCCGTCCGGGGCTCGCCCGCCCGTCCTGCCTGCGGAGCTAGTCCCTGGGCATATCGCGATCGTCATGGATGGCAACGGCCGTTGGGCGAATGCACGCGGCTTACCGCGCACCAAAGGCCATGAGGCCGGCGAGGCGTCTCTGCTCGACGTGGTGGCCGGAGCCATTGAGATCGGTGTCAAGAACGTCTCGGCCTACGCCTTCTCCACCGAGAACTGGAAGCGCTCGCCGGACGAGGTCCGCTTCCTGATGGGTTTCAACCGTGACGTGATCCGGCGCCGCCGCGACATCCTCAACGACTGGGGTGTCCGCGTCCGGTGGATGGGTCGGCGCCCACGCCTGTGGCTGTCGGTGATCAAGGAGCTCGAGGTCGCCCAGGAGCTCACCCGCAACAACACTGTCATGACGTTGACGATGTGCGTCAACTACGGAGGCCGGGCCGAGATCGCCGATGCCACCCGCCGGATCGCCCAGCTGGTCCTGGACGGGCGGCTTAAGCCTGGCCATATCGACGAACACACCATCGCCCGGCATCTCGACGAGCCGGCCATGCCCGACGTCGACCTGTTCGTGCGCTCGTCCGGTGAGCAGCGGACCAGCAACTTCCTCTTGTGGCAGTCGGCCTACGCCGAGATGGTCTTCCTGGACACGCTCTGGCCCGATTTCGACCGGCGCGACCTGTGGCGTGCCATTGAGATCTATGCCGCTCGCGACAGACGCTACGGCGGTGCCGTGGATCGCTCGATGGGTCCCGGCTGAGGAGCTGACTGCCCTGCCACCCGCCAGTTCGGCTCGTCTCGTCCTCATGTGCGGACCTCCGGGTTCGGGCAAGACGACGCTCGCCCGTCTTCTGGTCAAGCAGCTGCCTGCCGTCGGCTTCAGCCCCGACGAGTGGATGACGCAGCTCGGGGTCGCCTTGGACCATCCCCTGCGTGACCCTCTGGGCGAGCTGCAGTGGCGGCTGGCGCAGGAGCTGCTCGTGAACGGCCAGAGCGTGATCCTGGATTCGGGGCACTGGATGCGCTCAGAGAGGGACCAGAAGAGACTGGCCGCGCGGGCGCTGGGCCTGCGGGTAGAGCTCCAGTTCTTGGACGTCCCCCGCCACGAGCTGCATCGTCGGGTCGGGCGTCGGACGGCGGAGGGCACGTGGGGGGCCTATCCCATGGCCCCGAGGAGCTCGACCGGTGGAGGTCCTTCTTCGAACCACCCGATGCCGAGGAGGTGGCCTTGTTCGACCCTCCCTCGGTTCTTGCGCCGACCTGCCCAGGCCAGGTGGTGGTCAGGCCGTGACGTCGCACTGATCGATGTTCGCCGCGGCTTCCTGGGTCGATCTGTGCGACGTCACGGGTCGATGAGGTCAGCTCCGGGAGGAAAAGGGCCATGGGGCCCGTCAGGCGGTGCAGGCGGAGCAGAGGCCGAAGATCTCCAGGGTGTGGTGCACGTCGCTGAATCCGTTCTCGGCGCTGATCTTGTCGGTCCAACTCTCGACAGCAGGTCCTTCGACCTCAACAGTTCTTCCACAGTTGCGACAAACCAGGTGATGGTGGTGGCCGTTGCTGCACCGTCGGTAGATAGCCTCACCGTCGTTGGTCCGCATCATGTCCACACCACCATCGGCCGCCATGGCTTGAAGCGTGCGATACACGGTGGCCAGGCCGACGCCCTGACCCTGGGCACGAAGGCGCGCGTGCAGGTCCTGGGCCGACATGAAGTCGCCGATATTGACGAGCAGGGCTTCGACGGCAGCGCGTTGTCTCGTGGGCCGTCGGAAGGTTACGGACATCAGTGCCTCACCGATTCGTCATGGGTCTTGAGCGGGTCGTGCTCGTCGTAGTGGCCTTCATGCGGAGCATGACGGTGGCCGTCGTGAAGATAGTCGACATGGTGTTCGTGCTCGATTGCGGGGTGGCCGCAGTCTGGACCGTGCTCGTGCTCGTGCTGCTCGGCCTCGTTGTGGCGCCTGCCTGTGATCCGACCTCGCAGGGCGTTGTATGACGCCGCGACCAGGAAGAGGGCAATGGCCAGCAGGACGATGGTGCCGCCCGGCGCGGTATCGGCATAGAACGACACCGTTACCCCGCCCACGCTGCAGACAACTCCGATCGCCACGGCGATCCGCATCGCCGACCGGAAGCTGCCGGCGACCAGTTGAGACGTGGCGTTCGGCACGATCATCAGCGCACTGATGAGCAGCAGGCCGACCACGCGCATCGCGACCACCACCGTCACGGCGGTGAGCACAGCCAAGGTGATGTTGAGTGCGGTGACCCGCATGCCGGTGGCCCGCGCATACTCCTCGTCGTTTGCGACGGCGAACATCCTGGGGGCCAGCGCCCAGGTGAGCCCGACCACCACGAATGCCAGCGCAGCAAAGACCTCGAGGTCGGTGTAGGTCGTCGTGGAGATTGCACCGAAGAGGTAGGTGTCGAGGTTGGCGGGGGCCCCGCTTGTGGACTTGCCGATGACGACGACGCCGAGCGCGATGCCGCCGTAGAACATGACGGCGAGGGCGACGTCGCCGCTGGTCCGGCCACGGGCTCGGACCAGCTCGATGCCGACCGCGGCCAGGACGGCGAACACCAGCGCGGTCAGGACCGGTGCCTGGTTGGTGACCACGCCCACCGCCACCCCGGCCAGTGCGACGTGGCCCATCCCGTCACCGATCAGGGAGAGCCGGCGCTGGACGAGGAAGACCCCGACCATCGGCGCCGCGAGGCCCACCAGGAAGGCCGCCAGGAGTGCGTGCTGCATGAAGTCGTAGGTCAGGATGTCAGGCACTGTGGCCTCCTGGAACGTGGTTGAGTGGTCCGGCTGCAGGCGAGTCCGGGGGGAAGTCCTCGTCGCCGTGGTGGTGTCCGTTGTGGCCGGTCGCCGGGGCGCCCTGCGACCGGGCATAGTCCGCAGGGGTGCCGTCAAAAGTGATCTGCCCCCCGTTGAGCTGGACGATCCGAGTGAGCACGCCGCGCACGGCCTGGAGCTCGTGGGTGACGATCAACATGGTTGCCCCCCGCCCGGCCAGTCGGGCGAGCACCTGACTCAGGACCTCCTGGCTAGCCAGGTCAACCCCGGCCGTGGGCTCGTCCATGATCAGGACGTCCGGATGGGCGGCAAGGGCGCGGGCGATCAGGACGCGACGTTGCTGGCCACCGGAGAGGGTGCTCACGTCGACATCGGCGCGGTCATCGAGGCCGACCAGGGCCAGGGACTCCCTGATGATTCGCCGGTCCTCATGGTTCGGGCGGCCCAGCCAGCCCTGGTGGGGGAGTCGCCCGATCGCCACGACCTCGGAGGCAGTCGCGCGCACGGACGCAGATAAGGTGTGGCGCTGCGGGACGTATCCCAGTCGGGCGTGGTCCCGGAAGCGGTCGATCGGGGTGCTGAAGAGCTCGACCTGGCCGCCGAGATGGTCGTTCAGTCCGAGCAGCCCTTTGACCAGCGTTGACTTGCCCGAGCCGTTGGGGCCCAGGATGGCGACGACCTCACCGGCGTCGATATCCAGGGTGACCCCGGAGACAACCGCGTGGTCGGCGTATCCGAAGCATGCCGAGCGGAGCGAGACGATGGTCTGGGAGCCGTCGCCGCCAGAGCGCGATGTTGCGGTCATGAACACCCCTGCCCCGCCTGGAGGGTTGCGAGGTTGGAACGCATGACCTCGAAGTAGTCCTTGCCCCTTGACTGCTTGGACAGGCCTTCAATCGGGTCGAGCGTTGCCACCCTGGCCCCGGACTCACGGGCAACGGTCGCCGCGATGGCCGGGCTCGCCAGCGTCTCTGCGTAGACCGTTGTCACACCGTTTGCCCTGGCGTAGGTGCTGACCGCGGCGATCTGGTCGGCACTGGGTTCTTGGTCGGGAGAGAGGCCGTTGATGGCGATCTGCTTCATGCCGAAGCGTTGGGCGAGGTAGCCGAAGGCGGCGTGGCTGGTGACGATGTCCTTGCGCCGGCACTTGGCAAGACCGGTGGCGTACTCCTTGGAGAGCGCGGCGAGCTTGTCCTCGAAGGCCTTGGCGTTCTTCTCGTAGTCGGCTTTGTGTGCGGGGTCGATGCTGGAGAGCCGTTGGACGATCGCCTGGGCGACGTCGGAGTAGCGCTGCGGGTCCAGCCAGAAGTGCGGATCGGTGGTGCCTTGGGCGTTCTGGCCCGCAGTCGGTTCTGGGGCGCCGACGGTCGGCTGGAACAACAGGTCGAGCCTGGCCGCAGGGGCGACGTTGAGGCTACGGTCGCCCGCCTCGGACTCGGCGGCTTTGTCGACTGCGCCCTGCAGTCCTTTCTCGTAGATCACGAGCGCGGCCTTGCTGACCGTGGCGACGTCATGTGTTGTGAGCTCGATGTCGTGTGGCTCGGCGCCGGGCCTGGTCAGGGTGGTTACGGCGACGTGGCCGCCGCCGATCTGCTGCGCGGCGAACTGCAGCGGGTAGAACGACGCGACGACGCTCAGCTGACCCGCGCTGTTCTTTCCGGGTACCCCCGAGCCGCATGCGCTCAGGGCGAGGGCGGCGATGATCAAGGCGGCCGCACCGAGGACCCTTCGTGACGTCATGGCCTCAATTATCGATCTCAATGAGAATCATTGTCAAAACTTTGCCTCAAAAGGGACAAATCAGATCAAAAGGCATAATGGCAGTCTATGGCACGAGGAGGCGGCCTCAGCCGCGGGGGAACAGCCGCGAGACCGCCATGGCGACCGCAAGCAGCAGCACCGCGAGCCGCATGATGCGCTCCGAACCGCTCAGGCGTGGCCAAGACAGGTAGAGCACCCAGGCCACAAAGATGGCGGCCAGAGTCATGAGGATGAATCCGACGGGGCCACCGATCAGCACGCCCCCCACGAGCAGGGCCAGCAGGATCAGGAACGGCGCCAGACGCGGCAGCCGGCTGAGTCTGGTCATCAGGGGCAGACTGGCGTGATCGATGCGGCTACGCACAGTGTTCGGCACCACCTCAGGCTACGGGAACGACTGTGCGGCAAGGATGGCGGTGTGACACAGATACCCTTGCCTCATGGCTGCCACCTCCACGATCGACACCATTGTCAGTCTCTGCAAGCGCAGGGGCTTCGTCTTCCCGTGCGGTGAGATCTATGGGGGCACCCGCTCCGCCTGGGACTACGGCCCCTTGGGCGTAGAGCTGAAGGACAACATCAAGCGTCAGTGGTGGAAGTCCATCGTCCAGCAGCGAGACGACGTCGTGGGCCTGGACTCCTCGGTCATCCTGCCGACCAAGACCTGGGAGGCATCCGGTCACGTGTCGACGTTCAGTGACCCGCTGACCGAGTGCCTGTCCTGTCACAGGCGTTTCCGCGCCGACCATCTGCAAGAGGCCGTGGCCGAGAAGAAGGGGATCGCGGACCCCGACACCGTCGACCTGACGAGCGTCGCATGTCCGAACTGCGGCACCCGCGGTTCTTGGACGGAGCCGAGGCCATTCTCGGGCCTGCTGAAGACCTACCTCGGTGTCATCCAGGATGATTCCGGCCTGCACTATCTGCGTCCCGAGACTGCCCAGGGCATCTTTCTCAACTTCACCAACGTGATGAACTCCGCACGCAAGAAGCCCCCATTCGGCATCGCCCAGATCGGCAAGAGCTTTCGCAACGAGATCACCCCCGGCAACTTCATCTTCCGAACCCGCGAGTTCGAGCAGATGGAGATGGAGTTCTTCGTCGTCCCCGGCACTGACGAGGAATGGCACCAGTACTGGATCGACGCTCGCACCCAGTGGTACGTGGACCTCGGCATCAACAAGGACAACCTGCGCCACTACGAGCACCCCGCGGAAAAGCGCTCGCACTACTCCACACGCACCGTGGACATCGAGTACCGATACCGTTTTCAGGGCAGTGAGTGGGGCGAGCTCGAAGGCATCGCCAACCGCACCGACTTCGACCTTAAGACCCACAGCGAAGCCTCCGGTACTGACCTGTCCTACTTCGACCAGACCACCGGTGAACGCTACATTCCGTACGTCATCGAGCCGGCGGCCGGTCTGTCCCGCTCGCTGATGACGTTCCTGCTGGATGCCTACTCCGAGGACGAGGCGCCGAACACCAAGGGCGGGGTCGACAAAAGGGTCGTGCTCAGGCTCGACAAGCGGCTGGCGCCGATCAAGGTGGCCGTCCTGCCGCTGTCGCGCAACGCTGACCTGACCCCCAAGGCCAAGGATCTGGCCGCCCAGTTGTGCCAGCACTGGTCGATCGACTTCGACGACGCCGGCGCCATCGGTCGTCGCTATCGTCGCCAGGACGAGATCGGTACGCCTTTTTGCGTCACGGTGGACTTCGACACCCTGGACGACCATGCGGTCACGGTGCGTGAGCGCGACTCGATGGCCCAGGAGCGGGTGGCCCTCGACCAGGTCGAGGCATACCTGGCGACACGTCTGCTCGGCTGTTGAGCGTCGCGGGATCATGACAGCCGTGCTGCCCGTGCTCCCTGCGGAGCCGGTGCTCCCTGCGCTCCAGATCGGTCGCCATACCATCGGGTCGCCTGTCGTGCTCGCCCCGATGGCCGGCGTGACCAACCGCGCCTTCCGCCGGCTGTGCAGGGAGTATGGCGACGCCGGGCTGGGTCAGTCAGGTGCCAGCGGGGCGACGTCCTTGTATGTCAGCGAGATGGTCACCTCGCGCGCGCTGGTTGAGCGCACGTCGAAGTCGATGCAGCTGATCGAACACGACCCGGACGAGAGCCTGCGCTCGATCCAGCTGTACGGGGTGGACCCGGCGACAGTGGGGGCCGCGGTGCGGATGCTAGTGAGCGAGGACCGTGCCGATCACATCGATCTCAACTTCGGCTGCCCGGTCCCCAAGGTCACCCGTAAGGGCGGGGGCGCGGCACTGCCATGGAAGACTGATCTGTTCCGTGCGATCGTCAGCAGTGCGGTCAAGGAGGCCACCCCGTATGACGTGCCGGTCACCGTCAAGATGCGCAAGGGAATCGACTCGGACCACCTGACCTTCCTGGAGGCCGGCCGGATCGCCGAGGGGGAGGGTGTCGCCGCGGTGGCGCTGCATGCGCGGACCGCCTCCCAGGGGTACTCGGGCCAGGCTGACTGGTCGGCAATCAAGGCCCTGAAGGAAGTCGTCACCAAAATTCCGGTGTTGGGCAACGGCGATATCTGGTCGGCCCAGGATGCGCTGGACATGGTCGAGGCCACCGGCTGCGACGGAGTCGTGGTGGGTCGCGGCTGCCTGGGCCGGCCATGGTTGTTCACCGACCTGGCGGCGGCTTTCATGGGGACGACGACGCGGGTGCAGCCGGGTCTGGGGGAGGTGGCCCTGACCATGCGTCGACACGCCACATACCTCACCGAGTTCTACGGCAGCGAGCTGAAGGCGTGCCGGGACATTCGCAAGCACATCGCCTGGTACCTCAAGGGGTTTCCGGCTGGCCGAGATACTCGTCACCGACTGGCTTTGGTTGACTCGATGGCGGCGCTCGATGACTTGATCGGCGACCTCGATATGGATGCAGCATGGCCAGGGGAACCGGCCGAGGGCCAGCGAGGACGGGCCGGCTCGCCTCATCGGGTTGCCCTGCCGGACGGATGGTTGGACTCCCAGGAGCTCAACGAGGCGTCGGCGGCCTGTGTGGCCGAGGCTGAGCTGTCGGTGTCCGGGGGCTGACGGGGAGTCTCACCGTTGTTCCTTCAGAGCCCGGCTGGTGGCAGGCTCGAAGTATGTGCCGCAATATCAGAACCCTCTACAACTACGCGCCGCCGGCCACCACGCAGGAGGTGCACGCCGCCGCCCTGCAGTACGTCCGCAAGGTCAGCGGGACCAGCAAGCCATCCGCCGCGAACGGCGCCGCCTTTGCCCAGGCAGTGGCCGCCGTGGCCGCGGCCACCCAGGGGTTGCTGGACGCGATGGTGACATCGGCTCCGCCGAAGGACCGTGGAGTCGAGGCTGCGAAGGCCCGCGAGCGCAACGCCGCGCGTTTCGGATGAGTCGAATTTGCGCAGGTTTTTAGGTTTCTTGTCCAACCCCCTAGTGTGCCGCACCGGAGATCCGTGTAAGAAGTCGCCCGATTGACTCGAGGATCTGTTCGGCGGGTTTGGTCCAGATGAACGGTTTGGGGT
>DAITND010000109.1:0-8907 GCA_036834825.1 Dermatophilaceae bacterium
GAGGCCAGTGGGTCGTCGTCGCCGACTTCACCCGCGTCTGAGGCCGATCGGCACCGGGGGTCACCCCCAGACTGTCCTCCGACAGGCGGACGCGACAGAATGGCGCGCATGCGTGCGCACGAGATCCCGAAGACCAACCGCAAGCCGCGTCTGCTGTCCGGTATGCAGCCGACAGGCTCGCTGCACCTGGGCAACTATCTCGGGGCCTTGGTCAACTGGGTGGAGATGCAGGAGACGCATGACGCGTTCTATGTCGTGGTGGACCTGCACGCTCTGACGGTCGAGGTCGCACCGGCAACGCTGCGCGACCGCACCCGGGCTACCGCCGCGCAGTACCTCGCAGCCGGCGTGGACCCAGCCCGATCCACCCTCTTCGTCCAGAGCCACATCGGCGAGCACTCCCAGCTGGCCTGGGTCCTGTCCTGCCTGACCGGCTTTGGTGAAGCCAGCCGGATGACACAGTTCAAGGACAAGTCCGGCAAACACGGCGCCGAGGGCACGACCGTTGGCCTGTTCACCTATCCGGTGTTGATGGCGGCGGACATCCTGCTCTATGACGCGGATCAGGTCCCGGTTGGCGAGGACCAGCGTCAGCACCTCGAGCTCACCCGCGACCTTGCCGGGCGGTTCAACAGCCGCTTCGGCAAGACCTTCACCGTCCCCGAACCGCACATCGTCAAGGCGACCGCCAAGATCTACGACCTGCAGGACCCGACGTCCAAGATGAGCAAGTCCGCGGTCAGCCAAAGTGGCGTGATCGACATGCTCGAGGATCCCCGCACCATCGCCAAGCGGATCAGGTCTGCGGTTACCGACGCGGGCCGCGAGATCCGTTTCGACCAAGCACAGAAGCCGGGGATCTCCAACCTCCTGCGCATCTTGGGCGCGTTGTCAGGGCGCTCGATCGAGTCATTGGAGGCCGACTACGAGGGCAGAGGTTACGGCGACCTCAAGAAGGACGTCGCCGAGATCGTCGTCGACACCGCTACGCCATATCGTGATCGCACCCTCGCTCTGCTGGCTGACCCTGCCGAGCTTGACCGCATACTCGCTGAAGGGGCCGAGCGGGCCAGGGATGTGGCCGGCATCACCTTGGCCAGGGTTTATGACCGAGTCGGCTTCTTGCCCAGTAAGCGATAGCGGGTGAAGATGATCAGCGTGTCCATTGCGGTCCCTGCGCCGTTCGCGGGTGAGCTTCAGAAGTTGCGAGCGTCGTTCGGTGACCCGTCGGCCAGGTCGATCCCGACACACGTGACGTTGCTCTCGCCGACCGAGATCGCAGATGACGAAGGTCCCGAGATCCACGAGCACCTGCAGCGTGTGGCCGACGCGCAGCGGCCCTTCACCATGTTGTTGCGCAGCACCGGCACCTTCCGCCCGATCTCCCCGGTCGTCTTCGTCCAGGTGGCAGGTGGCATCAGTGCCTGCGAACGGATCGAGCAGGCCATCCGCACCGGCTCGTTGAAACGGGATGTGCAGTTCTACTACCACCCGCATGTCACCATCGCCCACAACGTCGATGACCGGGCGATGGACCGTGCTTTCAACGAGCTTGCCACCTACGAATGCTCGTTCGAGGTCAGGGCATTCGACCTGTTCGAGCACGGGAACGATCTTGTCTGGCGCCCGGTGAGCAGCTTCGACTTCGGCGGGGTAGCGAAGAACGACTCAGCCCGTATGCCGTGAAGCCCGCGGTCGCGCGGTTCATGGCGAGCAGGCCCGGGCTGGCGTGGAAGCGCTATGGCGATGCACGCGGCAACATCCTGGCAGCGGGCATGGGCTACTTCGCCTTCTTCTCGCTCTTCCCGGCTGCCGCGCTCGGGTTCAGCGTGTTCGGGTTCGTGCTTCGGGGACACCCCGATCTGTTGCGCTCGGTCATTAACCAGCTTGGTGCGTACCTGCCGGGTCTGGTCAGGGATGCCCAGCACCCCGACGGACTCATCCCGGCAAAGGCGCCGCAGGCTCTTGCCCTGACGATCACCGGTGTCATTGCCTTCGTGACCCTGGTGCTCGCCGGGCTTGGCTGGTTGAGGGCTGTTCGTGAGGGCATCCGGGCAGTCTTCGGGGCGAGGGGTCCTGGGGGAAACTTGATCACGAATACGGCCCGAGACCTCGGTGTGCTCTTCACACTGGGGCTGGGCATCGCGCTCGTCGCGGTGCTGACCAGCGCGGTCGGCGCCGCTGCCGGCTGGATTGCCCAGGGAATCGGGATGTCCGGTAACGGCTGGATTCTCATAGTCGCTGGGTTCGCGGTGAGTGTTTTGGCTGACACCGCCCTGATGATCGTTCTGTTGCGGGTGGTCTCCGGTGTGCCTGTGCCGTGGCGCGACCTCTTCCAGGGGGCGTTGGTGGGCGGGGTGGGGTTCAGCCTGCTGAAGATCTCCGCAGCCGCGTTGTTGCCCAGGGTGACGGCCAATCCCTTGTTTGCCTCCTTCGCGATCGTGGTTGGATTGTTGATCTGGCTCAACCTGATCGCACGACTGACCCTGATCTCGGCGGCATGGGCGGCCAACGACGTCGACCAGGTTCTCGCTGGCGAACTCTCTGTCCAGACCCAAGCGCACGGCCCGGCCCCTGAGACGGTGGGCATGTCCGGGACGAAGGGTGTTCGAGGCGGCGGGTTGCCGACCTTCGGTGTGCGCTCTCTTGACCGCATGACCTTGGGCTCCGGATTCATTCTCGGTGCCGCGGCCATGGCGGCCGTGGGTGCGCTGGCCCGCAGCATGAGGTCCATGGTCCGTCGCGGCAGGGACTGAACCAGCTCAGCTGCGCTTGCCGGTGATTCTGCGTCGTGCCCAGACCCCGGCCATGGCCAGCGCCCCCATCGCGCAAGCCGCACCGACCCATGCAGGGAGCACTGAAGGGCCAGCCGACTTGTGGGGCGACGTGATGGTCGGCGCCTCGGGCCGGCCAGCCGACTTGCGGGGCGACGTGATGGTCGGCGCCTCGGGCCGGCCAGCCGCCGCCACGGTTGGCTTGGACGCGGCCGTTTCGCCGGGCTCGACCAGCTCGCCGATCGGGCTGACGGAGGGTCCATGGGCGAAGGCCCAGTTCATCAGCGCCGCAGCCGGCTGCCAGCTGCCCAGAGGGCTGGCCATCTCGCTCACGAGGTAGGTTTTGCCTCCCCGCGTGGCCGCTTCCATGTAGGTGTACTTGGCGGCGATCGTGTAGCCGTTCTTGATACCTATGGTGCCCGGGAAGTTGTGGAGCAGCTGGTTGTGGTTGCTGATCATGAAGCCTGGCCTCATCGTGCCGTCGACGGACCTGCCGCCGGGGAAGGATGCCTGCTTGGTGCTGACGTAGCGCCGGAAGTCGGGGAGCCTCATCGCGGCGCGACCGATCAGCGCCAGATCGTAGGCGCTGGTCCTTTGGCCGGCTTTGTCCAGGCCGCTGGGGTCCTTGGCCACGGTGTCGGAAGCGCCCAGATCTGCCGCGATGGCGTTCATGGCCGCCAAGGTGAGCGCCATACTGTGGTTTCCGCGGGCGAGAGCGTAGGCAGCATCGTTGCCGGAGGCCATGAGCATCCCTTGCAGGAGGGTTCCGACGCGGTAGGACGTGCCGGCCAGGATGCCGACGTGGGTCCCGTCGGCGTTCACGTCCTGTTGCTTCACCAGGATCTTCGCGCTCGGGTCCAGGATCGGGATCAGGGTCAGTGCTGTCAGCGTCTTCATGGTGCTGGCCGGCAGGTGGGGGGCGTGTGGCGCCCTGGCGACCAGGATCCGCCCCGTGTCCATGTCAGCGAGCAGGAAGGACGCCCCGGGCATGGCGGGCGGGGCCGGGACCCCTGGCCGAAGGTTCACGATGACCCCAGCCGCGGCGAGCTGTTGGCCTCCGACGGGGTTGCCGGCGGCAGCGGACGCGGGAGGTCCCGCCAGGGAGAATACGCCCACGGCGGCGACCGTGAGGCTCAGCGCGAGGCCGCGCACCGCAAACCGGAAAGAGGTCATGTGCAGAGATGACCTCAGTGGGATGGAATCGTCAATACCTGGTGGTAACGAAGTGCGTGGTTGGCGTCGCCTGTACCGTCTGCGCCATGGCTGAAGGCGCTGGAACGGTGACCCCGATCGCGGGCACAATGACAGAGATCGCGGCGATATGACACAGACCGCGGGTACCGAGACAGAGATCGGGGACGACAGTGACGCCCCGGCCATTGCCGGGTTGTGGGCAGTGATCCCGGCGGGAGGTGCCGGGACTCGACTGTGGCCCCTGTCTCGGTCGTCGTCTCCGAAGTTCCTGCACGATATGACGGGAGCCGGAAACTCGCTGCTTCAGGCGACGTGGGACCGGCTCAGGCCCCTGTGTGGCGACCACATCATGGTGGTGGCGGGGGTCATGCACGAGGCGGCCGTGCGAGTCCAGCTACCCGGGCTGGCCCCGGCCAACCTGGTGGCCGAGCCCTCGCCGAGGGGCTCCATGGCGGCGATCGGGCTCGCAGCGGCGATACTCGAGCGCCGTGAGTCCGATGCCGTCATCGGCTCCTTCGCCGCAGACCACGTCATCGGCGAGCCGGAGGTTTTCGCCGACTGCGTACGCGAGGCGGTCGCGGTGGCGCGGGCCGGATACGTCGTCACCATCGGGATCGAACCGACCGTTCCGGCAACCGGTTTCGGCTACATCCGCGTCGGTGACCCTTTGGCGATCGTGGGTGCTCCGCATGGCCGGCAGGTCCGGTCCTTCGTGGAGAAGCCTGACGAGGCGACTGCGCGGGCGTTCCTGGAGACTGGCGAATACCATTGGAACGCAGGGATGTTCGTCGTCAGAGCCACGGTCCTGCTCGACCTTCTGGCGGACTTCCATCCCAGGCTGGCGGCGGGCCTTCGTGACATCGCGGCGGAGCCCGCCCGCCTTGAGGAGCTGTGGCCGGGGCTGACCAGCGTGGCCATCGATCACGCTGTGGCCGAACCTGCCGCAGCGGTGGGCCGTGTCGCCGTGGTGCCGGGGCGGTTCACCTGGGATGACGTGGGCGACTTCGCCTCGCTGGGCTCGCTGTTGCCCGAGGTCGCCGGGGTTCCCGGGCTGAAGGTCCTGGGCGAGGTTGATCTCGTGCTGGCCAAGGACGCGACGGGCGTGGTCATCCCCGGCTCGGGCCGGACAGTTGCCGTGCTCGGCCTGGACGACATCGTTGTGGTCGACACCCCGGACGCCCTACTGATCACCACTCGTGCGCGCGCCCAGGAAGTCAAGACTCTGATCCATCTGCTCAAGGCCTCCGGACGCGCCGACCTGACCTGAGCCTTCCCGCGGGCGAACCCGGCACGCGGGACCACCCAGCACAGCATGGGTCGCGCGGGTTCACTAGGCTCGTGACATGGTTGAAACTCCCGTCGCCCTCAGTGAGTCCGACCTACCGATCGCCCAGGTCTATGACCATTCGGCGCTGGATGGCTTCGATGCCGCGGAGCGCCTCGGGACGCCGGGGGAGTTCCCTTTCACGCGTGGTGTCTACCCGACGATGTACACGGGCAGGCCGTGGACGATGCGCCAGTATGCGGGGTTCGGCAATGCCAAAGAGTCCAATGAGCGCTACCACCAGCTGGTCAAGGCCGGCACCGGTGGCCTCTCAGTGGCCTTCGACCTCCCCACTCAGATGGGTTATGACTCCGACGAGACGATCGCCAGCGGTGAGGTCGGCAAGGTCGGTGTCGCGATCGACTCCCTGGACGACATGTCCACCCTGTTCGCCGGCCTCCCGCTGGACAAGGTCAGCACGTCGATGACGATCAACGCGCCGGCCGCCACGCTTCTGCTGATGTACCAGCTGACGGCGGAGAAGCAGGGCGTGGCCGGCAAGGCACTGACCGGCACGATCCAGAACGACGTGCTCAAGGAGTACATCGCCCGCGGCACCTACATCTATCCGCCCAAGCAGTCGCTGCGCCTGATCAGCGACATCTTCTCGTACTGCCAAAAAGAGCTTCCGCGCTGGAACACGATCTCCATCTCCGGCTACCACATGGCCGAGGCCGGGGCCACACCCGCGCAGGAGATCGCGTTCACCTTGGCAAACGCCAAGGAGTATGTGCGGGCAGCACTGCGCGCCGGCCTGGAGATAGACGACTTCGCGCCGCGGCTCTCCTTCTTCTTCGTGGCCCGCACGACCCTGCTGGAGGAGGTCGCCAAGTTCCGCGCGGCCCGCCGGATCTGGGCGCACATCATGAAGGACGAGTTCGGCGCCAAGAACCCCAAGTCCCAGATGCTGCGTTTCCATACCCAGACCGCCGGCGTCCAGCTGACCGCCCAGCAGCCTGAGGTCAACATGGTGCGCGTCGCCCTGCAGGGTCTGGGAGCGGTTCTGGGAGGCACCCAGTCGCTACACACCAACTCCTTCGACGAGGCTCTTGCGCTGCCGAGCCAGAAGGCGGCGCGGCTGGCGCTGCGCACCCAGCAGGTCATTGCCTATGAGACAGACGTGACCAAGACGGTCGACCCGTTTGCCGGGTCCTACGTCATGGAGTCCATGACCGATGACGTCGAAGCCTCGGTGCTGCGGCTCATGGAGCAGGTCGAGGACCATGGCGGCGCCGTGGCCGCTATCGAGCAGGGCTTCCAGAAGGCCGAGATCGAACGGTCGGCCTACCGCATCGCCCTGGAGATCGACCACGGCGAGCGCATCGTGGTGGGGCTGAACAAGTTCACCCTCGACGAAGAAGAACCCTTCGAGTCGCTTCGCGCGGACCCGCGGATCGAAGCCGACCAGTGCGAGCGCCTGGCAGTTCTGCGCAAGGAACGCGACAACGACGAGGTGTCGCGAGCGTTGGACTCCCTGCGCACCGCGGCCGGAGGCACGGACAATGTCCTGCTGCCCATGAAAGAGGCCCTGGCCGCTCGCGCCACCGGCGGCGAGGTCGCCCACGCGCTGCGTGACGTCTGGGGCACGTACGTCCCCCATGACGCTTTCTGACGCCCCCGGGGTTGGGATCGTGGGCGAGAGCGTGGCCGCGCTGGAGGACGAGCTCGTGGCGTTCCGCCGTGACCTTCACGCACACCCCGAGCTGTCCCACGCCGAGACCCGCACCACCAGCCGTGTCGCTGCCAGGCTGACTGCTGCGGGTGTTCGGGTGCGGCCACTGACCGGCACCGGACTGATCGGTGACATCGGGCCCCTCGAACCGGCATACCGGGTGGCTCTGCGGGCGGATCTGGTCGCGCTGCCAGTGGCCGAGCGGACTGGTCTGCCGTTCGCCTCGCGCTCGGACGGGGTCTGCCACGCCTGCGGTCACGACGTCCACGTTGCGGCGGTCCTGGGTGCCGGTCTGGCCCTGCAGGAACAGGCTGACCGCCTTGCGGCACAAGGACTCGGTGTGCGTCTGATCTTCCAGCCGGCCGAGGAGGTCACGCCCGGGGGTTCTTTGGCGGTGATCGAGCAGGGCGGCATCGCGGGAGTGGACGCCATCTTCAGCATCCACTGCGATCCCACCTTCGACGTGGGTCTGGTGGGGCTGGGCGAAGGCCCGATCACTGCCGCCACCGACTCTGTCACCATTACGCTGCGGGGCCGCGGAGGCCACACATCGCGCCCGCACCTGACCCAGGACCTGATCTATGCGCTGGGCAAGGTCGTCACCGACGTCCCAGCGGCGCTCTCGCGCCGGGTCGACCCTCGGGCCGGTGTTGTACTGGTATGGGGGGCCATTCACTCCGGGGCCGCAGAGAATGTCATCCCGTCGACGGGCACCGTCAGTGGCACGCTGCGGATGCTCGATGCGCAGCTGTGGCAGGACATCGGGCCTCTGCTCGAGGAGCTCGTCCATGCGGTGATCCGCCCGTATGCCGTGTCCGCCACGATCGAGCACCGGCGGGGGGCGCCGCCTGTGGTCAACGACCCGGTGTTGGTGGGCAGGCTGCGCGCCGCCGCCGACCTGATGCTGGGGCCGCAGGCACCGACGCCGACCGTGCAGTCCCTGGGTGGGGAGGACTTCGCCTGGTACCTGCAGGCTGTGCCGGGGGCGATGGCGCGGTTGGGGACCAGAACCCCGGGCGGTGCGACCTACGACCTGCACCAGGGCGATCTGGTCGTGGATGAGCGGGCGGTCGCCATCGGCGCACGGCTACTTCTGGGCGTCGCAACGACACACCGTCCCGACTGACACCGCGGCACCTAGGGCCCAAGAAGTTGCGGTAAAACGTTGCTGGTGTTGCCCGGTAAGCCGACGGGCGTAGTCGCCAGGGGGCGGGTAGAGTCACAAAAAGTGCGCCACTTGGTGCATCTCGCAGATGTGGTGCACAAAGGGGAGAGCGCCTTGAGATCATCGATGAGAATCGTTGCCGTCGCCTCGGTGGCTGCCATGGCTCTGGCCGCGTGTGGGACCAAGTCCACCACCAGCGCGTCCCCGAGTAGCTCGGGTTCGAGCGCGGCAGCCGGCAAGGAATTCAAGGCTTGCATGGTGCTGGACACCGGAGGCGTTGACGACCGCTCGTTCAACCAGTCCTCGTGGGCCGGTCTTCAGGCGGCCAACAAGGCCAATCCCCAGATCAAGATCTCGTACATCGCGTCCAACTCCCAGAACGACTACACCCCGAACCTCAGCGCTGAGGTCAACAGGGGTTGCGACACGATCATTGCCGTGGGTGGTCTGATGGGCGATGCGGTCAAGGCATCCGCGAAACAGAATCCCAAGCAGCAGTATGCCCAGATCGACAGCGGATCGTCGGGTCCCAACGTCTACGGTCTTCAGTACAACACCGCGCAGGGTGGCTTCCTCGGTGGCTACCTCGCCGCAGGCATGACCAAGACCGGCAAAGTCGCGACCTTCGGTGGCCTGAACATCCCGCCAGTGACCATCTACATGGATGGCTTCTGGGAGGGCGTGCAGTACTACAACAAGACCAAGAACAAGAACGTCCAGGTCCTCGGCTGGGATGAGAAGAACCAGAAGGGTGGCACGTTCGCCCAGTCCTTCACGG
>DAITND010000110.1:0-8710 GCA_036834825.1 Dermatophilaceae bacterium
ACCCCAGGTGACCACGACACGGCTCGTCGGGCTGGGGCGAAGCCCCGTTAGGTTTGTGGAACCGCCGCGGGCTCCCCCGGCGAGAAACCGTGAATGTCATTGACCACGTTGTTCACGATGGCGGCCAGCGGAACCGCGATGAACGCACCGAAGATCCCGCCCAGGATCGTGCCGGCGGTGACCGCCATCAGGATGCCCAGAGGGTGGATATTCACAGCCTTGCCCATGATCAGGGGATTGAGCAGGTTGCCCTCGAGCTGCACTGTGAGAACCAGCGCGATCGCCATGACCAGCGCCATCACCGCACTCTTGGTCACCAACGCGACCAGGACGACCACGACCCCGGCCACGAGCATGCCGAGCAGCGGGATCAGCGAGCCCAGGAACAGCAACACCCCCAGGGGAACCACCAGCGGCATACCGGCAAAGAGCATGATCACGACCATGGTGAAGGAGTTGATCAGAGCCAGCAGGACGGTGCTGCGCATGTACGCGATCAGGGTCCGCCAGGCCACGGTACCGGCGTGGGCCACCTTCGCCCGGCTCTCATGCGGGAAGAGCTGCACGACCCACCGGAAGATGCCGCCGTCGTCGGGCAGCAGGAACAAGGTCGCGAAGAGGCAGAAAACCGCCCCGCTGACGACCAGGAGCGCGCTGTTGGCCGTCGCAAAAGCACCTTGAGCCAGCCCGGCACGGTTCTGGCTGATGGTGTTCGTCAGGTCGTCGACCAGTTGGCTGACCTGGCGCTCGGACATCCGCGGGGGACCCTTGACCAGCCACTCGCGGATCGTCGCCACGGCGTCCAACAACTGGTTGCCCAGCGCCGTGGAGTTCGCCGAGACCTGCTGAACAACGAACCAGGCCGCCGCAACCAGTGTCGTCATGCCGAGCACGAACACCAAGATCGCCGCCAGGGTCCTTGGCACGCGGTAGCGCATGAGCAGACCGACCAGCGGCTGCAGAAGCGCGCACAGCATGATCGCGACAATCACCGTGATGGTGACCAGGCTCACCGCGTTGAGCAGCCCGAGCAGCACCGCCAGCGCTGCCACCACGATGAGGAAGCGCAGCGCCCAGGCTGCCATAACCTGCAAACCCCAGCTGACTGTGTCGGTCGCGGGCTCGCGCCGGGGGTTCATGTGGGGATCATCCGGCCGCCAGGGCGGGTCCCTGATGCCTGCCTGCCGCGGCCGTGAGGTCGTCGAGCTCCTCGCGCAGGAAACCTGCCATCACGTCGAGGTCCGGCACCAGCTCGCGGCACGCGATCAGCCCGAAGTAGAGGCTGCCGCGATAGCTCATCACCGTGATGTTCAGCCCCTGCCCGTCGACCAAAGCCGACACCGGGTAGTAGGCCAACACCTTGGCGCCGGCGAAATAGAGAGGTACTTTCGGCCCGGGAATGTTGGAGATGATGAGGTTGAACGGATTCACCCGCTCCAACAACCTCAGTTTGGCGGACAGCCGCCACGCCTGGTTGGCCAAGGCCGGCATCGCGAACTGGGTGACGTCGGCGAGCAGGCTGGCCGGAATCGCGCCGTGCTGGTCTTTGGCCGCGCGCATGGCCTGGTGCATGGCTTCCAGTCGCTCGCCCGGGTCGGACAGGTTCGTCGGCAGGGGGGCCAGCATCATAGACACCTTGTTGCCGAGGGTGCCCTTCTGGTCGGTGGTGCGCACTGAGACCGGGACTGCCGCGACCAGCGGGGCGGTGGGCAGGGCCTGGTGCAGCTCCAGCCAGCGACGCAGCGCACCGGCACACAACGCCATGACGACGTCGTTGACGGTCAGCTCGCTGCCGGCCCGCAGACTCTTGACCTCGGCCAGCGGCAGGTCGGTGAAGGCCCACCTCCGGTGTGCAGACAGGGGCGCATTGAACGGGGTACCCGGGGCGTGCAGTCCGGTTGTGGACAGCAGATCTTCGTTGTCCCTGCCGGGCAGGCGTTGTGCGAGCGAGGGCCCAATGGCGGTGGCTAGCCCCGGAATCGATCGCGCCAGGTCGGCGACAACCCGAACGGCGTGCATTGGCTGACGTGCCAGGGCGAACGCGCTCCGACTGAGCAACCACGTCGGATCAGGGGGCCGCTCACCCTCGAAGACCTCGACGTCCGGCACTGGTCGACCCTCCGCAGAGATGTCGAGCACAGCGGTGAGCAGGTCGCCCCCGGAGACACCGTCGATGGCGGAATGATGGATCTTGGAGTAGATCGCCGCACGCCCGCCAAGAAGCCCGGTGATGAGGTAGAGCTCCCACAACGGGCGACTGCGATCCAGCGGGCGGGCATGGAGGCGGGCCACCTGCTCGGACAGCTGCCTGTCGCTTCCGGGGGCAGGCAGGGCCAGCTCCCGGACGTGGAACTCGATGTCGAAGTCCGGGTCGTCGATCCAATACGGATGGTCGAGCCCCAGCGGAACCATGACCAGTCGGCGGCGGAAGAGCGGGACTAGCGGCAGACGAGACTCGACGAATCTGGTGAGGTGCTCAAGGGTCAGCCAGGAGTCGATGCCCTCGGCGACTTTGGCGTCGACCACGCAGACGCTGCCAACGTGCCCGTACACCGAGCTGGTCTCCATCGCGAGAAACCAACCATCCAGTCCGCTCAGCTGTTGCACGGGTCACTCCACATCTTCGGTCGGCGTCCGCCACGTCGGATCATCTGTTCGGCGCCCGCCCGGCACGTCGTTTGCCAGCCACTCAAGGATGCGCCCAGCTGTCCACCCCGGCACCTCGAGCTGTGGGACGTGACCCACGTCCGGGGCCACCTCGAAGCGCCACGACGGGTTGGCCACGGCGGCTGCCCGGGATGCCCCAATTGTCACGAGTCTGTCCTTCTCGCCATGCAACAGCAGAACCGGCACCCGAATCGACTGCATGGTGGACGCATAGGAGCTGCGCCGGACCAGCATTCGCATCAGCGATCGAGCGGCACCCAGGAAGTGTTCGTCGATGTCCGGGTACCCACTACGCGCACGCGCCATCTCCAGGTGCTGCTCGAGTACGTCGGCCGGCACCCGCGCGGGGTCCACGCAGCACAGGCGCAGGACGTCCATCGCCAGCTGCTCGGGCGAACGTACGCGGCGACGGGCCTTGAGCATGGCCCGCCCCAGGTGGGGCACAGCATACATTCCGAAGCTCGCGGCCACCAGTGGATCCGGCTGCGAACCCACCTTTACCGGCAGCGCAGGATCGATGAGGACAACCGCAGTGACCGACTCAGGGTGCTGCGTCGCCTGCAGAATCGTGATCAGCCCACCCATCGAGTTGCCCACCAGGATCACGGGACCGCCGGCCACCTCGCTCAGAAACCGTTGCAGCATGTGCTGGTTGGCTGTGACCGAGGTGGAGTGCGTCCCTGCCTGGGTGTGTCCGAAACCGATCAGGTCAAGTGCGAGCACCCGGCAGGTGTCCGTCAGCAGCGGGGCGAGCGCGGCCCAGTTGACCAGCGACCCGCCCAGGCCGTGCACCATCACCAGCAACGGAGCGCCCGGAGGTCCACCGTGATCGACGTAGTGGACCGGCACCCCCAGATCCACCCAACGGGAGGTCGGGGGGGTATGCCGTCCAGCACCCTCCGGCGTCGCCTCGGCTCCCTCGCTGGCAGCTCCCACGTTCTGGGCCGCCGCCGTTTCGCTGCTCATCCTCCGACACTAACGGTCGTCCTGCTCAAGCCCAGGTCGGCCACGCAGGTGCGTTTGCCCGGTTCTCGGGTGGCGATGGTCTTGCCGTTGATGACACTGACGTCGTCATAGACGGGCCGCCCCTGGATCAGGTTGCGGAAGGTGTAGCGGGTCAGCGAGGTCAGGTCACAGCTCTGGCCATACACGGCTATGTCGAAGGCATAAGGCTGGCCGGCGAGCTCACCGGGCTGCTCACCTGCGGTGTCCAGCAGAAAATGGCTCATCGTGCCACCCCCGGTGAAGGTGCCCACGCCGATGCGGTTGCCCTCGAGCTCGTCCTTGTGCAGGTGCCCATTGATCAGCAGGGTCGCGGACGTGACCATCTTGACGGCGACGGGCTCGTGCGTCACGACGATGTCCGGAGGAAGCCGGCTGGCAAATGCCTGGTTGAACGCATCCGCCGCGGGCTGTTCCTTCTGGGCGATGGTCATGTTGTCGTCACCGAAGAACCGTGGGTCGTTGAAGCCGGCGAGCAGCACGCCGTTGACGCCAAGCTCGGTGTAGGTCTGCGGCGTCGGCTCGAGCAGCACGACATTCGGGATCTTCTCCATCCGGTCGAGCAGAGCCTGGTCGGCCAGGCTGCTTGCGTCATGGTTGCCGCGCACGAAGATGTACGGGACCCGGAGATTCTTGATCGAGGTGAAGATCCCGGACACCTCGGCTTCGGTGACACTGCCCAGGTTGAGCAGGTCGCCCGAGTCGATGACGGCGGTGATCTTCTCGTCGTCGATGATCCGCTTCATCAGGGGGTACTGGTTGGCGCCGTGGATATCCGAGACCAGCAGGAAGCGGGCGGCGGCCGGCTTGGTGATGTCAGCCGGGACGAATTTCGCCTGCAACGCAGCAGAGAGCGCCAGCAGGTTCGTCACGTATGGCGTGGCCTCCTGCGCGCGTGCCTCGACGCCAGCCAGCAACCCTGCGTTGCTTCGTACTGTTCCGAGCAGTCCCGTCGTCCTGAAGCTCGTGAGCTGGTCAGGGCGATAGGTCCCCAGTATCCCGATGCCGGTGCCACCGACCGCCAACAGAGCCGCAACGCCCACGGACAGGGCCTGCCGGGCGGTCGGGCGGCGGCGGCGTGCATAGGCGATCAGGGTGATTGCGCCGACACCCACGACAAGTACGCCGCCGACGAATTTCAGCCCGAGCTGGGTGACCCCCGAGCCGAGCGCGTCGGTGATCTCCCGGCTCGAGGGCTGGAGGGACCCGATCGACATACGTCGGTCGTCGAACAGTGCGGTGATCGTCTCGCGGACCTGGACGGTCGCATCGATTCCGGGCGCCAGATAGGGGCCGGTGAACTCAAGGTCGAGGTCGCCAAAGGACGTCGGGCTGTGGATCGTCGAGGTGAAGGTCGGCAGCGCCGAGAGTCGCACGTCGGCCCTGTAGTGGTCGGTCTGCACCGTGGTCGGGAAGAGGCTGGTCGCACTGACCCCGCCGAGACTGACCGCGAAGACCAGAATGAGCAACTCGACGCCTCGGATGACCCACAGTCGCCAACGCCACGTTCTGACGCTGCGCCAGCCGGTCGCCTGAGGCGCCGGGTCCTGCGGCGTGCTGTGAGGCGCTGCCTTGAATACCGCCATGGTCTAACCAATGCTAGGCGGGCCGAGCGAGAAGATCTCGCGAACTTCATGACGAGACCTGCCGTGGCGGCCCTGTCCGAGGTACGAGGCGATCAGCTGGACCTCACGCGACTGCCAGGAGGGACCGGAATACTGGTCCAGCACGCGCAACCAGGCGGTGACGTCCGCAGGGACCGCCAGCCGGGCCAAAGTCAGGTGAGGGTGAAACCGTCCCCCGCCCACCTCGATGCCGCTCTTGCTCCCGGCGGCCCGGACCCCGCCTGCCAGTCTCATCAGCTCTTCACCGTCGTGCTCGACACCCGCCCACAGGACTTTCGCATGACCGGCGTGCGGGAAGGCACCCGCGCCGATCAGTCGCAGGTCCAACGGCTTGCGTCGCGACGCAGCGCGCTCAAGGCGTTCCAGTAGCTCATCCGTATGCCGGTCAGCCACCTCGGGAAGGAAAGCAAGGGTGAGGTGCCACTGCTCGGGCAGGGCCCAACGCAGGTCTGGTGCGGCCTCCTGGCGGGGCTCGAGGAACGTGGACAGGTCCTCCTTGACCGCTTCTGGCAGCGGCAGCGCGATAAACATCCGCATGGTCATACATCGTTCCACGTGGTTGCCTCGCCGCGTTGGTCGGGAACCGCGTACATTGGCCAAACGTCAACAGGGGTACGGGCACGTG
Organism: Dermatophilaceae bacterium; assembly: GCA_036834825.1. GTDB lineage: Bacteria > Actinomycetota > Actinomycetes > Actinomycetales > Dermatophilaceae > UBA4719. Next base: position 5,920 of record DAITND010000110.1, read on the forward strand.
TGCCCGCGCCAACGCCTGCGACGAGGCGTTCGCACAGATAGGAGACAGCGATGACGGAGCCGAGCATGTCGAGTCAGCCAGCCAACCAGCCGCTACAGCCGCCGGCTTCGGCCGAGTCGGTACTGACGCTGACCGCGCCCCCACCGGCCCAGGCCGTGGCCGCCACCGCAGCGCCCAGGCTGGCACCCGCCGTGGAGGCTTCGGCACTACCTGGCCTGGACGCCAAGGTCGAGGGCTACATCGGGTCGCTGATGGCTGCCGAGCCGCGCTCGCCCGACTTCGCTGCCAAGGCGACCGACGTCAGGTCGATGGGCGACGAGGACATCCGCCGGGCGGCCGAGAGCTCCAACCGACTACTGAAGTCGCCCGTCAAGGCAATGCAGGAAGGAGGGCTGTCCGAGGGCTCCAAGGTCGGTTCAACCCTGATCGAGCTGCGCCGCACGGTGGAGGATCTCGATCCCAAGGAAGCCACCGGCCCCAAGAGGTTCATGGGAATGATCCCCTTCGGAGACAAGCTGACCGACTACTTCCACAAGTACCAGAGCGCCGAGAGCCACCTCGACGCGATCTTGCACGCGCTACGCGACGGCCAGGACGAGCTCGGCAAGGACAACGGCGCGCTCAACCTCGAGAAGCAGCAGCTGTGGGAGGCGATGGGCCGGCTCAACCAGTACGTCTACGTCGCCGAACGCCTCGACGCGCGCCTGGCCGCGGGGATCTCCGACATGGAGCCCATCAACCCCGAGAAGGCCACGGCCCTGCGGGACGACGTGTTGTTCTACGTCCGCCAGAAACACCAGGACCTGCTGACCCAGCTGGCCGTGTCGATCCAGAACTACTTGGCCATCGACATCGTCATCAAGAACAACATCGAGCTCATGAAGGGTGTCGACCGTGCATCCACCACGACGATCTCGGCGTTGCGCACGGCCGTCATGGTGGCTCAGGCGCTGGGTAACCAGAAGCTCGTGCTCGACCAGATCACTGCCCTGAACACGACGACGTCCTCGATGATCGAGCGCACTTCGGAGATGCTGCGTGACAACTCGGTGGCCATCCAGCAGCAAGCCGCGTCGGCCACTATCGGTCTGCCGCAGCTCCAGGCCGCGTTCCAGAACATCTACGCGACCATGGACGCGATCGACTCGTTCAAGGTCGAGGCTCTGGACAACATGGCCGCCACGATCGGCACACTGGAGACCGAGGTCGGCAAGTCCCGGGAATACCTCGACCGGGTTGAGCGTCAGAATCCACAGGTCACCCACGGCGCCCTTGATCTGGGAAGCACTCCAGGCACTGGTCACTGAGGTCACTGACGGTCGCTGAAAGGGTTTGGGTGAGAATCGACACCATGGAGCTGAGCGACCTCTTCGCCCGAATGACGGGCCGCCGCCGCGAGCCCGAACGCCCGGAGCTGCCCAGGGTTCCCACCAGCGACGACCTGCTGGCGGCCCTCGAGGGTGTCGAGGCGATGGTGGCGCGTGGTGCCGTCCCGGCGCCGGTTGCCTCCAGGGTCTCCAGGGTCTCGCAGACGGTACGCGACACCATCCCGAGATTGTCGAACCTGGGCGCCGGCAGCCTTCAGGCCTACAACGTCATGGCCACCGCCACCGACTACCTGCCCGAGGCGATCGGCGGCTACCTGCGCCTTCCACGCCAGTTTGCCGACAGCCGCCCGGTGGACCATGGCAAAACCTCGCTGATGATCCTGATCGACCAGCTCGACCTGCTGGCCGCCACGATGGACAAGGTCTTTGACGCCGTATGCCGGGCCGACGCGGACGCTCTGGTCGCGCACGGCCGGTTCCTGGCAGAGAAGTTCGGCAACGCCGCGACCGGTGGTGCACTGTCGCTAGGTCCGAACGTCACGATTGCACCCGACCCGACGACTGCGCCGGACGTGCCTGGCCGGCTGCAGCCGCCGACCGGGACGGGTGCGCCATGAACACGGCGCGCACCATGACGCTGGACCAGGCGCTGGAAACGCTTGTCGCGGTGGCCGAGTCCGCCGGCGTGCAGGCTGAGACCGCCCGGGGCGAGGGTTCCAACCTGGCCGCGGCCGTGGCCGAGTCGGCCCCCGGGGCTGCCGCTGCCTGGGCCACTGCCGTGGGCGGGGGGACCACCCAGGACTTCTTCGATGCCGCTACGCGCGGTCGGCGCTGGCGGGCGGCTCCCACCGCGACCCTGGGCGCTCTGGTGGCGCAGGGATCCTCACTCAGCGTGCCGTACGCCGAGGCGCTGGCTCAGGTGGTCTCGGCGGCATGCCGGCTGGGCGAGCCGACGATGCGCGTCGTCGGCAATGCTTCCGTGGCTGCAGCCGCTCAGTTGACGGCGGCCGGAGCGCATTCGGGAACGCTTTCAGCGTTTGCTTCTCCTTCTCCAACATCCACCGCCGCGACAATCGCTGACAAACCAGAGCCTGACGCCCAGCTGACGCGGGCTGCCTTTGAGAAGGCGGCCGAGCCTGCCCCGCCAAAGCCCGCGAAGCGCCGAAGCGTCGAAGAGCTGCTCGCCGAGCTCGACGCCCTGATCGGTCTGGAGCGCGTCAAGCGTGAGATCCACCGACAGGTCGCGATCCTGAGGGTCGAGCGTCTGCGGACGGACGCGGGGATGAAGAGCCCCACGATCACGCGGCACCTCGTGTTCACCGGCAACCCCGGCACCGGCAAGACGACGGTGGCCCGGCTGGTCAGCGGGATCTACGCCTCGCTCGGGCTTCTGTCGCAGGGCCAGCTGATCGAGGTCGACCGCTCCGAGCTGGTGGCCGGCTACCTCGGTCAGACCGCGGTCA
>DAITND010000111.1:0-8568 GCA_036834825.1 Dermatophilaceae bacterium
TGATGACCCAGATCCCGTTGCGCAACATGTCGGCCACCAGGAATCGGGTGCCGTCGGGGGTGAGTCGCACGTCCTGGGGCATCGCGGAGGCCCCCCGCGTCAGACCGCTCTTGGGCCCACCCATGCGCATCGCCTCACCAGCGCTCGTGGCGCCGGGAGTCTTCATGTTGTTGAGATTGATAATGCTGATGAGCCTGGTTGCGTTGCGGTCGATCACGAGAAGCTTGCCGCTGAACTCGCAGCTGGCCACGAAGAAGGACAGGTCTGCGGAGTAGTCAGCGTGGTTGAGACCGTCACAGGGCACCGGCAGTGAGCGCTCTAGTGCCATCGTCTGGGGGTTGTGGACGTCGATACGATGCATCCGCTCGGCCATCACCAGGGCATGCGCACCGTCGGGAGTGAAGTACAGGTTGTAGGGATCTTCCACCCGGACCCGTGTGCCCGGTCGACCCGTAACGGGGTTGATCGGCACCATGTCGTTGCCGAGGTCGTCATTGACCCACAACGTCTTCAGGTCCCAGCTCGGCACAACGTGCTGGGGTTCGCGACCCGTGGCATACGTCGCGATCACCCTGAGGGTCTTGGGGTCGATCACCTGCACCGTGTCCGTGGTGTTATTCGGGACGTAGATCAGGCTTCTGGCTCGCCTGGCAGTCACTGACAGCTTCCCTGCGCCGGCGCCGGCATAGACGTTGCCCGTGCCTGCCGACATGGAAGATGTTGGCAAAGCCGACGAGGTGGGGGTGGAGGGACCTGGGCGCGACGATCTGGTCGACGCCCCCGGAGCCTGGCCGGAGCAGGAGCTCAGCAGAACGAACACGGCCACAGCGGTCACCAACCGAGGTGATCGGGAGTATGCACAGATCACTTCTCACCAATCTTCGGGCGGCGACCGGGCTGGGTTGGGACCAAATCGAGTCGATCCTCGCAGACGACATGTCAACGCCCCAGCAACCACGAGAATGTCGCGGGTCGCAGATAGCGCTGGCTGTGAGGTCCGGCGGGCGGCCTGACTCGGTGCGGCCAACGACGCAGGGCAGGACAACCCGAAGGTTACCCCGCCCTGGTGACGCTCGCCCGAGGCGAAAGTGCGCCCTAGTTGACGAAGCCCTCGGAGCGCATCCACTCCTCTGCCACCGCGCGGGGCTTCTTCCCATCGACACTGACCTCTTTGTTCAGGGCCAGGAGTGTCTCGGCGGTGAGGTTGTCGCAGATCGGCTTGAACAGCGCCTCAAGGCCCCGGTACTTTTCGCCACATCGTTTCGGACGGAGAGCGCCGGGCTGTGGATCGGGAAGAACTTCTTGTCGTCCTGGACCACCTGGAATTTCAGCGACGCGACCCGGCCATCGGTCGTACACCTCGCCGAAGTTGCAGGTGCCACCCCAGCTCAGCTCGGTGTGGACCACGGCGGTGTCCAGCAGGTACTCAGATGTGTTTGGGAGGTTGAATGCGTAGGCCTTTTCCACACCTGGGAAACCATCGTCCCGACTCTGGGACTCGCTCTCGACGCACATCGAAGCAGCAGCCGGGTTCTTCCTGGCGAGCGCCGCACAGTCCGAAAGCGTCTTGACGCCATACTCGTCCTGGGTCGCGCGAGGAGTCGGCGGCGACCGGTATCCCTCCAAGGAGAGCGGTCGTGGACGCGGCCAACGCGCTGTCTGCCGACCTGGGCCACCCGGGGTGACCGCCATTGCCGGGCGCTAACTGCTCCCGGGCCCCGTTCGCAGCGATCCGGTGCGCTTGGTTGACAGCAAGCAGGGTGCGGTGGGATCCCGCGGAGCTAGGCTGCGCGCGTGACCTACTCGAGCACACAGTCCCTGGATCTGCGAGATCCCTCCGTGGACCCCTTCGCGGTGGCCACGGCCGCAGCCGAGGTCATCGCACGGCGCACCGGGACCTCGCGTCACGACGTCGCGCTGGTGTTGGGGTCGGGTTGGGGACGGACCGCCGACCTGATCGGGCAAACGCTCGCCACGATTGACAATGCCGACGTTCCGGGCTTCGCCAAGGCCGCGGTGGCCGGTCACGCGGGCGTCATAAGATCGGTGGCGATCGCAGGTTCCGAGCGCCGGGCACTCGTCTTTGGCACCCGCACCCACTACTACGAGGGCCGCGGCATCCGCTCTGTGGTTCACGCCGTACGGACTGCTGCGGCCACCGGATGCGGCACGATCGTGTTGACCAACGGCTGCGGCGGCCTCAACCCGGCGTGGACGCCCGGGACACCCGTCCTGATCCGGGACCATCTCAATCTCACGGCAGCCTCACCCATCGAGGGTGCCGACTTCGTGGATCTGACGGATCTGTACTCGACACGACTTCGCGAGCTTGCCCATGACGTCGATCCCAGCCTCGACGAGGGCGTGTATGTGCAGTTCCGCGGACCTCACTACGAGACGCCCGCGGAGGTCCAGATGGCGAAGATCCTGGGCGGCGACCTGGTCGGGATGTCGACGACGCTTGAAGCCATCGCCGCCCGCCAGTGCGGCCTGGAAGTCCTGGGGATCTCACTGGTCACCAACCTTGCGGCCGGTATCGGCGACCACCCGCTGTCGCACGACGACGTTCTCGCGACAGGCCGGGCTGCAGCCGAGCGTTGCGGGCGACTGCTGGCCGCCGTCGTCGAGCGGATCGATCGTCCGTGATGACCGCGGGCAGAACCGCCGCAGGCTCACCGGAGTATGACGCCCCGCAGGACCTGATCGAGCGGGCCACCTCCTGGCACGACGACGATCCGGACGAGGTCACTCGCGCCGAGCTGGGCGACCTACTGAAGGCTGCGGCATCGGGGGACGCGCAAGCCGGCGCCGACCTGGCTGACCGGTTCGGCGGCATGCTCGAGTTCGGTACCGCCGGTCTTAGGGGAACCATGGGGGCCGGCCCCAACCGGATGAACCGGTCCATCGTGATCCGTGCAGCCGCTGGGCTGTCGGCATTCCTGCGGGAGTCCTCACCGGACCCCCTTGTGGTCATCGGATTCGACGCCAGACACAACTCGGACGTCTTCGCCCGTGACACGGCTGCGGTGGTCGTCGCCGCCGGCGGGCACGCGATGGTGCTGCCGCGCCCCCTGCCAACTCCGGTGCTGGCCTTCGCTATCCGACACCTGGGGGCGAGCGCCGGCGTCATGGTGACGGCAAGCCATAACCCTGCCCAGGACAACGGCTACAAGGTCTATCTCGGCGACGGCATCCAGATCGTGCCGCCATCCGATGCCCAGATTGCCGCGCACATCGCGCAGGTCGACCTCGTCGCTGACGTTCCTCGGGCAGTCTCCGGTTGGACCACCCTGAACGACGACGTGCTCGAGGCCTTTCTCGTTGCCACTACGGCGGTCGTCGCCCCCGACAGCCCGCGCAGGTTGAGCGTCGTCCACACCGCTCTGCACGGAGTTGGCAGTGACGTCGTGGTCGCTGCCTTCGCGCGTGCCGGTTTCAGCGCCCCCATCGTGGTGCCCAGTCAGTCGGAACCGGACCCCGAGTTCCCGACGGTGACCTACCCCAACCCCGAGGAGCCCGGTGCGATCGACGCTGCCCTCGCGCTGGCGGCCCGGGTACATCCCGACATCGTCCTGGCCAACGACCCGGATGCCGACAGGTGTGCGGTCGCCGTCCCCGACCCGGCCACCGCCACTACCGACAACCCGGCGGGATGGCGGATGCTGCATGGCGACGAAGTCGGCTCATTACTCGGGGCCCATATCCTGTCGCGCGGAGTCAGTAGCGACGCCGTGTTCGCCAACTCGATCGTGTCCTCCCGGCTGCTCGCGGCCATGGCTGCTGACGCCGGGATAAGGCACGAAGAGACGCTGACCGGGTTCAAGTGGATCTCGCGGGTGGCCAAGCTGCGCTATGGCTACGAAGAGGCCATCGGGTACTGCGTCGACCCCGACCATGTCCGCGACAAGGACGGCATCAGTGCAGCACTGATGTTGGCCGAGATGGCAGCGGGTCTTCGGGCACGGGGTCGTTCACTGCTCGACGTCCTGGACAACCTCGCGGTCACGCACAGGGTCCACGCCACCGATTCCTTTGCCGTCCGAGTCGAGCACCTGAGCCTTACGGACACCCTGATGTCCCGGCTCCGGAAGATGCCACCGACCGACCTGGGCGGCGTCCCGGTCACCCGGATCGACGATCTGGCACAGGGTTCGGAACAGCTGCCACCAACGGACGCTCTGCGCTACTTCCTCGAGGACGAAAGCCGGGTGGTCGTGCGGCCCAGTGGGACGGAGCCCAAGCTCAAGGTCTATCTCGAGGCAATCGTCGCGGTCGAGCAATCATCTGGTCTGGTTGCCGCCCGCACGCAGGCTGCGGGCCGGTTGGCCCGGGTTGGCGCGTCGATGCACGCGCTGACGACCCAGCCCTGAAGCGGTCAGAACCGATCAACCCAGAGACAGCGCGACCACGACGAGGGCGGGCAGCAGCAGAACGGCCATGACCAGCGGCACCCAGGTGACCTGCACCACGGCTTCAGGCTCCGCCCGGAGCTCTCCCTGCGCAACAGCTTCGTCATACTCCTGTTTGGCCACCTTGATCAACCGTGTCACTGTCTGGGCCGTGGCCTTCGGGGCATTCGTGGACGGTTTGGCGTCCGCACTGGCCACCCCGTGCAACCGTCCGGGAATGGGCATTCGGAACATCCCTCCCGAGGCACCCTTCGGCCGTTCAACCTCGGAGGAGATGGCCCAGGCGGTGTAGCCCTTATGCCCCGCGAATACTTTGAGGTTCCAGCGGGACGTGGCATCGGTCAACCGGGGCCACGGGATGAAAACGTCCCGCACCACGTTGCGAAAAGTCACGCCCCCGACATCGAGCAGAACCACGGGCCGCACGAATACCGACCACGCCACAGCCAGCCCGAAGATCACCCAGGCAGCGAACAACGGCCGTGGGTAGCTGGCCCAGTTCCGGGCCAGGGACAGGAGCAGGAGCAGGCCAGTGACGCCGCACACGGCCGCCAGCCCCACGGAGGAGCGCTGGCGGAACACGTGCTGCGCCGTCGAGGTCTTGGTAGCCACTCAGAATATCCTTGCACTGTTGCCGTCTGGACGTGACCGATCGCTGCGATCCACCACACCACATCGGTTGAGCACGGGCCGATAGACTCCGGCAGTGAGCTCAACCACGGCTACTGCCAGTGCGCGCGGACTGCTGGGAGTGGGTGCACTGACCAATGCCTCGCTGACGAGGTGGCTGCACGGACTGCCAGGGGTCGACCGTGTCGGCGCAGATGCGCGTGCGGCCGGGTTGGGTACCCGCTCCATCAAAACCACAGCCAAGGCCTGGGCCATCGACACAGCGATCAGCATGATCGACCTGACGACGCTGGAGGGAGCCGATACCGAACGCAAGGTGCATTCGCTGTGTGCCAAGGCGAAGGCCCCCGACCCCGGTGACCCGACGACGCCCCAGGTCGCCGCAGTCTGCATCTACGCGGACATGGTCCCGGCGGCTGTGGACGCGCTCAAGGGCAGCAACATTCACGTTGCGGCCGTGACCTCAGCCTTCCCTTCCGGTCGCGCCACGATGGCGGTCAAGCTCACCGACACCCGAGACGCACTGCGGGCTGGTGCGCACGAGATCGACATGGTCATCGACCGTGGGGCGTTCCTGTCCGGCAGGTACCTCCAGGTGTTCGACGAGATCGCGGCCATCAAGGAGGTCTGCGCCAAGGAGGCGACCCGCGGCGATCCAGCACACTTGAAGGTCATCTTTGAGACCGGCGAGCTGGTGACATATGACAACGTACGCCGCGCCTCGTGGCTGGCCATGCTGGCAGGCGCGAACTTCATCAAGACGTCGACGGGAAAGGTATCGCCGGCCGCCACACTGCCCGTAACACTGATCATGCTCGAGGCCGTCCGCGACTGGCGCGTGCTCACCGGCACCCAGATCGGGGTGAAGCCCGCTGGGGGCATCAGGACCACCAAGGACGCCATGAAGTACCTGGTCATGGTCAATGAGGTCGCCGGTGAGGACTGGATCGACCCCGCCTGGTTCCGCTTCGGAGCCTCCAGCCTGCTCAATGACCTTCTCCTGCAACGGCAGAAGCTGGCCACTGGCCACTACTCCGGTGCCGACTACGTGACGATCGACTGAGCTGAGAGCAGAGGCAGACCATGGCTAAGTTCGAGTACGCACCAGCGCCCGAGTCACGCGCCGTCGTCACCATTCGTCCGTCATACGGGCTGTTCATCGGCGGTGAGTTCGTCGAGTCCGTCGACGGGTCGATGTTCAAGACCATCAGCCCATCCTCCGAGGAGGTCCTGGCCGAGGTCACCGAGGCGGGCGAGGCCGACGTCGAGGCGGCGGTGCGGGCTGCCCGTACGGCCTTCGACGGGTCGTGGGGTCGTCTGCCCGGCGCTGAGCGCGGCAAGTATCTCTTTCGCATCGCACGCATCCTGCAGGAGCGCGCACGGGAGTTTGCCGTCTTGGAGTCCCTGGACAACGGCAAACCGATCAGGGAGTCGCGCGACGTCGACATCCCCCTGGCCGCGGCTCACTTCTTCTACCACGCGGGCTGGGCGGACAAGCTCGAGCACGCCGGGCTTTCGGGCGGCAGCGGGCGGCCCCCAAAACCTCTCGGCGTCGTGGGCCAGGTCATCCCCTGGAACTTCCCGCTGCTCATGCTGTCGTGGAAGATCGCACCCGCCCTGGCTGCTGGAAACACCGTCGTTCTCAAGCCCGCAGAAACCACACCGCTGACCGCGCTGCTGTTCGCCGAGGTCTGCCAACAGGCCGACCTGCCGGGGGGGGTGGTCAACATCCTCACCGGGGCAGGTCAGACAGGACGCCACCTGGTTGAGCACCCCGGGGTCGACAAGATCGCCTTCACCGGATCGACACTGGTGGGCAAGGCCATCGCCGGCTCCATCGCCGGCACGCGCAAACGGGCCACCCTCGAGCTCGGCGGCAAGGCCGCCAACATTGTCTTCGACGACGCAGCCATCGACGAGGCGGTCGAGGGGATCGTCAACGGGATCTTCTTCAACCAGGGCCATGTCTGCTGCGCCGGCTCACGTCTGCTCGTGCAGGAGAACGTGGCCGATGACGTGATCATGCGGCTCAAGCGCCGCCTGCAGACTCTGCGGGTCGGTGACCCGCTGGACAAGAACACGGACGTAGGCGCCATCAACTCCGCGGCCCAGCTCGCCCGGATCCGCGATCTGGCCCAGATAGGAGAGGCCGAGGGCGCCACCCGCTGGAGCGCGCCCTGTGTCCTTCCTGAGCGCGGGTTCTGGTTTGCCCCAACCGTTTTCACTGATGTCTCCCAGTCGCACCGGATCGCCCAGGATGAGATCTTCGGGCCGGTGTTGTCGGTACTGACCTTTCGTACTCCGCAGGAGGCCGTCGCCAAGGCGAACAACACGCCATACGGGCTCTCGGCAGGGATCTGGACCGAGAAGGGCTCCCGCATCCTGTGGATGGCTGACCAGCTTCGAGCAGGCGTGGTCTGGGCCAACACGTTCAACCGCTTCGACCCGACCTCTCCGTTCGGCGGTTACAAGGAGTCCGGCTACGGCCGTGAGGGTGGCCGCCATGGCCTCGAGGCCTACGTCACGACGGAAGCGACCCGATGAGCCCCACCGCGGCCCGACACGGGGCAACCGAAAACAGTGCTGTCAAAGATCAACGCATCAAGGTGCGCAAGACCTACAAGCTCTACATCGGTGGGACGTTCCCGCGCAGCGAGTCGGGCCGCACCTACGAGATCAGCGACAGCCGCGGCACGTTCCTGGCGAACGCCGCCATGGGCTCCCGCAAGGACGCCCGGGACGCCGTCGTGGCCGCCCGAGGTGCGTTCGAGAAATGGTCCGCGACCACGGCATACAACCGCGGTCAGGTGCTCTATCGCGTGGCTGAGCTGATGGAGGGCCGGCGTGCCCAGTTCGCCACCGAGGTCGTGGCGGCCGAGGGGCTCACCCCAGCACGCGCGGACAACGTCGTATCTCAGGCCATCGACCGGTGGGTGTGGTATGCCGGATGGTCGGACAAGATCGCCCAGGTGCTGGGCGGGGTCAACCCGGTCGCCGGGCCCTACTTCAACATCTCCGTGCCCGAGCCCACCGGAGTGGTCGCCGTCCTGGCGCCGCAACGTTCTTCGCTGCTGGGCCTTGTCTCTGTCCTGGCTCCGATCGTCGTCAGCGGCAACACGGCAGTGGCGCTGACCAGCGAACAGCGACCACTGCCGGCTGTGACGCTCTCGGAAGTCCTGGCGAACTCCGACGTGCCTGCGGGCGTCATCAACGTGATCACCGGACGTACCGCCGAGGTCGCGCCATGGCTGGCGGCCCACCAGGACGTCAACGCCATAGACCTGGCAGGCGCCGCCGGCGCCGATGACCTGGTGTGGGCAGAGCTGGAACGTGCGAGCGCCGAGAACCTCAAGCGCGTCCTGCGCCCAGACGTCGACGGCGCGGACGCGGTTGAACCGGACTGGTCGCGCACACCGGACCTGACCCGGATAAAGGCCTACCTGGAGACCAAGACCGTCTGGCACCCCAAGAGCCGCTAGCACCCGCGCCGACGACCGAGATGCTCGCGGGGATTGCCTGACAACGCGCA
>DAITND010000112.1:0-8356 GCA_036834825.1 Dermatophilaceae bacterium
TGGACCAGCATGACGATCACGTTCTTGAGGGTGTCGCTGGCCTGCCAGGGCCGGTCGGGGCGAGGGAAGGCGGCGTTGAGGTGGTCCACCAGGGTTGTGATGGTGGGGGTACCGGGGGTGTCCTCGACGTGGGCAGCCGGAAAGCCGTCATAGGCGATGGCCGGTGGCGCGGGCACCTTCACGGCCTCGACATTGGCCGCGTAGTCGCAGTTGACGCAACGCACGTAGGTGTCTTCGCCATGCTCGGCCGCCGCCAGGAACTCCTCGGACGCCGAGCCGCCCATCGCACCGGAGGTCGCCCTGACGATGACGTACTCGAAGCCGAGGCGGTTGAAGATCTTGATGTAGGCCGCGCGGTGCATGTCATAGGCGGCCTGCAGGCCCGCGTCGTCCACGTCGAAGGAGTACGAGTCCTTCATGATGAACTCGCGACCTCGCAGCAGGCCTGCGCGGGGACGTACCTCGTCGCGGTACTTGGTCTGGATCTGGTAGATCGACAGCGGCAGGTCCTTGTATGAACCGTACAGATCCTTGACCGTCAGGGTGAACATCTCTTCGTGCGTAGGGCCGAGCAGGTAGTCGGCACCCTTGCGGTCCTTGAGCCGGAAGATGTTCTCGCCGTACTCCGTCCAGCGGCCGGTCGCCTCGAAGGGCTCCTTGGGAAGCAGCGCGGGAAAGCTCAGCTCCTGGGCGCCGATGGCGTCCATCTCCTCGCGCACGATGCGCTCGACGTTGCGCAGCACTCTCAGCCCAAGGGGCAGCCAGGTGTAGATACCAGGAGCGACGCGGCGGATGTAGCCGGCACGGACCAACAGCCGGTGACTGGGCAGCTCTGCATCGGCCGGGTCCTCGCGCAGGGTTCGCAGGAACAGGGTCGACATACGTAGGGCCGGGGTTGACACGTGATCTCCATTGGTCGGCTCACAACAGGTCCGGGCACGGACGCACCGGACACCGTGAGGATATCGAGGATATCGGCAGGAGTCCGAGGCACTCACGCCGCTGCTTGGAGATGATGCTCTGGCTCTCAGATACGTCCGGTGGCCCTGAGCGCAGTCCGGATCAGCGGAAGCTGCAATGGAAGCCGTGCCAGCGTGCCAGCCCCCCGGGCACGACTGCCGGTCCCTGCACGGGCCCGCTTTCCCTCGGTCAGTGCCATCTGGACGTTGCCCGGAAAGACGGCCGGGAGCAGGGCAGCGCTTGCCCACCCGGCAGCCTTGCGCGTCATCGGGTGCAGGAGGCCGGCGGCGCAGGCCAGCTCGGCGACCCCGGACGCGTAGACGAGGCCGCGACGGGCAGGCAGCTGTCGCGGCACCATAGTCTCGAAGACCCGAGGTCGGACCAGGTGCAAGCTTCCCGAGATAGCCAAGAGCGCGGCCAACCCCTTGAGGTCCACGGTCAAACGTGTCACATCATCACCCATCGTCGTCCCCTCTGCACCGTGTCACATCAGGACGGTGGCGAACCTTCCGATCTCGGTGAACCCGACCCGCGCATATGTGGCCCGCGCAGGCGTGTTGAAGTCGTTGACATAGAGCGTGACCACCGGAGCGATCTCAGTGCGGACCTGCTCGACCACCGCGGCCATGGCGGGCCCGGCCAGTCCCTGGCCACGCCAGCGCGGAGCCACCCAGACACCCTGGACCTGAGCGACACCCAAGGCCACCGACCCGACGTCCGCCTTGAACACGACCTCACCGTCGTCGACCCGCACGAACGTGTGCCCCCGCCTGATCAGGGACGCGATGCCCTGCCGATAGAGCTGCGAGGAGCCCCGGTAGGGCGGGTAGCCGATCTCTTCGGTGAACATGGCCGCCGCCGCCGGCATCACGAGGTCCACCTCGTCGAATCGCGCCCGACGGACCCGCAGGTCGCACTGCGTACCCGATGGAATCGGGCCTGCCGTGGCCAGAACCGGCTGGCGGGCGCGCACGGCGCGCGGCTCCCCCCAGGTGGGTCGCAGGGCCTCCCACAGCGGCAGCACCATGTCTGAGGGACCGAACACCGAGGAACAGTGATGGCGCCATCGGCGTATCTTGGTGGCGAAGGCCGCCAGCGCCGGTCCGTCGCACCCGACAGGAACCAGGTTGGCCGACACCCAGCAGATCGCCTCAAGAGTCGAGCCCTCGGCGTAGCCCAACATCGCACCGGGGAACGCTGCCAGCCCGCCATCAAGGATCCGCGCAGCAACGAAGACATTGGTGCGGCTGTCGCGCGCACAGACCTCCAGCGCCTGGTCACGGTCAGCCGTGGTGAGGGCGCGGACGCGACTATGGGTGCGCAGCACCTCTTAAGCCTGCCCTGCCCGGATGGCGTTGTCGACCGGCGTGTCCGGCACGCAGGTGTCAGCCGACGGTGACAACGGGACCCGCCGACACCCCTTCGTCATCGACCGGCTCGCCCATCTCCTCGGCGATCCGCATGGCCTCTTCGATCAGGGTCTCCACGATCTGGGACTCGGGCACCGTCTTGATGATCTCGCCCTTGACGAAGATCTGGCCTTTGCCGTTGCCCGACGCGACACCAAGATCAGCCTCACGAGCCTCACCCGGACCGTTCACGACACAGCCCATGACCGCAACGCGCAGCGGCACCTGGAGGCCCTCGAGGCCCGCCGCCACCTGATCGGCCAGGGTGTACACATCAACCTGAGCACGGCCACACGAAGGACACGAGACGATCTCCAGCTTGCGCGGGCGCAGGTTCAGCGACTGCAGAATCTGGATCCCGACCTTGATCTCCTCCACCGGCGGGGCCGACAGCGAGACGCGGATGGTGTCACCAATCCCCTGTGCCAGCAACGCCCCGAAGGCCACTGAGGACTTGATCGTCCCCTGGAAGGCAGGGCCGGCCTCGGTCACGCCGAGGTGCAGCGGCCAGTCGCCGCTGGCGGCGAGCTGCTCATAGGCCTTGATCATCACGACCGGGTCGTTGTGCTTGACCGAGATCTTGAAGTCATGGAAGTCGTGCTCCTCGAAAAGGCTCGCCTCCCAGATGGCCGACTCGACCAGAGCCTCGGCAGTGGCCTTGCCATACTTGGCCATGACGCGAGGGTCCAGTGAACCGGCATTGACACCAATCCGCACGGAGACGCCGGCATCCTTGGCCTCACGGGCGATCTGCTTGACCTGGTCGTCGAACCTGCGGATGTTGCCCGGGTTCACCCGGACCGCCGCGCAGCCGGCGTCGATAGCGGCGAAGACGTACTTGGGCTGGAAGTGGATGTCCGCGATGACCGGGATCTGACTGTGCGTGGCGATCTCGGCCAGGGCGTCGGCGTCGTCCTGGGTAGGGCAGGCCACCCGCACGATGTCGCAACCGGTCGCGGTCAGCTCGGCAATCTGCTGCAGTGTCGAGTTGACGTCGGTTGTCGGGGTCGTGCACATCGACTGCACCGAGACGGGGGCATCCCCACCCACCTCGACTTTGCCGACCTTGATCTTGCGGGACTTCCGGCGGGCGGACACAACCGGGGGCGGCAGGGGCGGCATACCGAGAGAAACCGTCATAGCGTCAGTATCCCCCACCCGGCGCGACCAGAGCTGTCGGGCCTGACAAGCGGTCAGCCACCCAGCTTGATCGGGTTGACCACGTCGGCATACATCAGCAGAACGGACATACCGATCAGCGCGACCGCCATCGCGTAGGCCATCGGCAGGGCCTTGGCCACGTCGACGTAGCCCGGGTTGGGCCGCCCGCGCAGCCTGGCCACCTGACGCTTGAGCCCCTCCCACAGCGCGCCTGCCACATATCCCCCGTCCAGGGGCAGCAGCGGGATGAGGTTGAAGACGAATAGCGCAAGGTTCAGGGACGCGATGAGGCTGAGCAGGACGACGAACTTGGAGGAATCCGACCCGGACCCGGACCCGGTCACCGCGGGAAGCTGGCCGGCGGCGACCTCGCCGGCCACCCGCCCGACGCCCACCACGGACATCGGACCGTTGGGGTCCCGCGCTCCGCCACCGAAGGCAGCCTTGGCGATGCCCGCCATCTTCTGCGGAATCCGGAGCACCACGCCGGCCGTTGCGGCGACCTGGCCGCCGACCAGCGCGGGAACGGCGGTGAGGGGTTGCTTGACGATCTCCGCGCTGGGCGACAAGCCCAAGAAACCGACGCGATCGAAGAGGGCCTTGCCATCGGGGCCAAGAACGGTGTTGCCCTGGGAGTCGATCCTTGGCACGTTGTTCAGGATCGGCGTCGCAACCAGGCTCAGAGGTTTGCCGCCCCGCTCGACCACGACGGCGATTCGCCGGCCACCGTTGGGCCGCACCAGCGCCTTGAGGTCATCCCAGTTGTTGACCGGCTGGCCGGCCATGGAGATGATCCGATCGCCGGGCCGGATCCCGGCGACATTGGCCGGAGCCTGTGGGTCCGAAGGCAAGCACGCCGCGGGCGCCTTGCCGTTGGCCGGGACGGTCTGGACGCACTGGGACACGGCGCTGACCCGGGCCGTGTACTGGCCCATGCCGTAGAGCGTGAAGATTCCGCCCAGCAGGACCACGGCGATGATCAGGTTCATGGTCGGGCCGCCGAGCATCACGACGAGTTTCCTGGGCGTCGAGAGCTTGTAGAACACCCGGTCTTCGTCGCCCGGCTTGACCTGTTCCATGGACTCCTGGCGGGCCTGGTCCATCAGCTGGGAGAATCGGCCGGTGCTCGAGGCGCGCAGCATCGAGGGGTCTGCCCCGGGTTTGGGGGGGAACATGCCGATCATCCGGATGAAGCCGCCCAGTGGTATCGCCTTGATGCCGTACTCCGTCTCGCCGCGGGTGCGCGACCAGATGGTTGGGCCGAAGCCGATCATGTAGTGGGTGACCTTGACGCCGAACTTCTTGGCCGGGACGAGGTGGCCGACCTCGTGCAGCGCGATGGAGACGCTGATACCGAGGGCCATGAACAGAACGCCGAGGAAATACATCACAGAACCAGCGTCTCACTTTCGGTAAGGCCCAGGTGCACTTGGGCACGATTTCGCGCCCAGCTCTCGGCGCTCAGTACGGTGTCAACGTCCAAAGCGCTCATATCGTTCTCAGGATTTGCGCCCCACTGGTCGACCACCGCCTTGACCGTGTCGACGATCTGGGTGAAGCCGATGCGCCCGGCCAGGAACGCCGCCACGCACTCCTCGTTGGCAGCGTTGAAGACCGCGGGGAAGCACTTGCCGGCCGCGCCGACCGCTCTGGCCAGGGCAACGGCGGGAAAAGCGTCCTCGTCCAGCGGGAAGAACTCCCACGTGGCCGCCTGGGTCCAGTCGATCGACGGGCCGGCGTCAGGAACCCGGTCAGGCCACGACATCCCCAAGGCGATGGGGATGAGCATGCTCGGCGGACCGACCTGCGCCATCGTCGATCCGTCGACGAACTCGACCATCGAGTGGACGAAGGACTGGGGGTGGACGACCACCTCGATGCGCTCGAAAGGAATGTCGAACAGCAGATGTGCCTCGATAACCTCCAGGCCCTTGTTGACCATTGTCGCCGAGTTGGTCGTCACAACCGGCCCCATGGCCCAGGTCGGGTGGGCGAGAGCCTGTTGGGGCGTGACGGCGCGCAGCGCGGCCCGATCCCAGCCACGGAAGGGCCCGCCGCTGGCGGTGATCATGAGCTTTCGCACCTCATCGCCGGACCCGCCGCGCAGACACTGCGCGATGGCACTGTGCTCACTGTCCACGGGGACGATCTGGCCCGGGCTGGCAGCCGCCGTGACCAGCGACCCGCCGACGATCAGGGACTCCTTGTTGGCCAGGGCGAGGGTGCTTCCGCAGCGGAGGGCCGCCAGGGTGGGACGCAGGCCGATCGAGCCGGTGATCCCGTTCAGGACCACATCGGCCCCGGTCCCGGCCAGATCGGTGCTGGCCCGATCCCCGACCAGGATGTCCGGGGTGAACCCCCGTCGCCCCACGTCATCGGCCACCTGGTGGATAGCCGCGGCGACGATGTCGCGCTCCCCGCGGGCCACGCCGACTGCCTGGACACCCAGCGCGACCGCCTGGCGGGCCAGCAGATCCAGGTTTGTACCACCAGCGCTGATCGCGATCACCTGGAAGCGCCCGGGATTGGCGGTGACGACCTCGATGGCCTGGGTCCCGATTGAACCCGTGGATCCCAGGATGACGATGCTGCGCGGTGAGGTCACCTCATCATTGTCCGTCATGGGATCGTCGGTGGCGCAGCCGTTCCTCATGGGCCGCACAGCTCACCCGGTCGGCTCACATCACGGGCACTTCGGATCGACGTCTGCCCGGCAGTGGTCAGCGACCGTCCAGCAGTGGGGCAGTGGGGTTCCAGGTGGTGGCGTCGCGAGCGTCCTGGCGACGGCGGGCAATTGCTGACAGCGCCTCCAGGACCACGCGGTTGGCCAAAGCGGCGGTGATGTCAGAGTGGTCATAAGGTGGGCTGACCTCGACGACGTCGACGCCCACGACGGGCAGCTCGAGGCAGATCCGTCGCACTGAGTCGAGCAGCTCGCGAGCGGACAATCCACCCGGCTCCGGAGTGCCGGTGCCCGGCGCGTGACCTGGGTCGCAGACGTCAATATCGACCGAGAGGAAGACACCCTCGCACTGGTCCGTCGCGATGGCGAAGGCCTCGGTCAGACACACCCCGAGCCCACGACGACCGATCTCGCTCATCTCATAGGAACGCATCCCCTGGGCGGCCATCCAGTCCAGGGTCTCGGGCGGGGGCCAGTAGCCACGCAACCCGATCTGCAGGAACCGGTCGCCGCGCAGGGCCCCGGACTCGATCAGCCGGCGCATCGGTTGACCATGGCCCCACAGGGATCCGAACTCTATGTCGCCGGTGTCGGCGTGCGCATCAAAGTGGAGCATCGAGACCAGGCCGTGGCCCAGCACGTTGGCCACCCCCTTGGCGTCAGGAAAGGCGATGGAGTGATCGCCGCCGAGGATCACGGGTATGGCGCCCGCGCGAGTCACCTTCTCGACTGCCGCCTCGAGCGCAGGCAGGGCCTTCTCGATGTCGCCGGAGTACATCTCGACGTCTCCGGCATCGACCACCGTGAGGTCCACCAGGGCGTCGGTGCGAAGAGCAAGGCTCGGGCGCGAGCCATCGTGCGGCAGGTAGTCCGTCATCCGGATTGCCATCGGCCCGAAACGGGCTCCCGGCCGGTTGGAGGTGCCACCGTCAAAGGGCGCCCCGAGGATCACGACGTCCGCGTCGGCATACGTCTGCGGGTCGTCCAGGTCACAACGCGGGACCCCCAGGAAGGTGATGTCTGGTCCGAGCTGCGGGCCGTAGCCAGTCATGTGAGCGATCCTAGTTTCGTGAAGGGATGACGGGTGGATGAGCCTAGGAGTCGAAACCGAGACCCAGTCGGTCCAGCATCCGGAGCCACAGGTCGCGTCGCCCGCCATTGGCGTCGGCGCGCGCGATGCTACGCCGTGTCATCTGGATCCCAAGCCAGCGCACCGGCTCCGGCGGCCAGGGCATCGGCCGGCGGGCCACCATCTCCAGGCGGGTTCGCTCGTTGTCCCGACCAGCCAGCAGGTCCAGACAGACCTGGGCACCGAACCGGGACGCGCCGACCCCCAGACCGGTGTACCCCAGAACCGAGGCGACCCTGCCCCCGTACGCCCGTTGCCACGAGGCACTGAACCGGGTCGAGGTGTCGATGGCGCCACCCCAGGT
Organism: Dermatophilaceae bacterium; assembly: GCA_036834825.1. Classification (GTDB taxonomy): domain Bacteria; phylum Actinomycetota; class Actinomycetes; order Actinomycetales; family Dermatophilaceae; genus UBA4719. The sequence continues at coordinate 7,647 of DAITND010000112.1, forward strand.
GTGCGTGATCGCCACCCCTTGCAGGTCGGGAAAGGTCGTGAGCATGTGGCGGTACAGCATCTGCTCGGTCTCCGGTCGGCGCTGACGTCTCGTGGAAAGGTCGGAACCGTAGTAGTAGAGCGCGTCATAGCCACCGAAGACGAGCCGGTTGTCGCTGGTCAGGCGGTAGTAGTGGAACTGGTTGCCGCTATCACCCACCCCTGATCGGCCCTCCCATCCAAGGGCCTCGCGCTGGCTCTGACTCAGCGGCTCGGTGGCAATCATGTGATCCCAGACCGGGACCACGTAGGCGCGGGCTCGCCGAAGCGGCGACCGGAACACGTTCGTGGCCAGGACCACCTGGCGGGCGCGCACGGTCCCGGTGGCCGTGCTCAGGGCGACGCGCTCTCCGGCCGAACCCAGCGCCATCACCCGCGTGGCCTCGTGGATCCGGCCCCCGGCGCCCTCGATGGCGTCGGCCAGGCCCCAGGCCAGAAGCGCCGGGTTGAGCATCGCCACGCCGCGGCGGTCCAGCAGCCCGGCCAGGTATGTCGGTGAGCGCACCAGTGCGCGGGTCTGGGCGGCACTGAGCAGCTCGGCCTCCTCCCCCAGCCCGCGCAGAGTCTCGGCAAGGCCGCGCAGGTGCTCCAGCTGCCAGGCTTCGACGGCCACATCGAGCTCTCCGGTGCGCTCGAAGTCACAGTCGATGCCGCGCTCGCGGATGGTCGCCT
>DAITND010000113.1:0-8326 GCA_036834825.1 Dermatophilaceae bacterium
GCCCGCCGCCCACCAGCAGGTGGCTGACCGAACTCTTCAGCGCTGACACGCTCTACCTCGGCCGGACAGGTATCCGGCGCCGCGCCCAGCGCACTGTCGGTCACCCGGTCTGATCACTCAACGTTCCCGGCACCACCCACGCACTTACCCGGACAAGGCAGGCCGACGACGGAGTTACAACCATCACCCTCAGCCTTGTGCGGGGGCAGGACCGGACATGGTGTCGGATAGCGCCACCCACGCCAACTCGAAGCATCTGGCTACAACGTCGCTCTCATCCCGGCCCGCCTCAATATCGGCCCAGGCCCCGGTTCATTTCCCGATCAGGCAACGAGCCCTGTTACGCGAGCACCGTTGCTGAGTCAACTCGGACGCTTGACATGCAGTGATACGGGTGTGCACACTACGCGTTATGCAAACGTTTGTGGAATGAATGGTGCGAGTCGTGCGCCGTTCGGGATGCGACCTTGCGCAGACCAGCGACTAGTTGCGCGCGATGGTTCAGCTCCAAGAGGCCCACAGCCGTCTGCCTATGTGAACCAGTCTGACGCCGCCAGAAGTTACCCGAGGAGATGAGCACAGGTTGACGAATCGAAAATCACCCATGCGGATGCGCGCGGTCGCCTGTACTGGCGCTGTGGCCCTCATGCTCGCTGGCTGTTCCGGCTCGGGCACCTCGTCCTCTGGAACCCAGTCCGGCAAGTCGAGCACACCGATCAAGATCGGTGTGTCGCTTTCTCTGACAGGAGATTTCTCCGCTGATGGAAAAGCGTTCCAACAGGGCTACCAGCTCTGGGCCGACGACATCAACGCCAAGGGCGGTCTGCTCGGACGCAAGGTAACGCTCGACATAGTCAACGATGCGAGCAGCCCGGTCCAGGTGGTCACGAATTACCAGAAGCTGATCAGCGTCGACAACGTCGACCTGGTTTTCGGTCCTTTTTCCACGTTGCTGACCAAGGCTGCGTCACAGGTCGTCAATCGCTACGGATATGCGTTTGTCGAAGGTGCGGGGGGCGGCCCTTCCGTGTTCACGCTGGGCCTGCACAACGTCTTCGACGTTAGCCTGCCGGTGGCGAACAACTTGGTCAGTTTTGCCAACTGGATCGCTGCCCTGCCGGCGAGTTCTCGGCCGAAAACCGCCGCGTACGCAACCCAGGACGACCCTTTCACGGCTCCGCAGTTGGACGCCGCGCGTGCGATCTTGGCACCCGCCGGCGTCAGAACGGTCTATAACAAGGTCTACCCGTCCGAGACAACCGATTACGGTCCGATCGCAGCCGGCATCATCGGCTCGAAGGCAGACATCGTGCTGGTCGGTACTCTGCTGCCCGACGTCAGCGCCTTCGTCAAGCAGTTCGTGCAGCAGAACTACAACCCACAGGATCTCATTGCTACTGCCGGACCGGACCAGGGCGCGCAGTTCGTCACCAACGTGGGCGCCAATCACACCGGGGGCATCATGGTGCCCAACGGGTGGTACCCGACGGCCAACAACCCCGGTAACGCAGCGATGGTGGCTTCGTACATCAAGGCTTACGGCGGCAATGCCGCGTCCGTGAGCTCTGATGTTCCGGAGGCTTACTCGGTTGGTGAAGTGACCGCTCAGGCAGTGACTAACAACGGCAGCCTGAATCAGACCAAGCTCATCTCGGAATTGCACAGTGCCACCTTCGAATCTGTGCAGGGCAAGGTGAAGTTCGACTCGACCGGCCAGAACACGCTCGCGTTCTCCTACGTGTTCCAGTGGCAGAAGGGCGCACTGTTGCCGTTCCAGCCGGACGCTACCAAGAAGCTCGTCCCGGTGCCTCCGTCGACGAGCCCCATCGAGTTCCCGAAGGCTCCGTGGTAGCAGGCGACGTCATTCATCACACGTCAGAGGCCGGTCGCCCCGCGGGCACCGGGGTTAGTGCCATGGCTGGTTTCTGTTGGTCCTCACCAGCCCGATGGCACCTGCCACTCAAACCAGGAGGCATAGGTTGAGTACTGAAATCGCGAAAGCGATCGTTGACGGTGTCCTGACGGGCGGCGTCTACGCATTGATGGCAGCGGGGCTGACGCTCATCTTCGGTGTCATGCAGATCATCAATATCGCGCAGGGCATCTTCGTGGTCCTGGCGGCGTATATGAGCTACGTGCTGCAGACATACCTCCACATCGATCCCTTCGTCGGCCTGATCTTCACCATGCCGCTAATGTTCATCATCGGCGTGGTAATCGAATGGGGTTTCATTCGACGGCTGAAGCCTCAGAACCGGACTGCCCTGTCGATCCTTGTCACCTTCGCGATTGCGATTGTCATCGAAGGCATTCTCACTCAGTTCTTCTCCTCGGACCTGAAGACCCTCAACGCTTGGTATGTCGAGAAGTCGGTGCACGTGATGGGTTTCTATTTGCCCTACATCTACCTGCTCGGCTTCGCCTTGGCCGTTGTAATGCTAGGGGCGTTGTATGTGTTCCTGTACCGGACCCGCGGTGGTCAGAGCATCCGCGCCTCGGTGCAGAACCGGGCCGGGGCCGAACTCATCGGCATCAACATCAACCGGGTTTCGGCAATCACGTTCGGGCTCGGAGCAGCGGTGACCGCTGCAGGCGGAATGGTCTTCGGGGCCACGAACTCGTTCAACCCGAACTCCGGCTATGACCTGATCTCACGTCTGCTGGTGATCATCGTGCTAGGTGGTCTCGGCAGTATCGGTGGCGCGCTTATCGCGTCCATCGTCGCCCTGGTCATCGAGGACGTGACAGCTGTCGTATGGTCCCCAGTGTGGGCAAGCACGATGTTCTTCGCTGTCTTAGTGGTGGTGCTGCTGGTTCGTCCGAATGGGCTGTTCGGGCGGCCAGAGGCGAGAGCCCAGTGACCAGTACCAATTCGGAGGAGAGCACAATGGTTCAGCCGCAGGTAGCGGTCGCCCCTACCGACCCACTGGCGACCCCGATAATGCGCAACTCCCGGCGAATCCTGCTGGTAGCCGCACTAATCGTGACCATCGTCTTCCCGTTTGTGTTCAGCAATCCTGCGGTCACCTCCGTCGCAATGTTCACCCTGCTGTTCGTCGGCGCCACCTCGGCCTGGAACATGTTCTCCGGTTACAGCGGCTACATAGCCCTCGGCAACGCGGTGTTCTACGGCAGCGGCGCCTACTGTTTCGCCAACATCACCACGCATCTGAACCTCAAGGGTGGTGTAGCGCTTTTCGCGCTCATTCCCGTGGCCGGCTTGTTTGCTGCACTGGTCGCGTTGCCGGTCGGTTGGTTGGCCTTGCGAACACGACGCCATACGTTCGTGGTCGTCACGATCGCGATCTTCTTCATCTTCCAGCTGCTGGCCTATAACCTGCATTCGCTGACCAACGGATCTTCGGGCATGCAGCTGCCGATCCCACCGTGGAGCGCGCAGACCTACAACAACTATTTCTATATGGCGGCTCTGCTCGTCGCGCTGATCGCGATCGGCCTGTCCTGGACTCTGCGTCGATCCAGCTTTGGCTTGGAATTGCTGGCGATTCGCGATGACGAGGACCGGGCCCGGGGCCTCGGGGTCCACACCAACCGGGTCAAACTCGCTACCTTCGTGCTGACCGGATTCGTCACGGGTATGTGCGGAGCGATCTATGCCTATTACTTGGGCAGCATCTATCCGCCGTTTGCCTTCGAGGCCATCTTCGACGTCACCATCGCACTGATGGCGTTCCTCGGCGGTCTGGGTACGGTCAGCGGACCTGTGATCGGCGCATTGATCCTCGAACCACTACAGCAGTACTTGACGTTGAGCTTCACCGGCGGAGGTCTGTCGCTGATCATGTTTGGCGTGCTGTTCCTGCTGGTGATCCGTTTCCTACCCGAGGGCATCGTTCCGTCCCTGGCTGGGCAGCTCCGCAAACGGATGCGCGTGAGTGCTGAGGTTAAGGGCGGCCCGCCGCCGACGGCCAACGGCCCGGTTTCCAAGAAAGCTGCCGGAATCAAGGATGGGGCGGCCCGATGACGGAATTGCTGGAAGTGCGTGACATCAAGAAGAGTTTCGGTGGTCTGCAGGCTTTGTCAGGCTGCTCGTTCGCCGTTGAAGAGGGCTCTGTTACCGGCCTGATCGGCCCGAACGGATCTGGCAAGACAACGATGTTCAACGTCATCACCGGCTACGAAGGCGCCGACTCCGGATCGGTCCGCTTCGATGGCCAGGAGGTGACCGGTATGTCTCCGAGCCGGGCTTGCACCCTTGGCCTCGGACGGACCTTCCAGCTAACGCGGGTATTTGCCCGCCTCACGCTCATGGAGAACATCCAGGTCGGCAGCCGCGGCGTACCACGTTCACGGCGCAAGGAGGTTTACAGTCCGGAGCGGTGTCGTGAGCTCTTGGACTTTGTGGGTCTGGCAGGTCTTGCGAACGAACAGGCCGGAATGTTGTCCTACGGTCAGCGCAAACTCATTGAGCTTGCCATGGTGCTGGCCCAGGAGCCGAAGGTTGTCCTGCTCGACGAGCCGGCCGGGGGCATCAACCCGATTCTCATCGGGCAGATCGCGGAACGGATCCGGGAGCTCAACCAACGAGGTGTCACGTTCCTGGTGGTGGAGCACAACATGGAGTTCGTGATGGGGATCTGCGACGTAGTGGCCGTGATGGAACGAGGCGCCGTGATCGCGTTTGGTACTCCGGAGCAGGTCCGCAGTGATCCGCGGGTGCTTGATGCCTATATGGGGGGGTCGGTCGACGACGATGTGGAACCGGACTTGAATGTCATCGCATCGACATCGTCCGGTGCCTCTACGGCGCCGGGGTCCGGCGCCCCGACCGCGGGACACACCACGGAGGACGAGTCATGAGGGCGCTGCTCGAGTTAGAGGGTGTCTGGGCCGGTTATGGCGGAAGCGATGTGCTGCGCGACCTCACGCTGTCAGTTCCCGCGGGCAGCATTACCTGCGTAGTGGGCCCCAACGGCGCAGGTAAGTCGACCGTTCTTCGAGTGGTAAGTGGACAGCTGAGCCCGCGACTGGGGAAGGTCATGTTCGAAGGACAAGACATCGGTGGCCGTAACCCACGTCAGATTCTGGGGCTCGGGATCGTCCAGGTAGCGCAGAACCACACGCTGTTTCCAGACATGTCGGTGCGTGACAACGTGGAGATGGGCGGTTTTCTCCTTCGAGACCGAACGGAAGTCAGCAGGCGATTGAAGAGCATCCAGGAGCTCTTCCCGATCGTCACCGACCGTGCCCACGACAAGGCCGGCGCCTTGTCGGGCGGTCAGCAACGGCTCGTAGAGTTCGCCAGGTGCTTGATGCTGGACCCGAAACTCGTGGTCCTGGATGAACCGTCGATGGGGCTGGACCCCAAGACCTTGCGGATCGTCCTGCAACAGGTTCGGACCATGTGGGAGGAGGGCCGGACCGTTCTTCTGGTCGAGCAGAATGTGCGCGCGGGCCTGTCGCTGGCCACTCAGGCTGTGGTGGTCGAAAGCGGGCATGTGCGTCTGCAGGGAACTGGCTCCGAAACGCTGGGAAACCCGGAGATCGCCCGTCTGTATCTCGGCGGTGGAACAGTGCCGAGTCCGGTCCCCTGACGGGTTCGACCGCTCGCGTGTCTGGCCGTCCGATGGGCTCCGTCATTCCGACCGAAGTCGTTCGGCGGGATCTCAGGCCGTGGGACGCGGTTTGGGCACCGTACTGGTCTTCTTCGGCCGTTGCGGTGCCAACCGTCCGTGTTCAAGCGTCTTCGGGGCAGCAGTCGACTCCCTCACAGTAAGGGTGACCGGCAGTTCCACTGAAGTCGGTGCAACGTTGGGCTGCCGGATCCGTTCCAGCATTAGGCGGGCTGCCGTTGCACCGATCTCGTACTGGGGGATGGCAACGGTGGTTAGTGCGGGACGGACCTTGTCCATGAACTGCACGTCGTTGAAGCCGACGACGCTGAGGTGCCCAGGGCACTGGATTCCACGATGCGCCATGAAGTCATAACAGCCCAGCGCTAGCAGGTCATTGCCAGCGAGTACGGCAGTGAACCCCGGGTAACGGCCCATCAACTGAGCCATCCCGCGCTCGCCCTCTTCCTCTGACCACTGGCGCGCCTCAACCACGGTGGTGGGATCCAGCCCGAGATCTGTCATCCCGGTGCGGAAAGCGCACAGCCGGGCCTTGCCGGTGGACGTCCACTGCGGGCCGGCCAGATACGCGATCCGGGTATGACCAAGATCGGACACGTGTTTGAGCGCAAGGAGTACGCCGCCGGCGTCGTCGGCGGTCACTGTCGGCAAATTGAGGCCTTCCAACCGCCGGTTTATGAGCACGAGTGGAATCCTCTCGCGGGCGAGCTGGTCGATGGCCGGGTATTCGACGCGCGCACTGGCGAAGAAGAAACCATCTACCTGGCGCCCGCGTAGGGCCCTGACCAAGGTCGCTTCTCGTTCGGGGTTGTTGTCAGTGCTGACCAGCAGCGTCGCGTACCCCTCCGTCATCAGGCCGTCCTCGATACCCCGGACGATCGGTGGGAACAGCGGGTTGGTGAGATCTGGGATCACTACGCCGACCGACATGGACCGGTTCGTCCTCAGTCCCCGTGCAATGGGATTGGGTTGATAGCCCAGTGCCCGGGCGGCATCGAGGACCCGAACTGCAGTTTTTGCATTGACCAGACTCCGCGTCTCCGCGTTGAGGGCCCGGGAAGCGGTGGCCACATGGACACCGGCGCGGGCAGCGACGTCACGAAGGGTCGGAACGCTCACGATGGCAGTAACGGTGCGCGGCAGGTCATCGGTTCTCCTCTGGCACTGGTAACCGACAAGTATCCACCATGGGCACAGTCGTCCTCAGCAGGTCGACTTCGATGTCTGCGTCCAATCCCCCTGACGCCACACGAAGATCGACGAGCAGGCGCCAGCCTGAGGGGTCGAATCGACCGTCCGGTATCAAACCCTCGCTCGAGCTGATCACCGTACGGTAGGCAGACTCAGCGATCACGCGCGGTGCTGCCAGCCCGCGAGCCAGTTCTGACTCGACAAGCCGGCGGTTCGCCGGGTCGAGGGTGGCGCCGACTGCCGAAGTCCACGCTGCCAAAAAGCGTTGAAACAGCGCTGGTCGCTGACCGATGACCTGCGCCCGCGCGGCGAGAACCGTGCCTGGGTACGGCCCAAGGACATCGCTGACTCGAGCGAGCCGGCGCGCACCGGCACGCTCGGCGATCAGATCATGTCCAGCGTTGAGCAACGTCGCCGAGCACTCTCTGGCGGCCAGAGCCGATGCGCGGCGAGGCGTGGAACCCATCGTGACGACTTCATATTCGTGTCGGTGCAAGCCTGCCCGGTCCAGCACCTCGAACAGGGCGTAGGCGAAACCCGAACCTGGCACGTCGACGCCGACACGGCGTCCCCGCAGATCGTTGATCGACGAGATATCAGGGGCGGCCATCACCGACAGGCCCATTCCCATGTCCACGCCAGCCAGGATTCGGATATCGCCTGTTTGCTTCAAGGGGTTTCGGGAGTTGACGCGATAGTTCAGCACATTGTCCGGACTCGTGAGAACCAGGTCGTATCCGCCGGACATCAATCGCCGGAACTGCTCGGGGGAGGATGGGACAGCTTCCTCGAGCACCGACAGCTGGCATGCGTTGTAGATGCCGGTGCTATGAGCGAGCATCGAGACAGCCGAGGCGCTGAAGTAGCCGAGCCGCACTTCTTCGCAGGACGAGTCAGACATTGGACCCTGAGCCCCCAAATGCCGTGTTCCGAGACGCTTGACACCAGCTCGGGCTGATGGCCATCCTTCCACAAGACAAACGTTTGCACGAGAGATCGGGGAATGGCATGAGCTCCCGCTGGTTTCACGACGCTAGACGATCTGGTTCACGGCTCCGGTGGTGGTTTTCTGCCTCTGGTCATCGGCTCACCCAGTCGGTCGCTCGTTGCAGTTCCAGACTTTGAGATCGAGGTGGGTATGGCTCTGGTGGTCCAGCCGAATGTGGTGACAGCAGACGCGAGCATCGGGGTGCAGACTGGAGAACTGCTGCTTGTGACGCCAGAGGGTGCGAAGCGGCTGCACACTTTCCCGCAGGGCCTAGGACGGCTCGCGTGAGCCGGGTTCCCACGAGCGATGGCGGTGGTGTCGCGGACGTGGTCGTGATCGGTGCTGGCCATAACGCCCTTGTTGCAGCAGCTTATCTGGCCGCAGCGGGTCTGGAGACGGTAGTACTTGAGGAGCGAGACCTGGTCGGGGGCAACACCATCACCGAGCAGCTGACCCTTCCGGGGTACCAGCATGACTCGTGCTCGAGTGCCCACGTACTGATCCAGTCCAACCCACTGGTCCGCGACGATGAGCTGGGCCTCAAGAGTCTAGG
>DAITND010000114.1:0-8291 GCA_036834825.1 Dermatophilaceae bacterium
GGTCACGGCTGGGGCCGGGCACGATCGTCGGCATCGGGGTCGTGCTGGCGGTGATCGGGGCAATCGGTCTCGTCCGGCGCCATGACGACGTCTGAGACATCCGCTCCGCCCACACCCAGCCGGGTCACGTCACGCAGTATCGATCGCCAGCCGGGCGTGAGAGCGAGCAGATCGAGATCGGCCGGCAGCAACCACGTAGCGGACGCCGTGGTGCCTCCGACGTCGTGAACGACCGGTTCGGTCGGCTCGGGGCAGACCGCGCGGTAGACGACCCGCACGGCGTGATAGTCCTCGAGGTGACCACCTGGCGCAACGCCCACCCAGCGGCTCGTCGCAATCAACGCGAGATCGCTCACCTCGATCACCTGGCCGCTCTCCTCCCAGACCTCTCGCAGCACGGCCCGGTCCGGCGCCTCTTCGGCCTCGAGGCCACCGCCGGGCAGGCCCCACTGACCTTCGGCACCGGTCCGCTCGGAGAACTGCGTCATCAGGAACCCGCGCGAGCTGGTTACCACGGCGTAGGCCGCGATCCGCTGGTGCCGGAGCGCGACCTCACCCTCGGGGGCGTCGCCCTCGGGGATAGCCTGGCCCACCAGGTCTGCGCCCGGACGCGACTGGACCTGGCTCGTCAACGGTTCGATCTTCTGAGGCTGGCGCAAGGAGGGCACAACCACAAAAGTCATCGTCAGCACTTGTCTGTCGACCGGGTGCCTCAAGACGTCTCGCACTCGCAGGACATGCCAGCCGTGCAACGCGAGCAAGGCGTTAGGGTCGTCTCCGTGACCGAGTGCCAGACGGGCAACCTCTGCACTGTCCAGGTCGACCCCCACCACGATGAGCCAGGACCCCGGTACCAGAGCGGAAGTCAACGAGCCGCCCCCTCAACCGCCCCGGCAACGGCGATGGCACGGCGGTATTCCGCCTCCGCACCGTCCAGGATGCGACTCCACGACTGTTCTGGGGGCGTGCTGCGGTTGTACGTCTTCATCGACTCGCGGAGCCCATCGTCGGTGACCAGCTGGGCGAGAGCCTCAGCCATCGCCTCGTCATCGGTCGCGAGGTATCCATTCAGACCGTCCTTGACGAACTCCTGCACGCCGCTTCCACGGCGCCCTACGACCGGCAGCCCAACAGTGCGCGCCTCCAGGGCGGCAATCCCGAACGACTCCAGGGGCGCGGGGGCCACGAAGATATCGGAGGCCGCATACCCCTCCTGCAGCTCCTCCCGGGTCACCCTGCCCGGCAGCCTGACCCAGCCGCCCATGTCGTGAGCGGCGATAAAGCGTTCAAGCCGGCGGCGATCGGGACCATCACCGAAGATCTCCAGGCGGATCCCTTTGTCTGCCGGGACCAGCGCCCGCACACGGGCCATGGTGCGCAACAACGGCAGCGGCCGCTTGCGGGAGGCCAGGCGCATCGCCGAAACCACCCGCACGCAGTCCAAAGCCTTGCGTGCCGGCGCCTGCTCGCGCTGCGTGGCCCAGCGGTCGACGTCGATTCCGTTGGACAGGACACTTACGGTGCCCGCTGATCCGACGACGCGCTGCAACGGCTCGGCAGCAACAGCCGAGACGGCGCTCATGACAACGCCGCTGGAGGCCCAGCCGCGTACGTATCCAGCTGCACGAAAGAACGGCTCGAAGGAACCCAGCATGCAATGCCACGTCATCGCGATGGGCAGGCCCATGTCCGTGGCGACGCGGGTGCAGTCCACAGCAAAGGGGCTCACCACGCCCATGTGGACGTGGGCGACGTCGAACCCACCGCTGGCCAGCCTCTGGCGCAACAGCCCTGGGGCCAGAGGGTTCACGGGCAGCTCGAACGGCAACCGAAGAGCCAGTCTGTGAACCTCGACGCCGTCGACCTGGTCGACGAACCCGCCCCGCTCCCCTCGGCTGCCAGCGGTGGCGGTGAAGACGACGACCTCATGGCCACGACCGATCAGGCGGGACGCAAGGTCATGGACCTGCACCTCGATTCCGCCCAGGCGGGGCATATAACAGTCAGACAGCATCGCGATCTTCACAGAACCAGCCTCGCATGAGACAGGATGGAACCTGATGTCGCACACCCTCCTGGCTTTCCATGCCCACCCCGACGATGAGTCACTGCTCACCGCCGGGACGATGGCGCGTGCCGCCGCGCAGGGACACCGGGTGATTCTGGTCGTGGCAACCGACGGCAACGAGGGTCTGGCCTCCAGCAGCTTCGTGGCCGGCGGTCGCCTCGGCGAGCGACGCCTGGAGGAGCTGCGTGAAAGTGCACGAGCGTTGGGGGTGGCGCGGGTGGAGCACCTCGGCTATGCCGACAGCGGGCTGGGCCCACACACCCTGCCGGATCCGCCGAGCCGGACACGGTTCATCCGCTCAGATGTCGATACGGCCGCACGCCTGCTCGCCGCCATCCTGCGGCAGGAGTCCGTCGACGTCCTGCTGACCTACGACGTCAACGGCGGCTATGGACACCGCGATCATGTGAAGGCTCACCAGGTCGCGGTACGTGCAGCAGAGCTGGCCAAGACTCCACGGGTGCTGCAAGCGACCGTGCCGCGTGACACGATCTGCCGCGCGGTGGCCCTGGCTGGCAAGGTGTACCGCTTCCCGGCAGCCTTCGACCCCACCACGTTCCAGCGCGCATTCAGCCCGCAGGCCGACATCACCCACCGGGTCAACGTCATCCGTTACGCGTCCGCAAAACGGGCCTCGATGCGAGCCCACGTCTCTCAGGCCAGCGCAGATAGCGGTGCGGACCGCACTCTCGCCGCCTTCCTGCGTATCCCGCGACCGTTCTACGACGTGATCTTCGGCCGCGAGTGGTACGTCGACCCAGCCCACCCGCCGGGCGCGCCCACCTCTCGCGACGTCTTCGCCGGTCTGGCGTGAGACTGCTCGGGGGAGGGCCGTGAGCGACGAGGACTCGGTCCCGGGCAGCCTCTGGCGCCCGAGCCGCAAGCAGGTCGCACAGGGCGTGCTCGGCATAGCCCTCGCGATCGTGCTCGTCGTCTGGTGGCTGCCCAGGATCGCGGGGACCACATGGAGTGCAGTGTTCGTCACCCTCAGCCACGTCGGCTTCGGTTCGGTCATGATGCTGTTCGCACTCATGTGTCTTGGGCTCTGGGGCTACACCTTCACGCTCACCGGGTCAATGCCCGGCCTGCGCCACGTTCATGCGCTCATCGTGAACCTCTGCGGGTCTTCCGCGGGCAACTTCCTGCCCGGCGGCGGGGCTGCCGGAGTAGCGGTCAGCTATGCGGCCTTCCGCTCCTGGGGCTTCTCACGACGCGCTATCTCGACCTCCATCATCGTCACCGGCGTCTGGAACATCCTCGCCCGGTTGATCCTCCCGGTGGGCGCTCTGATCGCCCTGCTCGTCGCCGGGGGTAACCTGCCTCCGGCGGTGATCGGCGGCGGTCTGATAGGCGCAGCCGCGGGCCTTGCGCTGTTGGCCCTTTTCATCGCGGCGCTCGCCAGCGAGAGCCTCACCCGCTCACTGGGCCGGGCTCTCAACCGGGTGCTGCGCCCGCTGCATCGACGGTTCAAGTCCTTCCACGAGGTGGGCGTCGACGACTTCATCAGGGACCAGCGAGCGCGCATCGTCAGCGTGGTGCACCACGGTTGGCTCAAGATGACGTTCGGGATGATCGCCTACTTCGGCGTCTTCTACGTGCTCTTCTGGCAGAGCATGCACATGGTCGGGCTGCGTATGACCTTCTCGCACGTGTTCGCCGCGTACGCCGTGGGACGGCTTCTCACCGCCATCGGCATCACCCCCGGTGGCGTGGGAGTCACCGAGGGCGGTGCAGTTGCCGTCCTGGTCGCGTTCGGCGCCGACCCTGCACAGGCGCTCGCCGGCACCGTGGGGTTCTCGTTGTACACACATGTGATGGAGGTCCCGCTGGGCGTGCTGGCTCTTCTCAGCTGGGCCCTCTCTAAGAAGACGGCACCCACCGACACCGCCGACAGCACCGCTCCTGATGGCGCTGCGGGCTGACTTGTCTAGCTGGTCGGCTGGCTCCAACGGGCTACTGGCTCCGGGGCGTACTCAGCCGGCAAGCCGGCGCACCTGACGTGTGCGTGCTTGATCCGCGATCTCATCGTCGATCTCCCCCGGCACGAAGGGCTGGCCCAGTGCACGCTCGACCGCCAGCTTGATGAGGGCGTCGGCGAACAATGGGTTAGCCGGCAGCACCGGACCGTGCAGGTAGGACCCGAACACACTACCGGTGATCGCTCCCTCGGTCCCGTCGATCCCGTTGTTGCCCAGGCCTGACTTCACCATGCCGAAGGGCCGCTGCCCCGCACCCAGCTCGGTTGAGCCGGAATGGTTCTCGTAGCCGACCACGTCGCCGTAGGCCGTTTCCAGGACAACCGGGCCGATCATCCGCTTGGCGTTTCCCTGGGTCGTCACGTCGAGGATGCCGATTCCCGGAAGCCGCTCCCCCTCGATGGTGATGAACGCATTGCCGAAGAGCTGGTACATGCCGCAGATCATCAGCATCGGAGTGCCGTCAGCCGCCAGTGCTCGAAGAACCTCGGCATTGTGAGCCAGGTCGTCCTGGACCCGCGCCTGCCCGCTGTCCTGACCGCCCCCGCCGAGGACGAGGTGCGCGTCGGTCGGAAAGTCGTTGCCGGGATGGTGCTGGTGAACCATGGATTCGTAACCGTGCCAGCGAAGCCGGCTCGCCAGGCAGCGGGTGTTGCCGAGATCGCCGTAGATGCTCATCTCGCGCGGATAGATGTGAACGACCTTGATCTGACCCTTGCTGTTCAGGTGGCTACCATTCGGATCGCTTCCGTTCAGATCGTCACTGTTCGGTTGGCTGCTCACGGCTGGGCTTCCTCTCCGAAGTTGGCCAGGCCGTAACGCCCGGCCAGGTTGCGGCGAAGCGCCATCATCGCGGTGTAGGTGCAGAAGATACGTTTGGGCTCGTCCTTGTATGCCGTGAGGAAGCGTTCCAGCGCGAGGTCCAGATCGGGCTCGACCTGCGCCACGGGCACGTCGTCGTACTGCAGCCGCAGCGCCATGTCGTAGGCCCGGACGCCGCTGGTCAGCGCAGCTCCCTTGCCTCGCAGCGACTCGAAGCTGACGTCGTAGAGCCAGGACACGTCGCGACCGTCGGCGTAGTTGTCGTTGATGGCCACCATCGTGGTGACAGGGGTGTTGCCGTAGGTGCTCAGGGCGACGGTGAAACCGGCCGGGTTCTTGACCAGGACAAGCTCGAGTGGTTGTCCGTCGGCATCGATGACCTCACCTCGGCCGAAAGGGGGTTCGACCCTCTCAAGAGCAGCGACCACGGCGACCTCGTGAAACTCATTGCCGAGCAGTGCTTTGGCGGTGGACGTCGCCGCAGTCGCATTGATCATGGCGGCCAGTCCACGCTGTTTGAGGACCATCGGGCCGACCCGAGCTGTGGGCCCGAAGCGCACCTCGAAGCTTCGTTCGTCGTGAGGCTTGAGCAGACCGTCGGCCGCAGTCGGGTTCGGAGGCGTGAAGTCGTCCTCGAACCGCACGTCGGCTTCCTGCAGCTCTGGGAGACGGTCCGCGATCGAGGGGTCAACACCGAAGTAGGTGACGCTGACACCGTCACGCAGCCGCCCGGCGATCCGCGATACGAAAGAGTCGTTGAGGTTGAGGACCACCCCGACTGTGGTCTGCTCCGCGAGCTCGGCAAGCAGCTTGGCAGTGTGGTCGATCTCGGCGAAACGGTCGAGCTGGTCGCGAGCGACGTTGAGCAGCAATGCGTGTGTCGGTTTCACCTCGGCGGCGAACTTCAACGCGTGTGCCTCGTCCAGCTCAAGGACCGCAAGGTCTGCCCTGAGCCGTCCAGTAAGTGAGACCTCGGCCATCATCGAGGAGATGACCCCGCGGGTGAAGTTGCTGCCGGTGGGGTTGGAGAACACGGTGAGCCCGTGCTCGCGCAGGATTGCGACGAGCATCTTGGTTGTCGTCGTTTTGCCGTTCGTTCCGGTGACCACGACGACGCCGCGGGGTAGGTCCGCCAGCGCGTGGGTGAGGAAGCGCGGATCCAGCCTCTCGACCACGAGCCCGGGCAGCGCCGAACCGCCACCCCGCAACCTCGATGCGACACGTGCCATCTTGCCTGCCGCCACTGCCACCGAAGTCCTGAGCACCGTCATACCCTAACCAAGGCGGGTGTGGGCCCGATTTCACCCGAGGTGGCGGTCGGCCAAGTGGGCCACGGCAGCCACACTGAGTGCGCACGCCAACCCGATGGACCCGAGCGAGATGATGCCCAGCCCGAGGTCGCGCAGACCAGGTTCCGGCCGGACTCCCCACGACACCAGCAGGCCGCCGACGATCGAGGCGCCGATGAGCGCCCCCAATGTGAACCGACACGTCGTGAACTGGGGCGGGAGGACGATGACTGACCAGCGCGGCGATCAACATCCCGACCGCTGCCCACACCAGGCACACGAAAGTTGCCGCGATGACGTCTGACGGCCGGTGCCACCTGCCAAGGACCAACGCCACACCGACAAGGGCTGCCGTTGCAGACACGCCGATCGCCACAATCGAGCGCCAGGCCGGTGGAGCCACGATGAGTGCCGCGAGCGCTATCGACAGCGCGACCGTCGTGTGTCCGCTGGGCAGGCTGTTCGGTCCATGATCGGAACCGAGACGAGCGAACAGGTCGTACTTGAGAATCTGGGTGGTGAGATACGCGCCCCCGATCACGACGACGGCGCCCAGCGCGAGGTCAAGCCTGCGTCTGACCAAAGCGAGCGCGACGCAGACCACCAGCGACAGGCCGACCGACCCGGCCGACATCCAGCTCAGTCCTTCATAAAGACGATCTAGCACCGGCGCGGGGCTGCTGACGGCCTCGGACGCCGCACCGTCCAGACGTAGCCCTTGTGAGGTCCGCAAGGCCACGTACGCCGTCGCGGCCAGCCCCAGCAAGCCAACCCCGCCGCCAGTGCCCCCACATACACCAGGAACGGTCTCCACGGCGCCTGCGGACTGCCCTCACTGACCACGCCGACTCACTCCCACTCCCTTGTATCGAGGTCCACACCAACCGGCGAGCCGGCGTGCCAAGGTCGCCGACCGCGAGGTGCGCAACGTCCCGCCCGATGCGACGCAGGAGGGTGAGAGAATGGACTCATGAGCAAAGGCGATTTGTTCGGCGACAGCGTCTACGAGTCAGGAGACCCTGTGGACGACACCGACGGGCTGGACCCTATCGAAGGTCTTACCGGCGATGACCCGGACGAGGCCATGCAGACGGGATACAGCCCGCCGGAGCGGGAACCGTACAACCTGCGGCACATGCCGACAGCGTCCGAGGCACATCAAGGGGAGTCACTGGACGAACGACTCGCCGAGGAAGAGCCCGACATCAGTGCAGACGACCCGGACCATGCTGGTAGCCAGCCGAGAGCAGGTCGACTCGTCGCTCCGGATGACGGCGTGCATGCCGACCTGGAGTCGGAGGAGATCGCCAACGACGTGGGGCCGGCCGGCTATGCATCCAGCGCCGAGGAAGCGGCCATGCACATCGTCAACGGGGATGAAGAGGACTTAGAGGAGGAAGAGGACTAGGCCGGAGCCGCCCGCTTCGTTCAAGCGGCCAGTTACGGTCTCGTCGATGCCGGGGTCGCTCCAGTAACCGCTGCTGTGCTCGCTTACATGTGGCCTTGGGCCCATTGAGTGCGGCGCGCTGACAACCTCCACCCATCCATCGCGCTGATCCGCGATGCTGAGCCCATGACATCAGAGATCTTGTCTTGGATCGGCGCCCACCCAACGGGTGTGATGGCCGCCGTAGCCCTGGCTCTCAGCCTTTTGACGCTGTGGCGCTCGCGAAGGGCGCGCCTGCAGGCCGTGCCCTTCGCCCACTTCGCCACGTTCCATCAGAGCGCCGAGCGCGCAGAGCAGTATCTGGTGGTGGGCAACCATGGGCCATCTGAGGCCCGCGACCTGTCAGTGACCTTCAGCCGAGCAGGCAAGGCGTGGGTGCCCGGCTGGAATGGTGGCGACGACTCACCCTTCCCGATCCAGGCGCTCGCGCCGGGCAATCCCCTTGGCCTTGGGTGTTGGGGGAACTGGACCGAGGGAAAGGCGGGGCTGGCCATCGCCACCATCACCTGGCGCGACGGGCGACGGGGCACTCAGAGCGCGCGGACCACGCTCAGCATCGCAGGATTGCCGGTAGGCGGCTGGGGAGGCAAGACCCTCGCGGAACTCGATAGGGGGCCGGGCTGGCACATGCGTTTCTAGGCCGAAGTTACGTGTCGTGTGACGCGTGAAACCCCTGGTGAGCAGGGGTT
>DAITND010000115.1:0-8202 GCA_036834825.1 Dermatophilaceae bacterium
CATCGGCCGCGGCCTTCGCCGCTCGCACCACCTGGAAGGCGCCGAGCCGGTCGTCCCGCGCGACGATTCTCCCCAACGCGGCGGCGACGACATCGGGGGCGGAGAGGGCGCCGCTGCGGACGCCGGCAGCGATCTCGGTTGCGGTGGCCGGCAGCTTGGGGGTCATGCACCCGAGCGTACGACGGTCGCCTCCCGCGCGAGCCGGTACGACAAGCTCGCATCTGAAGGCTGCAGGCTGAGGGCCCACGGCCACCGACGCGTCGCTGGTGCCAAACTCGGCTTTGTGCGGTCTCTTTTCCTGGCGCCCATCTGAGATGAAAGGAGCAGCAATGCCCTTCCGCGGCTGGACCGATGCGGTTCTTGATTTCTACGAGGGCCTGGAGGTCGACAACTCCAGGGCCTACTGGCAGTCGCACAAGACGGTCTACGACGAAGAGGTGCGCGGACCGATGGAGGCCCTGCTGGCCGAGCTCTGCGACGAGTTCGGTGACGCAAAGATGTTCCGACCCCATCGTGACATCCGGTTCAGCGCTGACAAGACACCGTACAAGACCCATGTCGGGGCCACGTTGGCCAACCGTGGATATGTGCAGGTCTCCGCCCGTGGGCTCGCGGCGGCCAGCGGCATCTACGTCTTCGCGACCGATCAGCTGGCCCGCTACCGCCACGCCGTGGCTCTTGATCTGTCCGGCGAAGCCCTGACCAGGATCGTCGACGACGCCCGGGCCGCCGGGTTGACCATCACCGCGGCGAGCACACTCACGACGGCGCCGCGCGGCTATCCGAAGGATCACCCACGGATCGAGCTGCTCCGGATGAAGGGCCTGGTCACCTGGAAGGACTGGCCGGTCGAACCGTGGCTTGCCACAGCAGAGGCCAAGGACAAGGTGGTGGAAGTGCTACGCGCCTCGGTGCCCCTGGTCGAGTGGCTCGAGTTCCATGTCGGCCCCTCCGAGCTGGAGCACTCCTCCCAGCGCTGAGAGGGGCACGTCATGCTCACGTGGCTCGTCGCGGTCTCGGCCGCCTCTCAGGTCACTTCTGCTCGTGGT
This sequence comes from Dermatophilaceae bacterium, assembly GCA_036834825.1. Classification (GTDB taxonomy): domain Bacteria; phylum Actinomycetota; class Actinomycetes; order Actinomycetales; family Dermatophilaceae; genus UBA4719. The sequence goes on from DAITND010000115.1 coordinate 1,050, forward strand.
CGGCAGGGGCGGCGGCCACGGCTGCGGTGATGTTGGCTTCGGCGGTCGCCTTGTCGACACCCAAACCGGCGAGCACGCCCGTGCCGTCTTCGAGCTCGAGGAGCGCGAGCAGGATGTGCTCGGTCCCGATGTAGTTGTGGCCCATGCGCAGGGCCTGCCGGAACGTGAGCTCCAGCGCTTTTCGCGCCTGCGGGTTGTAGGGGATGACCCCGCGGCGGCGAGCAACACGATCCTCGCCCGGGCCACCAACTGCTGTGCCGTAGTCCCGGCCCGGATCAGATGCTCCAACCGCTGCTGCTGGGAAAGGTTCAACTCGATCCGGTCCGGGCAGGTCATCGACATGGCAGGGATCCTTCGCGTCGGGAGTCTCATCAGCCCCTTCAGCCTCACTGGCCACACACCCCCATTGGCTGCTGACACGCCGATCAGCGACGATGACCCTCATGGCAGCCCCACCCGCATCGACCAAGACCTCCCTACAACAGCGCCTCTCCGCCCACACGCGAGCCCACTGGCCCCAGTTGGCGGGCGTGACGGTTCGGTTCCGCGGCGCCTTCGCCTACGTCGAGGGCCAGCTCCTCGACGGCGACACCCTGCCGCTGATGCGGCTGCGCTACGGCGGGTCCGCCGCCCGTTGGGGCTTCGCGATGTACCTGGCCAGCAAAGACGGATACGAAAATGCGGTCTTGCCCACCGGCGCCTTCGCCGGTCTCCCCGAAGATGCCCTCGACTGCGCCGCCAGCCTCTACCTCGGTGACCCCATGGGCTGACCAACCCCCGACGGACTTACAAACTTAACCACTAAGCACCGACCAGCTCATCCTGCACTACCAGCCCAAAATCGACCTCGACACCGGCGACGTCCACTCCGTAGAAGCCCTGGTCCGCTGGAACCACCCCACCCGCGGCCTGCTCTACCCCGACGCGTTCCTGCACCTCGTCGAGGAATCCCGGCTCATGCCCACCCTGACCCGGGTAGTCCTGGCCAAAGCCCTAGACCAGGTCGCGACCTGGCACGCCCACGGCCAACCCCTGACCGTGGCCGTCAACCTCTCAGCCAGCTCCCTGGTCGACTCCGACCTACCCAGACAAGTCGCCGCCATGCTCGCCGCCCGAAACATCTCACCCCACGCCCTACAACTAGAGATCACCGAAGAGTTCCTGATGGCCGACCGAGACCGGGCCCGCTCAATCCTCACCCAACTACGCAACACCGGCATCCAGATCTCCGTAGACGACTTCGGCACCGGCTACAGCTCACTGAGCTACCTACGCGACCTACCCATCGACGAACTCAAACTCGACCGCTCCTTCGTCTTCCCCATGGCCCAATGCGATCGCACCGCCGCACTGGTCGCCTCCACCATCGCCCTAGCCCACAGCCTCGGCCTACGCATGGTCGCCGAAGGCGTCGAAACCAGCGCCGCCTACACCGAACTCACCCGCCTGGGCTGCGACCAAGCACAGGGCTACTACATGTCCCAACCCGTCCCCGCCACCGAACTAGACCACTGGCTCAGCACCCGGGCAGCCCTCGATCAATCCACCGACATCCCCAACCCGCGCCCCGCCGCGGCCCTCAGCTGATACGTAGGACGGTCTTCGAAGCGGCGCTCGGGATGGCTTTTCGGCGCCGCTTCTGACGGCCGGAGGGGGCGAGTAGACACTTGTCTGACAGTGTTCTAAAGTTTGAACGGTGTCAGGCGATTTGGAGTTTAGCCACCGGGCCCGGCGGCGTGCAGCTACTCAGGCTGAGATTGTGACTGCGGCGTGGCAGCTCGGCCGCGCTCACGGTTTGTCCGGGGTGTCGATGCGTGATCTGGGCGCGGCGGTGGGGATGAGCGCGCAGTCCATCTACTTCTACTTCGCGTCCAAAGACGAGATCTATGACGTGATGTTCGCCGACGGTTACCGGGCTGCCTTGGCACATCTAGCGCCCTTCGCCGAGCAGTTCGACGCGGCGGGTACCGATCCCGTCGACTTGGTCGAAGCGATCAGGGCCTCGGCGCACGGGTTCTTCGAGTTCTGCGTCAGCGACCACACCCGGTATGAGTTGCTGTTCCAGCGCACGATCCGCGGGTTCGAGCCGTCTGCGGAGTCCTACACACTGGCCAGTGAGTTCCTTGACCTGCTCGCCTCTCGTCTGGCTCGTCTGGGAGTCGAGCAAGCAGGAATCGATCTGTGGACTGCGGTCATGAGCGGGCTCACCAGCCAACATCTGGCCAACGACGCGGGCACCGGACGATGGGAAGAACTCCTAGACGGCGCCGTGGACATGCTCATCCTCCGGCTCTTACCCAACCTGCACCGACGAGCCACCGCGAAAATCAAGAGGAGCACCCGATGACCGCAGCACTCAAAACACCTGTCGAGGCCATCCCCTGCCTGACCGGCGCGGAAGCCAAAGGCGTTGCTGAGACCGAGTACCGGCAGCTGGTCGAGCTCATCAGCACGTTCGGCGTCGAGGATTGGAAGCGTTCCACCGACTGCCCCGGGTGGGACGTCGACACGATGCTGCGGCATCTGCTCGGGGCCATGCAGGCCAACGCCTCGATACGGGAGAACGTCCATCAACTCCGCGCCGGGAACCGTTGGGCTAAGCAACACTCAGCGTCGGTGACGGACGGGCTCAGCGCGATCCAAGTCATTGAGCGGCAGACTCTGGGTCCTGACCGGCTTGGCCCAGCGATCACAGACAACTGGCCACGCGCGCTGCGGGGCCGGTTTATGGTGCCCGGCCCGATCCGTCGCCTGGTTCGAATCCCTGCGGAAACACCGGCCGGCAAAGAGCGCTGGACGCTGGGTTTCCTGCTCGACGTGATTTACACCCGCGATACCTGGATGCATCGCATCGACCTGTCTCGAGCTGTCGGACGCCCTGTGCACACCACGGCTGACCACGATGGGCGAATCATCGCCGACGTTGTCGCTGATTGGTCGCGCAGGCACCGGCAACCGTTCACGCTCCAACTGACCGGCCCCGCCGGTGGCACCTTCACCGCTGCGGCCGGCGGCCCGCCGGTCACCCGGGACGCGATCGAGTTCGCCCGGACCGTGTCGGGACGCGAACAAGGCCACGGTCTGCTCGCTACCCAGGTACCGTTCTAGACCCCAACGGCACTGGTGTGGACCCTCTGCTCGACGGCCCATTGACAAGCCAGGACTGACACGAGAAGTCGGCTTCAGGGCTCTGCTCCAGTGCAGGGGGTAACGTTGGGAAAGACCGCCGAATGGAGGCCTCCCCCGGGACTCCTCATTGGACCGGTTGAGAGGCGGGGGTCATGAACAGGTCGATTGTTTCGTTGGCCAGCGACGGTTTCCCGAGTAACACGAGCCGAGCATCCCGATGAATGCCGCGGCCGCTCTGATCGTCGTCCTCCTGGCCCTCATCGTCCTGGCACTGGCGATCAAGATCGTCAAACAGTACGAGAAGGGTGTGCTGTTCCGGCTGGGACGTCTCCGAGGGACTCTAGAGCCGGGACTGCGGATCATCATCCCCTTGGTCGACGTGCTGCATCGGGTCTCTCTACGCATCATCACCCTGCCCATTCAGTCGCAGGGCATCATCACTCGGGACAATGTGAGCGTGGATGTGTCCGCCGTCGCCTACTACCGGGTGGTCGACGCGGTGAAGTCGGTGATTGCCATTGAGACCGTACGCGCGGCCATCGACCAGATCGCCCAGACCACGCTACGCAAGGTGGTCGGCCAGCACACCCTGGACGAGATCCTGGCCGAGACCGACACCATCAACGTGGACATCCGCGAGATCCTGGATGTCACCACGGCCGCCTGGGGCGTCGAGGTCACCCTGGTCGAGCTGAAGGACATCCAACTGCCCGAGAGCATGAAGCGGGCCATGGCGCGCCAGGCCGAGGCCGAGCGGGAGAAGCGGGCCAAGATCATCAACGCCGAGGGCGAGCACTTGGCCGCGGCCGCGCTGGGTGACGCATCGGACATCATGATGGCCCACCCGTTGGCGTTGCAGCTGCGCAACCTGCAGACCCTCGTTGAGCTCGGTGTCGACAAGAACACCACGGTCGTGTTCCCAGCGCCGTTGATGAGCACCATCGGAGAACTCGGCACGTTCCTGGCCCGTGAGGAGGCCGCCGCAACGGCGCGCGCACCGGGGGCCTCCAGGACTCCGTCCCCGCACAAAGGGCGGCCCCGATCCCAACGACAAACGTCGCGCTGACACCCGCCGACACGGCTGCGGCTGATGATCGCAACCGTCCCGCCGGAGGGGAGTCGGTTGGGAACAACTCCGGATATGCCGCGCACATCGGGCGTTGGTGTCAGATACGGATCCGTATCTCACACCGGCAGCCCAATGGGAGTCCGCCGCTATCGGTGCCACCGACCGTCTTTCCCCCAGAGGTGCCTCCTTTCAAGAAGCACGGCAAAGTGCCAGGCCGCGTCGAAGTCACGACGACCGACCTCACGAAAGCCTGCTCGCGCGTAGTACATGTGCAGCGATGGTTGGTCTCCACGCAATCCAGGCGCAGGTAGCGCCGACCGGCGGACAGAGCCTGTTCTTGTGCCCAGCCCAGGAGAAGACCACCCAGCCCGGCGCCGCTGAGGCGGCGGTCAGCGACCAGGCCGTGTACATTGCGCAGGCTCCCGGACGAGGCGGACGTTTCCAGGCAAGGCAAGGGAGCCGGCGACGCGGACCGTTCCGAAGAGTCAAGGCCATCGCTGGCGAGAACAGCGATTGCGGGCGCAGACTGTGAAGACTCAAGGTTCCGGATGTTGGGAGGACATCATGAGGCCCACGCTCACCGCGCCGGAGTTGATGCCGGTCCTGTCTCGCGGCAAGCACCGCAACCCGCGACGAGGCGCCTGTTTCATGGAGATGGTCTCGTTCCTGGCGGGCGAGCGTTGGAGCGATCATCCAGCCTGCACCCACCCGCTGCTGGCCGAGATGGCCCGGCTCGTTAATGACCATGTCACCGATCGGTTGCGCCCACGGCTGGTTCCCTTGATCCCGTCGGTCATCGGCCTGACCAGTGACGACCTCCACATGGACGTGACAATCGCGTTACGTTCGGCGACGGTGGCCCTGCCGATCGCCGCCGAGCCCCGCCAGCACGTACTGGCCACCGCCGTTCTGGGATGTGAGCGGATCCTCGCCGGACTCGACGGCCGCGACCCGGACTCCTTGAGCTTGCCGAGTCGCCAGGTTCTGGATCAGGTCCCCGAGGCCGAAACGTGGGCCCGGTCCTTCTCGAACGGGCAGCCCGTACCGCGAAGGACCTTCCGCGCGCAGACCGCGCCGCACATCCTGAACATTGCCGTGGAGAGCATTGCCCTGGCCTGCGCCCCCGATGTCGAACAACGGCTGATCGATCTGCTGACCGCCACAATCGCGGACTGCGAGGCGTTGATCACCACCGCTGGAGCCCCAAAGCGCACGGCAGCCGCCGAGCTCGCCTAGCGGGACCTTCCTGGCTAGCGAGTTCTTGAGTGGTAAACGTGCAGCTCAGGGGCGGTTTTCGGGGTGGCTTGGTGTATTACCCAAGTCACCGTTTGGGGGCGTAGGCGTCCAGCCCGAAGATGTCGTGGAGGCGTTTCTGGGTGGGGTCGGTGTCGGTGAGGATGCGTTGGGCGCGGGGCCGGCCTTTGTTCCCGGTGGGGTAGAGCAGGACGGTTTCTTGGATGCCGGCCAGGTTGGCCAGTAGCTCCCGGACGCTGAGGTCCAGTCTGAACCCCACTCGGACTGTTCGCCCTGGTGCGAGCTCGACGACTCCTCCCGCGGGCCGTGTGGCGGCGCAGCATCGCTGCCGGAGCAGCTATCAATGCAGGCATCGGACTGCTCGCACAACCGCTCAGCCACAAGTCGTAGATCCCCCCACGCCGCCTCGGTCGAAAGCATCACGTGGCCCGCTGGCGTCCCGAATCCGCCAATCACTTAGGACTGGCCCAGGACGGTCGGATTGATTCGATGCCGGCCGCCTTGGCGGCGGCGACCAGTCGGTTGTCGTACGCGACGAAGGCCGTGAGGTCGGCTTGGATCGAGAGCGCGCTCGCCAGGTGGATCGCGTCCAAGGTGCGCAATAGTGGTTCGCCGACGTCTGCGGCCTCGTCGAGGAGCCCGCTATTCAACGGGATCAGATCCAACTGGGACATCAGCACTCTTGCTGCGGGCACCACGTCCGCATCGAGACGTCGCGCGGCACGGACTACTTCCACCTTCGCGAGTTCGCTGCTCACCATGGGCATACCCGCCTGGTCGGAAATCCACAGCGCCAGCGCGGCGCTCTCGCTCTCCTCGAACAGCAGCTTGAGCAACGCGGCTAGATACGGACGTTCGCGTCGTTCACCCGCTCCACATCTGGTGTCGACGGTTGTGGATACCAGACGATGCGAAAACGGCGGGTGTCGGCCGATTCCACCAACCACGGTCAGTTCCAAGATTATGCTGCGGTGTGCTGCGTCCTAACCGGGTGGACATCAGCCGCTGCTGCTGGCGATGGATGACCGCCGCTAGCTTGGCGCGCATAGGAATCGGTCCAACGGTTCTGCTGGTCGCTGGCGCAGTCGGCACATGCGTCCCTACGTCATCCGGACAACCACGCGTCCTCCCGGCCATAGTCGAAGAAGTATGCGAAGTCTGAGTCGTCCGGTGCCGGCAGTATGCACGTCGGATCACCTGTCCGCTGGGCCGTGGCCAGCCAATCGACCACGGGCCCGACCATGTCCCCATACGTCCCGACGGGCACAAACCCGAACCGCCTCGCCGCCGAGGTGTCAAGCACGAACGGCGGCAGCGTGTTCCAAGGGTGGTCGCCCATGCCTTCGGGGGCGGTGGCGTCAAGGAGAACCTCCTTCCAGGTGTGCCCGAGCCGCGCGGCGATGATCCGCGAGATAGCGAGTCCGTCCGGGGCGTCCGGGTCGGCACTGTTAAGGACTCGCGTCCCCGGCCGTAACGCGCAGAACCCCACGAGGGCCGCCAGGTTACCCGCTGCCGTCGGGTGGTTGATACCGCGCCCACCCCGGGCAAGTAGCACGTGCGCCCGCCCGTCGAGCACGCGCTTGACGAACACCCACTCGCGCGGCCGCGCGGCACCGACGCCATAGACGCGTGACGGCCGTAGGACACTAACCGCCATCCCGGAGTTGAGGACGACGTGCTCCGCGGCGACCTTATTGGCTC
>DAITND010000116.1:0-7948 GCA_036834825.1 Dermatophilaceae bacterium
AGCAGCGGGCGGCACCAGCACCACCGTTCCGCCCGCCCGCGTGCCACGTTCAATCAAGTCTCGTTTCGCTGCGCCGATCGCGGCGTCAGCAGATTTGCGGGCCATCGTCGTCTTGGAGAGGAACTCAGGTTCGAAGTCCTCAACGGCAATCAGCTGGTGGTTGTCAACAACGGCCTTCGCCCAACTCCGGCCCACATGCTTGTTCTGGTTCGCGGCCTTCTGGTGCAGTTCCGCTGCTTCGCGTCTGGCTCGCCGGTAGCCGGACTAAGAGGCAAGTCCTCGTGTCCTACGTCGGCGGCTCAACACTGTGGACATAACCGTTCAACGGGCTCGAGCCAGGGAGAGGGCGAAACGTCCTTCTGGGTCCGTCCACCAGGAGTCCAGATCGAAGCCGGCTTTGGCCAGTTCGCGCTCGACACCCTCTCTGCGGAACTTGGCCGAGATCTCCGTGCGGATCTCTTCTCCGGTCTGCAGGACGATATCGAGGGCGAGCTCCGACAGGGTCACTGTGGCGGTGGCTGCGGCCCGAAGCCTCATCTCGATCCACTCGTTCTGTGGGTCCCAGATGGCCACGTGCTCGTAGTTCGCCAGGTCGAAGTCTGCGCCAAGCTCCCGGTTGAGTACGGCAAGAACGTTGCGGTTGAAGTCCGCCGTGACGCCGGCCGCGTCGTCGTACGCCGGCACCAAGACGTCGGGGTCCTTCACCAGGTCGGTCCCAAGCAGTAGCCACTCGCCGGGCACGAGGGTGTCATGCAGCTCGGCCAGGAAGTCGGCTCGCTCTTCGGGAAGGAAGTTGCCGATGGTGCCCCCGAGGAAGGCGACCATTCGTGGGGTCTGGCCGGGAATGCGGTCCAGGTGCTGAGTGAAGTCCGCGACGACCCCGTGGATCGCCAGCATCGGATAGTCGTCGTGTATCGCCGCCACCGCATCACGCAGTGCGGTCTCGGAGACGTCGAGGGGGACGTACTGGCGCAGCGTGCCTGCCGCACGCAGTGCGTCAAGCAGGAGGCGGGTCTTTTCGGAGGAGCCGGACCCCAGCTCCACCAGGGTGTGGGCGCCGGTGCGCCGGGCGATGTCCCCGGCATGGGCGACCAGGATCGAGCTTTCGGTCCGGGTCGGGTAGTACTCCGGAAGCCGGGTGATCTCTTCGAACAGGTCGCTGCCGCGTGCATCGTAGAACCATTTTGGCTGGAGCCACTTGGGGTTGGCGGTCAGTCCCAAGTGCGCGTCGCGGCGCAGCGAGCGCTCGGCATGGTCGGGGGTCAGGTAGACGTCGACTACCGGTGCGGTCATGACCATCCTTGGTAGAGGGGTGGGTCGAACAGGCGATGGATCAAACAGGGTGTCGATCAAAGCGGGTGTGCGTCCGAAAGTGGGCGGATCGAACAGCGTGAGTCGGTGGCTTCGAGCAGGCAGAGGTCGGGCACCGGTTGCCAACGCTTCTCGTCGGGATTCAGTGGCTCGGAGCTGACCGTGACGCTGCCCTCACCCTGCTGGACCCACAAGGAATGGGTGACGGTGCTGGCAGCTATGTGTTGGCCGTCGTGCAGCAGCAGGTTCAGCCGTGAGCGAGGCGCCAACGCAAGCACCTCAGCAACGACGCGGGCCAGTGCGGTGGCAGCAGAGGACCCATCTCGCAGGTGCCCTCGAACCAGAGCCCACAGGAAGGCGGAGTCTGTGGGCGCCTCCAGCGTCATCAGCACCACCGCCGGGAGCGCATCGCCCATGGAGGCAACAGAGTCAGGCCACCCGTCGATCACCCCGTTGTGGCTGAACATCCAGGGCCCCTCCACGAAGGGTGCGCAGGCGGTTTCCGTCACCGGCATACCCACCGTGGCGCTGCGTACGGCAGCCAGGATCGCCCCCGAGGTTATCGACGCCGCCAAATCGACCAGCGAAGCATCCGACCAGATCGGACGGTCCCGCCGATAGCGAGAGGCTCGGCACGCACCGCCCCCCTTGCTCCCGGCCGCGCTGTCGTCCTGGTCGCCGACCAGCCAGCCGATTCCGAAGCCATCGGCGTTGACGGTTCCTCCTCCTCGCATGTCCGTCGGCGCCCATGACTGATCCACCAGCGAATGTGGTTGGTGCAGAACACAGTCCGCCAGAGTCACTGGTGGGCCTAGGTAGGCGAGGTGGCGACACATGCCTCAGCCGACCTCCCCGGGCGCAGGGTCGCGAGCGCAGCGGAACCCGGCGAAGATCTGTCGCCGGATCGGGTAGTCCCAGTTGCGAAACGTGCCCCGCACGGCCACGACGTCCGTACCGAAGGAACCGCCTCGTAGCACCTTGTAGTCCGAACCGAAGAAGACCCGGGAGTACTCGGCATACGGGAACACCGCGAAGCCCGGGTAGCCACCGAAGTCGCTCGAGGTCCACTCCCAGACGTCGCCGATGAGCTGGTGCACGCCAAGTGGTGAGACCCCCCTGGGGTAGGCGCCGGCCCCGGCCGGGCACAGGTGGCGTTGCCCGAGGTTCGCGTGCTGCGGCCCCGGTTCCTCGTCACCCCAGGGGTATCGCCGGGAACGCCCGGTAGCCGGGTCCCAGCGCGCGGCCTTCTCCCACTCGGCCTCCGTGGGCAGTCGCCGGCCCGCCCACGTGGCGTACGCCTGCGCCTCATGGTAGGAAACGTGGATCACCGGCTCGGAGGGTGGAACCCGTTCGCGGATGCCGAACCGAAGCCGCCACCAGGTGTCGCTCTCACGTTGCCAGAACCGGGGAGCGCTCAGATCCGCTTCCTGTCGATGGGCCCAGCCCACCGCACTCCACCACGCAGGCTGGTCGTAGCCGCCCGCATCGATGAACGCCAGGTAGGCGCCATTGGTCACCGCGGCGGTGTCGATGAAGAAAGGTGCCACCTGCGCAACGTGAGCAGGCCGCTCGTTGTCCAGGGCCCACGGCTCGGTGGACGTGCCCATGGTGAACGGCCCGCCGGGGACCAGAACCTCGGCGCTCGGAAGGCTCGCGGCCGGCGGCGGTATCGACGCGTCAAGCACCGCGTCGCCGGCCCGCAGCTGGTGGGTGGCCAGCATCGTCTCATCGTGCTGCTGCTCATGCTGGGCCACCATTCCGAAGGCGAACCCCTGGTCCAGCAGCGGCCGGCCTTCTAAGGGGCTGTGTGCCAGGACGTCCAGGACCTTGTTCCGGACCTCCCGTATGTATTTGCGGGCCCCGGTCGGACCCAGCAGCGGAAGCGAGGGCCGGTCGGCGCGCGCATGCTTGAACGCGTCATACAGCTGGTCGATGTCCTGGCGCACCGGGGCGCGGCCACCGACGTCGCGGACCAGCCAGAGCTCCTCCTGGTTGCCGACGTGGGCGAGGTCCCAGACCAGCGGCGACATCAGGGGCGAGTGTTGGCGTACCAGCTCGTCGTCGTCGACGGCGTTGGTCAGCAGCTGGCTGCGGTCCCGGGCTCGGGTGAGCACCTCGGCGGCGCGGGAACGCCAGCGCTCAGGGGAGACGTCCGGCGTCGACGGGGCCATTGTCATGCCGTCCACCTTTGTCTCGTCGCGATCGTGTCAAGGCGCAGCGTGAGGTCGAAGAGAACCTGTCTGCGTTGGGTGGCAGTGAGGTCGAGGTCGTCCAGGGAGTCCGCCCCGAGCCGGACGACCTTTGGTGCGGCTGAACTCAGCGCCTGGTCGTCCAGGCCGTCGCGTGCCGCCTCGAACCAGCGATCTGCGCAGGCCTCGGTAAGGTCCAGAACTTGGTCAATCGTGGAGGGGCGTGCCATCAGGGCGGCCAGCAGGGCAAAGGGTGTGACCCACCGGGAGCCGGGTTGCGCGTCAAGGTAGCGGATCTCGAGGTACCCCTTGGGGCGAACCGGCGGGAACAGGGTGCTGAGGTGGTAGTCGAGGTCGTCCCGTGTGGGCTGGCGGCCGACACGCACGGGCTCCGCGATCCAGGCAGCGAAGGTCAGTCCCTGGGGCGCAGCCCACGAAAGGCCATCCCCGCGGATGCAGATCACGGGGGCTTCCATGGCCGTCCGCGCCCACTGGCTGGCCGGGTCATCGCTGGGCTCGGGCGGCAGGGTGAACGGCGGGCAGGTGCCAAGGGTCGCCCTCAGGCGAGAGGACGCCCAGCCGGTACGGCGTCCGTTCAGGTTGGGTGAGTTGGCGAACAGCGCCACCAGGGTCGGGCCGAGGGCGTGGGCTGCCCGCCACCGCGTCGCGGACTGGTCGGCTTCGCCGGCGTCGAGACAGACCTGCATCGACGCGGTGCTGCACATCATCCGCGAACCCTCTGGACCGATGAGGTCGAAGGCCGCCTGCATGGCTTCGTATCTCGGAACGTGCAACAAACGGTTTGGCGGTCGGTGCGAGTCGGTGCCGTGGGGGCCGAGCACGAGCCCGCGGTCTTCAAGCAGATCCGCGAGAGTTGCCGCGTCGGCGGAGGCGACGGAGATGAGCTTGGCGGCGGATCTGGTCGGTGGTGTCGAGATCTCGACCTGGCCACCGGGCTCGACGGAGATCAGGGATCCGGCGGGAAGATGGAGCTGGTCATGGTGGGGATTGATCGTCTGTGGTGCGTGCGGCCCAAGAGCAAGGCTCAGCAGGTTTGCGTCCAGAGGGTGCTTGGGGTCGCTGCCATGATGGACGGTCCATTCGAGCTCGACGCCGTGCAGCCGCGGTGGTCCGTGCTTGAAGCACACCAGGGCCACGTAGCCCTCGGCCTCCTCGCGGTCGCGCAGCGCCTCCGAATGCCGGGCTGGCGGGATTGGAGAGGTTACCTCTGGTGGAGTACCCATGACGCGAAATTCTTGCCGTCCAGACGGGTAAGGGCAACCCCCGCTGCAGTGAAGACCGAGAGTTCGCTCGTCAGCTCGAGCGGCACGGCGCGTAGGTCGCGGGGTGCCGCGCCTATCTTCCGGCGAGGTCGGAGCGCACCGCGCCCAGGCGCTCGTAGGACGCCAGGACTGCGCCCTGGTCATCGGGGAGGTGGCGCACCAGCACATGGCTGAACCCGAGGTCGCCCAGATCGGCGAAGGCCTGGGTGACCTCGGCCACTCCCCCGACCACGAGCGACTCGGGAGGCAGCCCCCGGTATCCGAGGGCCAGGATCGGGTCAGCGACCCGCCAGGCGTCGGCAGGGTCTGCGCCGACGTGCAGATCGCGCCTGATGGCGCTCACTCCTACCGGTCGGCCATGGGCGGCGCAGCTCGCGCGGTACTGCTCGATCTGCTGAGCAGCCTCTGCGGCGATCCAGCCGTCGCCGAGTCGGGCCGCCCGGTCGATGGCTGCGGGTGCGGAGGCACCGATCCACACGTCAACGGGTACGGGCGGCAGTGGACCGCCGCGGGCGGACCTCAGTGGCATCGGTTCTTCCGTGGTGACCTCCTCGCCGGCGAGCAGACGCCGGAGCACCGCCAGGGTCGACTCGAACCGTGCGACACGGCCGCGCAGTGGGACCCCCATACCGCCGAACTGCTCTTCACCACCTCCAAGGGCGCACTGCAGGACGAAACGCCCCGGAGCCAAAGAGGCGAGGCTGCCCACCTGTTCGACCAGACTCACCTGGTGCCATCACAGGGCCAGCAGGAAGAGCGCGCCGGCCGGCCCCGCCCCCCACTCGGCCAACAACCGGCCCAGCATCGGCGCGTTCTGGGAATACGTGCCCCCGGTCGCGTGGTGTTCACCCAGGAACAAGGAGTCCAGTTCCGCCTCGCGTGCGGCCTTGGCCCGCTCGACCATCCACCTTGCGCCAGTGCGCACGTCGCACGCGCCGTAGGCGCTGCGTTCGGATACCCCGATGTGCATTGAACGAGTCTGCATTGAGCCAGTATCCAGTCTTGGCGCCAAGCACCGATCATGGGCAGGCTGCTGCGGAGCACCGGCTGTGGGGTGACGGACCTCAGCGGGCAGCCATTGATGGCTGAAGTTACCTTCCCACCACCACCGACCGCCGCGGTTCTTTGTCCAGTGGCATCCACCGCGTTGCGCTTGGGTGCGCGGGAGTGGACTGCCAGATGGAGAGCAGCACCTCACTCCACTTCCGCGGCCCCGACGGCGCACGTCTGGAGCCCATCGCCGACCCGCTGGGTCGCATGTTCCAGATCTCGATGCTCTGATCCGCGAATCTCATCCGAACTCGTGCAACGTGGATGCAACCTTCGCAGGTCTACCGTCCGCGGATTAGGACAAAGATGTCCTATCCGCCTGAAGGAGACTCTGCATGACTGTTTATGCACAACCTGGTCAAGACGGTGCCAAGGTCGAGTTCAAAGCCCGCTACGAGAACTGGATAGGCGGGAAATGGGTTCCGCCGACCAAGGGTCAGTACTTCGAGAACGTCACCCCGATCACCGGCAAGCAGTTCACCGAGTCGGCCCTGGGCACCGAAGAAGACATTGAGCTGGCCCTGGATGCCGCTCACAAGGCTGCCCCCGGCTGGGGAAAGACGTCCGCGGCAGACCGGGCGTTGATTCTGCACCGCATCGCGGACCGGATGATGGACAACCTGGAGATGCTCGCCGTCGCCGAGACCTGGGACAACGGCAAAGCCATCCGGGAGACCCTGAACGCAGACATCCCGCTGGCCGCCGATCAGTTCCGTTACTTTGCTGGCGCCATCCGCGCCCAGGAAGGCGGGGTGTCCCAGATCGACGAGGACACCACGGCGTACCACTACCACGAGCCACTCGGGGTTGTGGGCCAGATCATCCCGTGGAACTTCCCCATCCTGATGGCTGTCTGGAAGCTGGCCCCGGCCCTGGCTGCCGGCAACGCCGTCGTCTTGAAGCCGGCCTCCAGCACCCCGGCCTCCATCATGGTGCTGGCCGAGCTCATCGGAGATCTGCTCCCCGCGGGTGTGCTGAACGTCATCACCGGCTCAGGCAGCGTGGCCGGCAAGGCGCTGGCGTCGTCCAAGCGGATCCGCAAGATCGCGTTCACTGGCGAGACGTCGACCGGCATTCTGATCAGCCAGTACGCGAGCCCGAACCTCATCCCAGTCACCCTGGAGCTCGGCGGCAAGAGCCCCAACATCTTCTTCGCGGACGTGGCACAGCAGAACGACAAGTTCTACGACAAGGCGCTGGAAGGCTTCACGCTGTATGCCTTCAACTCCGGTGAGGTCTGCACCAGTCCGTCGCGCGCTCTTGTCCAGGACTCCTTCTACGACTCCTTCATGACAGATGCCGTGGCCCGGACCAAGAAGATAGTCCAGGGCAACCCTCTGGACACGGACACTCAGATGGGCGCCCAAGTCAGCGAAACCCAGATGATGTCGATCCTCAGCTACATCGACATCGGCAAGGCCGAGGGAGCCAAGGTCCTTGCCGGCGGTGCACGGGCGGAGCTCGGCGGCGATCTGGCCGGCGGCTACTACGTGCAGCCCACGATCCTGGAGGGCACCAACGACATGCGCGTGTTCCAGGAAGAGATCTTCGGCCCGGTGGTCTCGGTGGCTCGTTTCACCGACTACGACGAAGCGATCTCCATCGCCAATGACACGCTCTACGGTCTGGGCTCCGGCGTCTGGTCCCGCAACGGCAACGTCGCCTACCGGGCAGGCCGCGACATCCAGGCCGGCCGGGTCTGGGTGAACAACTATCACGCCTACCCGGCGCACGCTGCTTTCGGAGGCTACAAGTCATCCGGTATGGGCCGCGAGACCCACCTGATGATGCTGGGTCACTACCAGCAGACCAAGAACCTGCTGGTCAGCTACTCCGAGACCGCGCAGGGCTTCTTCTAACAGCCGCTGGGGATTTCGGCTGGAGCCGTCGGCCGCCGCAGGACACTGCTGCAGTGCCCGACGGCTCCCGCATACCCCTATCCACGCCCAGTTCGGCCACACCAACGCGGCTCAACCTACGTAGCCACACATACGCAACCATTCGAATTCACACAGAAGGGCAGTCGCATGACAACCATGCAAGCAGCCGTAGTCCACGCCTTCGGCAAGGACCTCACCGTCGACAATGTTCCCGTTCCAACGCCCGGCCCCGGAC
>DAITND010000117.1:0-7916 GCA_036834825.1 Dermatophilaceae bacterium
GATGACACACATGGCCACCGACGGGCCGGACAGCCAGTCCCACAGTGATCGCCCGAAGATCTGCCCCTGCGCCCAGTCCGGGTTCTCACCCGCGCCGAAAAGCCCGAAGAACAGATGGAGCAGGCCACGCGAGTCGCTGAACCACTCAGGTCCGTCGATGCCCAGGAGCTTCAGGAGCCCGTTGACCGCGCCGGTGTTGGAGAAGAGGAACAGGAACACCGTGGAGATGGCGATGGAGCTGGTCACCGAGGGGAAGTAGAACGCCGTGCGGAAGAAGCTCTTGCCCTTCAGGAACCTGTCGTTGACGATCAGGGCGAGCAGCAGCGAGGTGGCGGTCTGCAGCGGGACAACCAGTAGCACGTAGTAGAACGTGTTGCCCAGCGACTGCATGAAGTCCGACCGGGCCAGACCGTCGGACAGGAACAGCGACGAGTAGTTCTTGGCACCGACGAAGGCCGCGTTCGGACCGCCACCGAAGGGATCCACGTTGCCGGTCCAGTTGGTCATGCTGACCCACAGCGCCATAAGGATGGGCACGAGCAGGAAGACGCCCAGGATGACGATCGCAGGAGCCGTGAAGACCCAGCCGGCGATCCCCTCTCGGCCGTGGATGTTGGTCCTTCTCTTGGCCATGACGATCTCCTTGTGGGCGGTCGGCATACAGGCACGAGGTGCCTGTATGCCGACCGGGCGGTTCAGCGATTCATGATGCGGTCAGTGCGTCGATCAGCCGGCGGCGATTGCCGCGGTGCCGTTCTTCTGGAGGTCGGCCAGCATGGCTTTGGCGTCGCCGCCCTTGCCCAGCGTCGCCATCTTGGAGCTGAACGCGGACATCACCGGGTCGAAACCGGGGAGGTTGACAGGGCCCTGGCCGTAGTCGCCACCTGCGGCGACGGCTGCGTCCTGGGGGTACCGCGCCTTGAACTTGGCGATGCCCTCGACCGTGGAGGGCATCGGGCCGAACGCCTTGGCGAACGCGAGCTGCTGGTCAACGGTGATGAGGAACTTGACCAGGTCGACGGCCTGCTTCTGGTGGGTGCTCTTGGCGGCGATGCCCCAGCAGTTGCTGAACATCAGCGTGGCCTTGCCTGCCGGGCCGGCCGGCAGCGAGACGATCTTGGTCTTCAGGTTGGGGTAGTCCTTGGTCAGCGAACCCCTGAGCCAGTTGCCCTCGATGGTCATCGCCCCGATGCCCTTTCCCAGGGCCTCGCCGCCCCAACCGGCAGCCGGCTTTGTGTCGGTGTTGAACTTCATGGACCCTGCGGCCATCATCTTCTTGATCTCCATAAGGCCGGCGAGGTTCTGGGGGCTGTCAGCCGTCATCGTCTTGCCGTCCGCCGACACGACCCAGCCGCCGGCCTGCTTCATGAAGACGTCGCCGCGGTTGATGTCATTGCCGATGACCAGGCCGGTGACCTTGCCCTTGGTCAGCTTCTTGGCGACCTTCTCCAGACCTGCCCAGTCCGTGGGGATGTCGGCATCGGTCAGGCCGGCCGCGGTCCACATGTCGGTGTTGATCGCCAGAGCCAGTGTCGAGTAGTCCTTGGGCGCGCACTGGAGCGTGTTCTTGTACGTGAACGTCTTGACCAGGCTGGGCAGGAAGTTCGAGCTCTTGACCTGGTCGCCGTAGGCGTACAGGTTGCCCACCTTGGCAAAGTCACCGATGCGAGCGGCATCGGCATAGAACAGGTCTGGGGGAGTGCCACCGGCGAAACCCTGGCCGAGCTGCTGGCCGAGGTCGCTGGCGACGATGACCTCAGTGGTGTTGCCGCTCTGCTTGGACCAGGCGGCCGCCGCGGACTTGACCGCGTTGGTCTACGCGTCGCCAGAGCTGCCGATCATGATCGTCAGCTTGGCCGGGCCGCTGGCCTGGGTCCTGCTGGCGCTTCCAAAGCTGCTGCCGCCCCCACATGCTGAGAGGACGAGAGCGCCGGTGGCGCACAGCGCCACCGCAACCGCGGCGGGTCGTGTCTTGCTTGTTCTCACGAACTGTCTCCATCGTGAGTGCGGATGCCCGCTGAGTTGGTCGCTGCGGGCTCGGGGGTCAGGATGATCGCTTCGTGCCAAGGCGTTCGGCGCCGTGGTGATCGGTGCTGTGGCGGGGGATGACCACTGGGTCCAGGACAGCGCCGTGACTCGGGGCCCCGGCACCGGCGTCGGCTGCGGCCAGGTAGGACAGAAGGGTCTGCGCTATCTGGGCCAGAGGCTGTTGGAGGCTGGTCAGGCCGAAGACCTGGGCGGTGTCGCTGTCGTCAAAGCCCACCAGGCCGATGTCGGCACCGGGCTGCAGTCCTTGGTTGCGCACTGCCTGGTAGGCGGCCAACGCCAGGGTGTCCGAAGCGCACACGATGGCCCCGCCGATGCCGACCGCCTTGATCAGGGACTGCACCGCCGCGGCGGTCCGGGCCATGTCCTTGGGCGGGGCCTCCTGCAGGGCCGGGTCATGGATGCCGAGCGCAGTGGTCGCCGCGACCCAGCCAGAGCGCCGGTCATCGCCGACCGGGGAACCATGCGGCCATCCGAGGTAGCCGATCGGCCCATAACCCTGCGCCACCAGGTGGCGTACGCCCTGGGCGATACCGGCCCCGCCGTCCACGTCAGCCCAAGCGGTGAAGCTCGGGTCGTCCCATACCTGGCCGAACGACACAAAAGGGACTTCGTGCCCGAGCAGCCAACCCGGCCGGGGATCCTGGCGCCGGGTGTTGGTCAGCACGAAGCCACTGACCATCTGGGTGGCGAGCAACCGCGCGTACTCGGCAACGGGTTCGAGATAGTCCTCGACGGAAAACGTGATGATGTGCGCATCGCGCTCGCGGGCGCAGATGGTCAGCTCCACCAGGAAGGAGTCCTGGATGTTGCCGAGCCGGCGGCGGCCGGTGGCGTTCAGCTCGATACCAAGGGCGTTGGCCTTGCGCTGACGCAGGGCACGGGCCGCGAGGTTGGGCCGGAAGTTCAGACGTTCAATCTCAGACCGGACCTTGGCGATGGTCTGTGGGGCGACCTTGCCGGGATTGTTCAGGACGTTGCTGACGGTCTGTCTGGAGACCTGGGCAGCGAGGGCGACATCCACCAGCGTCGCCCGTTGGGGTCGTTCGCTACGTGCGGTCATCCTGCCCTCTCAGACCGGGTTCTCCATTCGATTTGAACGTTCAACCCAAAGGAGAGGATGCTTTAGCCGAGAGAGTGCTGTCAAGTTCGATGCGCATTCGTGACCAGAAGGCGATTTCAGCCAATGACGACCATTTCAGCCGAGAGCCCCCCGCAGATCGGACGTCAGCCGTGGCTGCATGAGCTGCGGGTCAGCGTGAACGGCAACGTCACGGCCCTGAGCGCGCCCAGTGGTGACATGGGTGCTGTGGTGGGCGGAGTGTGGGCCGCGACGGGCGCCCAGGGGGTCTACGTCGACGACCGGCGCTGCGTCAGTGTGCTGGCGGTGCATCTGGGAAACGAGTCCCCGGTGCCGGTGGCCGACGCGAGCTCCGGCGGACGTTCGGACTTCCTGTCCTGCGCCCGACAGCTGGGCAATCCCGGCGCCGACCCGACCGTCCAGGTGCGCCGCGCCAGGACGGTGACAGTCCAGGGCATCACCGAGGTCGTCGATGTCGTCTCGCGCGCCGACCAGTGCGTTGAGACCGACGTGGTGCTCCACCTGGGCGGCGACGGCGCGGCGATCTCGTCGGTGAAGTCCGGCATCGTTGCGCAGGACCTCTTGGCCGCCACCGGCCTGGACGCTGGGCTGTCATGGCGCGATCACTGGCATCGCACCGAGGTGACCTTTGATCCGGCGCCGACCTCGTTGACCGTGGGCGGTCCCGGTGAGGTCTCGGTGGCTACGTTCCATCTGGCGGTTTCCCCGGGGCAGACCGGTTCGGTGGTCACCACGGTCCATGCCTGGCGCCTGCAGGAGTCCAACTTCGACGCCGACTCCGGAGCCGCCGCGGTTGACTGGAGCAAGGTGGCCGTCCAGTGCGTGGATCGCCGGCTCGCCCCGACCCTGACCGCGGGTCTGAACGACCTGCAACATCTCCTGCTTACCGATCCCCAGGAGCCGTCCTCGATCTTCGCGGCGGCCGGCACCCCCTGGTATCTCACGCTCTTCGGCCGTGACGCGCTCTGGGCGGCGCGGATGGCCCTGCCGTTTGGCACTGACCTGGCGGCCGGGACGCTGCGCGCACTGGCCAGACGCCAGGGTTCGGTCTTCGACAGCGAACGCGCCGAGGCGCCGGGCAAGATCGCGCACGAGCTGCGCCGCTCGAGGCACGTGAACCCTTCGGCTGGACTTGACCTGCCGCCGGTCTACTACGGCACGATCGATGCCACGCCATTGTGGATCAGCCTGCTGCGGGACGCCTGGAAGTGGGGTCTGGCCGATCGCCAGGTCGAGGCCGTGTTGCCGAATCTGCAGGCAGCCACCCGATGGCTCACCGAGTTTGCCGCCCCTGATGCGGACGGTCTGCTGAAGTATCTCGACACCTCGGGCAAGGGCTTGGCCAACCAGGGGTGGAAGGACTCCGGCGACGCGATCCGCTGGCGTGATGGCCGCGTCGCGGATGCGCCGATCGCGTTGTGTGAGGCTCAGGCCTATGCCATCGAGGCCGCATCTGGCGCCGCCGAGCTGTTCACCCACTTCAACCTCGACGGATCCGCGGACCTGTTGGACTACGCCGAGCGGATGCGTACCCGCTTCCGCGACCACTTCTGGGTTGGCTCTGGCGGCGAGCAGTACATCGGGCTCGCCGTGGACGGCCACGGCAGGACCGTCGATGGCGTGGGCTCCAACATGGGACATGTCCTGGGGACCGGCACGCTCAACGCCGATGAGGTCGACAGGGTGGCCGCCACTCTGACCTCGCCGGAGCTGCTGAGCCGGTACGGCATCTCGACACTGGCCCAGGACAACGTTGGATTCAACCCCATCGGCTACCACACCGGGTCGATCTGGACGCACGACACCGCGATCTGTGCCTGGGGCCTGGCCCGGGAGGGCAAGCGGGAGGAGGCAACGAAGGTCGCCCAGAGTCTGCTGGCCTCGGCGGAGGCGTTCGACTACCGCTGGCCCGAGCTGTACGCCAGTGCAGGTGTGCTGGATCGCCCGGTGCCGTATCCGGCGTCGTGCCGACCGCAGGCCTGGTCCACCGCGTCTGCGGCGGTCCTGATCTCGGTGGCGCTCGGGTTCGAGCCCGATGCCCCGGCAGGGCGGCTCATTCTGCGACCAGCGCGGCCGGCGGCATACGGGCAGATGACGGTTCGCGGGCTGCGCTTCGCGGGAGCATCCTTCGGGGTGCGATGCGCACCGGACGGCACCACCGAGCTGCTCGACCCGCCCGACGACGTCGAGATCGTGATCCTCTGATCGGGGTACGTCCTACACTCGAGGGTCCGAGTCAGTAGGAAGGAAGACCACGCGCGTGAAGCTGCTGGAATCGATCAATGGACCTGAGGATCTCAAGGCAATGCCGGCGGATCAGATGCCGTTGCTGGCCGAGGAGATACGGGCGTTCCTGGTCGACTCGGTCTCCAAGACGGGCGGGCACCTTGGGCCCAACCTGGGGGTGGTCGAGCTGACCATCGCCCTGCATCGGGTCTTCGACTCCCCGCAGGACTCGATCGTGTTCGACACTGGCCATCAGTCCTACGTCCACAAGATGCTCACCGGCCGGCGCGACGGCTTCTCGGAGCTTCGCAAGAAGGGCGGGCTCTCGGGCTACGCCAGCCGGGCCGAGTCCGAGCATGACATCGTGGAGAACTCCCATGCGTCCACGGCGTTGTCCTGGGCAGACGGGATCGCCAAGGCCCGCCGACTGCAGGGCCAGCGCCACCGGCACACCGTTGCTGTCATCGGGGACGGTGCCCTGACCGGCGGGATGGCCTGGGAGGCGATCAACAACATCTCGGCCGACAAGGACCTGCCTCTGGTCATCGTGGTCAACGACAACAAGCGCTCTTATGCGGTGACCACGGGCGGGGTCGCCGACTACCTCGCGAGCTTGCGGATGACGCGCGGCTACGAACGCTTCCTGGGCTGGGGCAAGAACACCCTGGAGCACACGCCGGTCGTGGGCTCGCGGATGTACAAGACGTTGCACGGGATGAAGAAGGGTCTGAAGGACATCGTCGCGCCGCAGGGGATGTTCGAGGACCTTGGGCTGAAGTATCTCGGCCCGGTCGACGGCCACGACGAGCAGGCGCTCGAGTCGGCGTTTCGCAGGGCTCGTGCCTTCGGCGGTCCAGTTCTGGTCCACGTGCTCACCGAGAAGGGCCGCGGCTATGCGCCCGCCCGCCAGAACGAGGCTGACCGCTTCCATGCGGTGGGTGTCATCAACCCCGAGACCGGCCTCTCATTTGCCGAGGGTGGTCGTATCTGGACCGATGAGTTCAGCGACGAGATGTGCGAGATCGGCACGGCGCGCCCGGACGTCGTGGCGTTGACCGCGGCGATGATGATCCCGGTGGGCCTGGACAAGTTCGCGGCTCTCTTCCCGGATCGTGTCTTCGACGTGGGAATCGCCGAGCAGCACGCCCTCACGATGGCATCCGGGCTTGCCTTCGGTGGTCTGCACCCGGTGGTCGCCATGTACGCCACGTTCCTCAATCGGGCATTCGACCAGCTGTTGATGGATGCAGGGCTGCACAAGTCCGGTATCACCGTGGTGCTCGACCGGGCAGGGGTGACCGGCACCGACGGTGCGTCCCACAACGGCATGTGGGACATGACGATCTGTTCGGTGGTGCCAGGCCTTCGGCTGGCCGCCCCCCGCGACGGCGACCAGCTGCGCCGACAGCTGCGCGAGGCGGTCGACGTCTCGGACGGCCCCACGGTGTTGCGTTTCCCCAAGGGTGACGTCGCCGACCCCGTCGCCCGGGTGCGTCAGCTCGGTAGCCTCGACGTCTTGTGCGAATCCGGTCCCGGCGCCGTGGATCTGCTGATGGTGGGCGTCGGTGCGATGGCGTCCACGTCGGTCAGCGTGGCCGAAAAGCTCGAAGCCCAGGGATATTCGGTGCGCGTGGTTGACCCCCGCTGGGTGCTGCCGGTCAGCCCGGACCTGATCCTGGCAGCCGGCGATGCCAAGGCTGTCGCGGTGATCGAGGACAACCTGGTGTCCGGGGGTATCGGATCGGCGGTGACGTTGGCTGCCAGTCAGGCGGGGTGCCAGGCGGCTGTTCACTGTTATGGCATACCCAAGAAGTTCTTGAGCCACGCTTCCCGCAGCCAGGTTCTGGACCAGATCGGGCTGACCCCGGACGCCATTGCCACCTCGCTGGGCGCTGCGCTGAGCCACCTCGCCAAGTGCTGAGCCCGCACGCCTCAACGGGCGCTGAGCTCAGATGGAGCCGGTGGCCTTCTGGATCACGGCCGAATCAGATGTCGCGGAAGGTCTCGATGGTCGCGCCCAGCGCGTTGAGACGCGTGGCCAGGTCCTCGTAGCCGCGGTTGATGACGTAGACGTTGCGCAGGACCGAGGTGCCCGGAGCCGCGAGCATCGCCACCAGGATGACCACTGCTGGACGAAGTGCCGGCGGGCAGATGACCTCGGCAGCGCGCCAGCGCGTGGGCCCGGTGATCAACACCCGATGTGGGTCAAGCAGCTGAACCTTGACGCCGACCTTGGTGAGCTCGGTCAGATAGATGGCACGGTTGTCGTAGACCCAGTCGTGGATCATCGTGGTGCCGGTTGAGCTGGCCGCGATGATCGCAAAGAAGGGCAGGTTGTCGATGTTGAGACCCGGGAACGGCATCGGGTGGATCTTGTCGGCGGGGGCCACGAGTGGGCCGGCGATGGTGGTCAGGTCGACCAGGCGGGTCAGGCCGTTTGCGGAGCGGTACTCGGGGGTGATCAGGTACTTCATGCCCATGCCCTCGAGCAGCGCGAGCTCGATCTCCATGAACTCGATGGGCACCCGGCGGATGGTGATGG
>DAITND010000118.1:0-7687 GCA_036834825.1 Dermatophilaceae bacterium
GGTAGTCCCGCCCGGCCGCCGGGCTCACGCGGGGTACTCCACGCTCCAAGAGTACCTAAATGGAGACCCCATTTCGCCTGGATGTGTTCGCGCACTCGGGAAGCCTAGTGCGGCGCCCGGCTGGCCAGACAGGGTGGCTGCCTGCTCACTGGACGTGCGTGATCCCTTACGGTGGACCAATGGAGCCGGTCTACACCCCCGTCATATGGATCGCCCGGACGTTGTTCGCAGCGCAGGGTCTGAAGATCACGATCAGCGGTGCCGAGAACATCCCGACCTCCGGGGGGGCGGTCCTGGTGAGCAACCACCTGAGCTACTTCGACTTCGCCTATGCCGGTCTGGTCGCGATCCCCAGCAAACGCCTGGTGCGTTTCATGGCCAAGGACGACGTCTTCCGCCACAAGATCAGCGGTCCGCTGATGCGTGGCATGCACCACATCCCGGTGGACCGGACAGCGGGCGCGGCGTCGTTCCGTGAGGCGGTTAGTGCGCTTAAGGCGGGGGAGATCGTCGGGGTGTTTCCAGAGGCGACCATCTCGCGTTCGTTCGAGCTCAAGGCTTTCAAGAGCGGCGCGGTCCGGATGGCTCAGGCGGCCGCGGTGCCGGTGCTGCCGATGATCATCTGGGGGTCGCAGCGGGTGTGGACCAAGGGCCACCCCAAGCGGCTGGGCCGCACGAATGTGCCGATCACACTCAGCGTGGGCGAGTCGATCGTGGCCGAGCGCCAGGTCGACGCCGATAAGATCAACCTGCAGCTCCGGGCCGCGATGACCGATCTGCTGCACGCCGCACAGGAGGCCTACCCGGCTGTTCCGAGCAACGAGCTGAAGTACCTGCCGGCCCGTCTGGGGGGGGCGGCGCCGACGCTCGAAGAGGCGACCGCCCTGGACGAAGAAGAGGCCGCGCGCCGTGCGGCCCGGCGCGGTTTGGCGGGCTGACCTTCCCGTGCTCGTCTCGCTTCTGCGCTCACATCTTGGTCCCTACAGACAGCCCATCGTCCTTATCGTGCTCTTTCAGCTCATCCAGACGATCGCCAGCCTGTATCTGCCCGGGCTGAACGCACAGATCATCGACCAGGGAGTCGTCACCGGCGACACCGGATACATCGTCCGCACCGGCGCCGTGATGCTGACCGTTACCGTGCTGCAGATCCTGTGTGCCGCCGCGGCGGTCTATTTCGGGGCACGCACGGCGATGGCGCTGGGCAGGGACCTGCGCGAGTCGGTCTTTGTCAAAGTCGAGTCCTTCGCGGCACAGGAGGTCGGCCGTTTCGGCCCGCCGTCTCTGATCACTAGGTCCACCAACGACATCCAGCAGGTCCAGATGATGGTACTGCTGACCTTCACGATGATGATTGCGGCGCCGATCATGTGCGTTGGCGGCATCATCATGGCCCTGCGCCAGGATGTGGTCCTGTCGTCTCTGCTGCTGGTCATCGTGCCGGTCCTGCTGGTGTGCGTCGCGTTGATCATCGCGCGGATGCGGCCGTTGTTCCGCTCGATGCAGGCCAAGATCGACCTGCTCAACCGGATCCTGCGCGAGCAGATCGGTGGTGTTCGCGTCATCCGGGCCTTCGTGAAGGACACTCACGAACGAGCTCGCTTCGACGGTGCCAGCACCGACCTGATGGATGTGTCCGTCCGGGTGGGCCGGCTCATGGCGTTGATGTTCCCCACCGTGATGCTCATCATGAACGTCTCCAGCGTCGCCGTGATGTGGTTTGGGGGCCATCGCATTGCGAGCGGGCAGATGCAGATCGGTACGTTGACGGCCTTCCTGAGCTATCTCATGCAGATCTTGATGTCCGTCATGATGGCGACCTTCATGTTCGTGATGCTGCCTCGCGCAGAGGTCAGCGCCGAACGGATCAAGGAGGTGCTCGACACCGTCCCGAGTGTGCGGGCACCGGCCGAACCGCAGGTGCGCAGCCTTCGCACCGGCGTCGTGGAGCTGTGTGAGGCGTCATTCAGCTACCCGGGGGCTCAGGAGGCAGTTCTGCACGGGGTCAGCCTGGTGGCCCGGCCGGGGGAGACGACCGCGATCGTGGGATCGACGGGCAGCGGGAAGTCGACTTTGCTCAACCTCATCCCGCGGCTGGTGGACGTCACCACCGGGATGGTGCTGCTCGACGACCTAGACATCCGAGCCCTGGACCCGAAGGATCTGAGGTCCTCCATCGGCCTGATCCCGCAACGTCCCTACCTGTTTGGCGGCACGGTCGCGACCAACCTGCGCTATGGCAAGGCCGATGCCACCGAGGACGAGCTCTGGGCCGCGCTGGAGATCGCCCAGGCCCGCGGGTTCGTGGAGGCGATGCCGGATGGGTTGGACTCGGTGATATCCCAGGGCGGCACGAACGTCTCCGGTGGGCAGAGACAGCGACTGGCCATTGCCCGTGCCGTGGTCAAGGCTCCGGACATCTACCTGTTCGACGACTCGTTCTCGGCACTCGACTACGACACGGACGCGCGGCTGCGGGCAGCGTTGTCGACCATCACTGACCGAGCCACGGTGATCATCGTGGCGCAGCGGATCAGCACCATCCGCCGCGCGGACCGCATCATCGTCCTGGACCAGGGTGCGGTCGTGGGAACGGGCACTCACTCTGAGCTGATGTCCTCTTGCGAGACGTACCGCCAGATCGTGCTGTCCCAGCTGAGCGAGGAAGAGGCGGCATGAGTACAGCCTCGAAGCCATCAGAGTCCAGGCCCGCTCCAGCCGCCCGGGGTCCGTTGGGCCACATGGGGGCAGGGCCTGCGGTAAAGGCCCTGAACTTCAAGGTGTCGCTGCGCCGGCTGGTCGCCAGGCTGCGCGGCGACCGCCGGCTGGTCGCGGCTGCAGGCGCGCTCGCAGCCGTCAGCGTGACCCTGTCAGTCATCGGCCCCAAGATCCTGGGTACCGCCACCGACCTGATCTTCACAGGGTTGGTCGGTGGACGTCTGCCGGCCGGGGTGACCAAGGCCCAAGCCGTCGCTCATCTGCGAGCCAGCGGGCAGGGCAAGATCGCGGACATGGTCTCGGCCATGGATGTGGTGCCGGGGCGTGGCGTCGACTTCGCCGTCGTCGGCCATGTCCTGCTGGTCGTTCTCGTGCTGTATGTCGCAGCCTCGCTCCTGTCCTGGACCCAGGGCCGCGTCGTGACGGTGATCGTGCAGCGCACCGTCTATGCGATGAGGGCTGACGTCGAGTCGAAGCTTGGCCGCATGCCGCTTTCCTACTTCGACTCCACCCCGACCGGCGAGCTGCTGAGCAGGGTCACCAACGACATCGACAACATCGCCCAGTCCCTTCAGCAGACCATGAGCCAGCTGCTCACATCCCTGCTCACGGTCATCGGCGTCATCGCGATGATGATCTACGTCTCGCCGATCCTGGCCCTGGTGGCCCTGATAACGGTGCCAGTGTCCGCCCTCATCACGATGACCATCGCCAAGCGCTCTCAACCCCAGTTCGTCGGCCAGTGGTCGACCACTGGCAAGCTGAACGCTCACATCGAGGAGGCCTACACCGGCCACGAGCTGGTCAAGGTCTTCGGCCGCACAGACGAGAGCGTGGCCGCATTCCGCGAGCTCAACGAGAAGCTCTACGTCTCGAGTTTCAAGGCGCAGTTCATCTCGGGCCTGATCATGCCGGCCATGATGTTCGTGGCCAATCTCAACTATGTCGCCATTGCCGTGATCGGAGGACTGAAGGTGGCTTCCGGCGCGATCAGTCTCGGCGACGTCCAGGCCTTCATCCAGTACTCCAGACAGTTCAGCCAACCGTTGACCCAGGTTGCCTCGATGGCCAACCTGCTGCAGAGCGGAGTGGCCTCGGCTGAGCGGGTCTTCGAGGTGCTGGACGCTCCGGAGCAGTCGGCCGATGCTAGCCCGTCGGTGGCCCCAAAACAGGTCCTCGGCCGGGTCGCCTTCGAGGATGTGTCCTTCTCCTACGACCCTGCGCGGCCACTCATCCAGCACCTGGACCTGGTCGCCGAGCCGGGCCAGTCCATCGCCATCGTCGGGCCCACCGGTGCCGGGAAGACCACGCTGGCCAACCTCTTGTTGCGCTTCTACGAGGTGGATGGGGGTCGGATCACCCTGGATGGTGTTGACGTCCGCGACCTGGCCCGCGAGGACCTGCGAGCGGAGTTTGGCATGGTCCTGCAGGACACCTGGCTGTTCGGCGGGACCATTCACCAGAACATCGCTTATGGCGCAGAGGACGCCTCCGAGGCGCAGATCAGCCAGGCGGCTGATGCGGCATATGTCGATCATTTCGTACGGACTTTGCCGCAGGGCTACGACACGGTGATAGATGACGACGGTGCCAGCGTCAGCGCGGGGCAGCGCCAGCTGTTGACGATCGCGCGTGCTTTCCTGGCCGATCCGGCGATCCTGATCCTGGACGAGGCGACGAGCTCGGTGGATACCCGGACCGAGGCGCTCGTGCAGCGGGCCATGGAGGCGCTGCGTACGGGGCGCACCAGCTTCGTGATCGCCCACCGGCTGTCCACCATCCGTGACGCCGACCGGATCGTCGTCATGGTCGAGGGCGCAATCGTCGAGCATGGAACCCATACTCAGCTGCTTGCCGCCGGCGGTGCCTACCACCGGCTGTATGCCGCGCAGTTCAGCGGCGCCGCAACTGATGACGAGCTCGAGGCGGTCCCGGCCCTGTGAGGGTTCGGGCATCGGGGCCTTACAGGATCTGGGTGGTGGACGACGGACGAGGGTGTGCGCCGCGCCACCTAGGGTCGATCCCATGCCTGCAACCCTGAGTCCCGAACGGTCGGCTGTTGCCGCTGCAGTGATAGCGGCGATCGCCGGGCAGGGTGCTGTCCTGCGAGATGACCAGGCACTGGCTGTGGCGGCTCTGTGCGAGCCGGCAGCCAGGGTTCTCGTTGTTCAGGCCACCGGCTGGGGGAAGTCGGCGGTCTACTGGGCTGCCACGGCCATCCGGCGCCGTGAAGGTTTCGGCCCGGCACTGGTGGTCTCACCCTTGCTGTCGCTGATGCGCGACCAGGTCGGCGCAGCGGGTCGGGCTGGGCTTCGGGCGGCAACGCTGAACTCCTCGAACATGGATGCCTGGTCCCAGGTAGAGGCTGCGCTGCGCGCTGATGAGCTTGACGTCCTGCTGGTCTCCCCGGAGAGGCTGGCCAACCCCGGTTTCGGTCGGCGGGTGCTCGATGAGCTGGCCGGACGGCTCGGGCTGCTGGTCATCGACGAGGCCCACGCGGTGTCCGACTGGGGGCATGACTTCCGGCCCGACTACCGGCGGGTCGCCGACGTCCTGCGGACGCTCAATCCGCAGACTCCGGTGCTGGCCACCACGGCAACCGCCAACGCGCGGGTGACCTCGGACGTCGCGGCTCAGCTCGGCGAGGCGACCCTGGTCCTGCGTGGTCCGCTGGCACGCGGCAGCCTTCAGCTGACGGTGGTGGATGCACTCTCCCCGATCGAACGGTTTGCCTGGGTGGTCGATCACCTGCCACGGCTCGAAGGCTCCGGGATCGTCTACACCCTGACCGTGGCTGATGCCGAACGCCTCGCTGCCGCGGTGCAGTTCGTCCACGGAGACAGCTGCAGGGTTGCGGCATACACCGGCGGTCTGGAGTCCAGCGAGCGCGAGCGGCTCGAGGATGCGCTACACGGCAACCGGCTCAAGGCGCTGATTGCCACCTCCGCGCTGGGCATGGGCTACGACAAGCCCGACCTGGGCTTCGTCGTTCACGTCGGCTCGCCGCCGTCGCCGGTCTCGTACTACCAGCAGGTGGGACGTGCCGGCCGGGGTATCGACCACGCCCTGGTGACGCTGCTCCCCTCGGATGCCGATGCGGGCGTGTGGAACTATTTTGCGACGGCAACGATCCCCGACCGGGCACAGGTGGAGCGCCTACTGGCGGGCCTCTCGGCCTATGACGGCGACCAGCCGGCCACCGTTACGGCGCTCGAGGCCGAGACGGGGCTGCGGCGTGGACGTGTTGAGCTGATGCTCAAGCAGCTTGCCGTGGACGGCGCCGTCGAGCGGGTCCAGGGCGGCTGGCACCCGACCGGGGCGCAGTGGGTCTATGACCAGGCGCACTACGACGCCATCATCGCCACCAGGCGCCGAGAAGCGGACATTATGCGTGCCTACACACGCGGCCAGCGCTGTCTGATGCAGCTGTTGCAGGAGTCCCTGGATGACCCCAGCGCCCAGCCCTGTGGACGATGCTCCGTCTGTCTTGGTCATCTGCCGCAGCCTCTACAAGGCCGACCCGAGCCAGGCACCGTCGAGGCGGTGACCCGCCGGTTGAGGGGCGAGGTCACCGTCTTGGAGCCACGCAAGATGTGGCCGGGGGGAGCGTTCGGCACCAGAGGCCGGATTCCGCCGGGGCTGATGGCGCAGACGGGTCGGGCCATTGTCTACGCCGACGCCCCCGAGTGGCGCGAGCTGGTCGCGTCGACATTCGCCCGGGACAGCCCACCGACCCAGGAGCTCTGCAACGCGGCTGTGGCCGCGCTTGGTCACTGGCGTGACTCCTGGCCTTCGCGTCCGGAGGTCGTTGTCTCACTGCCTGCGTCCGGCTTCCCTGTGATGACAGGTGGGCTGGCCGACCATCTGGCTGTGGTGGGCCAGCTGGGTCGCGCGGACCTGCGCGTCGCCATCGACTCCGGTGCACCTGACGACCTGTCCTCGCCGCAGGAGGCTGCACTGTGGCGGGACTCCATCTGCGTCACCGATGAGCTGGCGCGGGCGGTTCAAGGCAAGGTGGTGCTGCTCGTGGTCGATGCATCGTCCTCGCAGTGGCCGATCACGGTGGCTGCGGCGCATCTTCGCCAGGCCAAGGCGTCGATGGTGCTGCCGTTGTTGGTACACCGTCGTCCCTGAGCGGCTGACATCTGGTCGTGCGCTGGGTCTGGCTGCGTCCTTGCGGGGGAGTCAGGAGGACCGTCATGCCCAACGCACCTGAGGTGGCCTCCACGTCATCGGGCGAGCCGAGCGCCCGACTCGATGTCCGAGTCGTCCTGGCCGCGGTATCGCTGGCTCTGCTGGTGTTCCCGTTTGGTCTGACGCTGTTGCTGGTGGAGGACAGATGGGCACCGCTGTTGAGGCTCGATCGTGGCGCGCGCGACAGCCTGCACCGATACGCGGTGGCCCGCCCAGGCTTCGTGGCCGCGATGCAGCTGATCAGCAACTCGGGCTCGGGCGCGGTCTGGGCTGTGGTCCTGACGCTGTCCGTGGGCTGGTTGCTCTGGCGTCGGTTGCCCCGGCTTGCCCTGTTCGTGGTGATTACCGCGGCCGGATCATCGCTCTTGAACGTCATGGTCAAAACGGCCGTCCATCGACTGCGGCCGGTTCTGGCCGACCCGGTCGCCCGCGCACGTGGGCTGAGCTTCCCGAGTGCTCACGCCCAGGGCGCGGTGGCCGGGTATGAGGTGCTTCTGCTCGTCTTGGTGCCCATCCTCTATGGACCGTGGCGCAGAGTCGTCGTGACATATGCCGTGCTCGCCGTCCTGGCGATCGGTTTCTCACGCATCGCTCTCGGCGTTCATTACCCATCCGACGTCTGGGGCGGCTTCATGCTCGGTTCGGCATGGGTAGCTGCCATGGCGGCGGCGTTCAACGTGACGGCCGTTAATCGTCAGCGTCGTGCAGTAGCTACGTCAGGTCGCTCAGCCGACGGTGGCCAGTCGCTCGGAGGCACGCGCGGCCGGTGAGAAGC
>DAITND010000119.1:0-7677 GCA_036834825.1 Dermatophilaceae bacterium
AACGCACCGCGCCATAGAGTCCGTCGCGGTCGGTCAGGGCCAGCGCGGGCTGGCCTAGCGCCGAGGCACGTTCCACCAACGCTGCCGGAGTCGACGCGCCGTAACGCAACGAGAAACCGGACGCGACGTGCAGGTGGGCGAAGGCATCACTCATGTCGCCTTGGTCACCGCCATGAACTCGGGCAACGGCCGGCTCATGGGAAGGCCGAGTCCCCCCTGAACCAGTTCGAAGAAGGTCTCGGACTGCCGTAGAAGGTCATCGGCTTCGCGCGCACCCGGCCCGGCCGAACCTCGCTCGAACGCCGCGCGACGTCTGGCCGAGGCGGCGAAGAACACCGCCCACTCGGTCAGCTCTGGAGCCACCTGCGGCAGCAGCTCCCACACGCTGCGCAGCTGTGAGCTCCGGCTGGGCTTGCTACGAGCAGCCAACAACGCAGCTGCAGCGCGCAACGCAGCCAGGTGAGCCTCGACGTAGCGCCCGGCGATGGTGTCTGCGTGGCAGGCCGACAGCAGACTGGCCCGGGATCGGTCGAGCAGGTCCAGTGCCGTGCTGGCCAAGGGCGCCCGCGGCGCGCTGGAGGTTCGAGTCGTCATGAGCACACCACCTAGTCCGCCACGCGCAGGAGTCTCCAGCTGCGCGCGAGCCCGTCCATACCCAGGTCATAGACCCCGGTGCCAGCGAGGCGACCGGGGCTGGCTTCCACCCGCCATACCTCGTGTTCGAGGCAGTCCAGCCCACGGGCCGCGATCTCCTCATCGGGATCGAGGGCCTCACGCCACCAGGCCTTGCGCTCTTGCCAGTGCCCGATCACGTCACGGACGATGTAAAGCCGACCGCGCCACAGGAAGGCTGAGGGCGGCGGCTCCTGGACGTCGATGCCAGCACAGCCTTCTCGTGGCGCTCGCGACCTAGTCGCCGTGTTGTCGTTAAGGCCGACGGCGCCTTCACCGGCCCGGACCTCGATGGATTCCTCATAGCGACGCACCATGGTCGGCTCCTTCGGACTAGGCGGGAGGTTGAAATCAGCGGCTCCGTCCGGCCTGCGACGGACGGGGTCGAGGCGCCCGCCGCAGAACCAGACGTACCGGTCGAACGCGAAATTCTAGAACGTGTGTTCGACTAATCCAAAGGTACACCGCGACTCCGACAGCCCGTCAATACCCGATGTGTGGGTTGTGCTCTTCCGGACAGGACCCAGGCTGGCTAACGTGCGCACATGACCGATCCGAGTCCCGGGAACGTTATCGACAATCCCTGCGTGCGTCGCGTGGCCGCCGCACTGGCGTCCTTCGGTGTCCGCGGTCAGATCACCGTCCTGGACGACGCTGCGAAAACTGCACGGCAGGCCGCCGATGCGCTGGGGATCGAGATCGCCCAGATCGCCAACTCCCTGGTCTTTCGGGCCTATCGCGACGACGAAACAATCTGGCCATTGCTGGTCCTGGCCTCAGGAGCCCACCGGGTCGACACCCTCAGGGTCGCAGACCTGCTGGAGTTCAGGGCGATCTCCCTCGCCGACGCCGAGTTCGTCAGTAAGCACACGGGATTCACGATCGGAGGCGTGGCGCCGATAGCCCCCAGCCATCCCATCGAGACCGTCGTCGACGTCTCGCTCAGCCGCTACAGCCAGGTATGGGCCGCCGCCGGCCACCCGCGCACGGTCTTCCCAACCTCCTACGACGAGTTACTGAGGCTCACCGGAGGCCACCCTGCCGAGGTCGCCTGAGGCAACGATCACACGTGCTGGACGTTCTCACCAGCAAGGTTGGCATAGACCCTGAGCGTGGCCGGCGAGCGGTTCATCGTGTAGAAATGCAGGCCCGGTGCGCCCTCGGCCAACAGCCGCTGAGAGAGCTCCGTGGCGATCTCCACACCCACCTCGCGGACCGCGCCGGGGTCATCGCCCACCGCCTGCAGCCGCGAGACCACAGCAGTTGGCAGAGGCGTCCCGGACATCTTGGCCATCCGGCTTACCTGCGAGAAGCTCGTCACCGGCATGAGCCCCGGGATGATCGGCAGGTCGCGTCCGCGGGCGACGACCCGGTCGCGAAGCCGCACATAGCTGTCGGCGTCAAAGACGAACTGGGTGACCGCGAACTCCGCCCCGGCGTCGGCCTTGCGCACGAGCACGTCAGCGTCCTGGTCGAGACTGGAGGACTCAGGATGCCTGTCGGGGAACGCAGCGACGCCGACGGTGAAGTTGCCCAGCGACCGGATCAGGGCGACGAGCTCGTCCGCATGGCTGAGGCCCTCTGCGTGGGGGATCCATGGGGTACCGGGGCCACCGGGCGGGTCTCCGCGCAGAGCCAGCACGTTGCGGACCCCCGCATCGGCGTACTCCCCCACAACCTGACGCAGCTCGGCCACCGATGACCCGACGCAGGTTAGATGAGCCATCGGCGTCAGGGTGGTCTCGAGTGCGATCCTGCCCGTCACCCGCACCGTGCGCTCACGGGTGGAACCACCAGCCCCATAAGTCACCGAGACGAACGTCGGACGGATACGCTCCAGATGACGAATCGCCTCCCAAAGCGTCTGCTCACCCGCGTCGTCCTTCGGCGGGAAGAACTCGAAGCTGTATGACGTTCCCTCCTGCTCGAGCATCCGCGGAATCGAGCGGGTCAAGTGCTCAGCCTGAGGCATCGTCGATGAGGTTCCGTGCGCCATACCGGCCAGACTATGCGACCGGGCAGCACGTAGGCTGAGTCAACTCAGCATCCGAGAGGACCGCTTGTCGAATCCACTGGACACCAGTGACCTGCGCGCACGCGTGCAGGTCGCTGTCGATGCCGAAATCTCCGCCCAGGCGCGGGTCCTCTCCGAGATCGGCGACGAGCTCACCCCGTTGGTGGCGGCGGTCGGTGCTCTGCTGCAGGGTGGAAAACGACTTCGGGCGGCATTCCTCTACTGGGGCTATCGCGCTGGCGGCGGGCCGGACAACGAGGCTGTCATCCGCGCCGCGACCGCGATGGAGTTCTTCCAGGCCGCGGCCCTGCTGCACGACGACGTCATGGACGACAGCGACACCCGGCGCGGGATGCCCGCGGCACACCGGCGTCTGGCCGATGAACATACGGCCGCTGGCTGGGCCGGCAGCGGCGACCGCTTCGGCGTCGCCGGGGCCATCCTGGGCGGAGACCTCTGCCTGATCTGGAGCGACGAACTCTTTGCGACGTCGGGGCTGCCCGCCAGCGAGCTCACTCGCGCCCGTCCGATCTTCGACCGGATGCGCACGCAGCTGATGGGGGGGCAGTTCCTCGACGTCCTGGAGTCCGCTCGCGGCTGGGACGATCTGAGCACCGATCAGCGAGTTGCCCGCGCCCGCAAAGTGATTCGATACAAGAGCGCCAAGTACACCATCGAGCACCCCCTGCTCATCGGAGCCGCAGCTGCCGATGTCAGCGCGCCCGACCGCGCCGCGCTCTCGACCTACGGACTGGACCTCGGCGAGGCCTTCCAGCTTCGAGACGACCTGCTGGGTGTCTTCGGAGACCCCGCGCATACGGGCAAACCGGCCGGTGACGACCTGCGTGAGGGCAAGCGCACGGTCCTGGTCGCCCTGACGTTGGACCAGGCAAACCCGAGCACAGCGGATTTGTTCGACAAGCTGCTCGGCGCGCCGGACCTGGACGAGCCCGGCATTGATGAGCTGCGTGCCATGATCACCGCCAGCGGTGCCCCCGAACGCGTCGAAAAGGTGATCCGTGACCTGAGCGCGTCGGCTCGCACGGCCCTTCACGCGGCCACGGGGCTGACCGAGCAGGGACGGGACGTATTGGACGCTCTCATCGACGTCTCGACCGCCCGCTCCACGTGAGCGGTCCAGCGACGACGCGTTCGGGTCCCGCCGCGACACCTGAGCACGTGGTGGTGATCGGCGCCGGCCTCGCGGGGCTGTCCGCCGCAATGCATCTGGCTGGGGCTGGCCGTCGGGTAACCGTCCTGGAGGCCGCGAGCACCCCCGGCGGCTGTGCGGCACGAGTCTGCCTGCCGGCATCGGGAACAGGGACCTACCACCTCGACACCGGGCCGACGGTCCTCACGATGCCGGACCTTCTTGCCGACTGCTTCGCGGCACTGGGCGAGTCACTGTCCGACTGGGTCACCCTGCGCCGCCTTGATCCTGCCTATCTGGCCCAGTTCGCTGACGGCACCGCACTGTCAATCACCAGTGATGTCGACGCGATGACGGACCGTATCCGTGATTTCAGCGGATCCCGGGGTCCTTCAGACGCCGACGGCTACCGGCGCTACGTCGAGTTCGTGACTCGCCTGTATCGCCTGCAGATGCGCGACTTCATCGACCGCAACTTCGACTCCCCGGTCGACCTGGTCGGCTCATCACTGGCCAAGCTCGTCGCCCTGCGCGGCTTCTCACGACTGGCTCCCACCGTCGCCCGCTACTTCCGCGACGAGCGGCTGCAACGGATCTTCAGCTTTCAGGCCATGTATGCCGGTGTCTCACCCGCCAGGGCACTGGCCATCTATGCGGTCATCTCCTACATGGACCTGGTCGAGGGCGTGTCCTATCCCGTGGGCGGGATGAATGCCCTGCCCACCGCGATGGAAGCAGCAGCACGCAAGGCCGGCGTCGAGTTCGTCTACGACACCCGGGTCACGACGACGACCTGGAGCGGCGATCGGGTCATCGGACTGCAGAGTCTGGACGGCCGCACCTGGGCTCCCGATGCCGTGGTCATGACCCTTGACCGGCCCGCCGCCCTCGAGGTCCTGGACCGGTCAGGTCCGCGCTCGCTGACGGGGCGTGCCGCCAGGACGCGATACTCACCGTCATGCGTGGTCCTTGCGGCAGGTGTGAAGGCCACCTGGCCCGATGCGGCACACCACACGATGCAATTCGGCCGCCCCTGGTCCCAGGTCTTCGATGACCTCGACGCCGGGCGGTTGATGCGCGACCCCTCCTTCATGATCTCGTTGCCGTCGGTCACCGACCCCGGGCTGGCACCGCCTGGCAGCAGCGCCGCATACGTGCTCTTCCCGGCACCAAACCTCGACCACGCCAAGCCGCTGAACTGGGCCAGGCTGCGTGGTCCCTACCGCGAGTCCATGCTCAACGCCGTGCAGGACGCTGGCTATCGGGGCTTCGGGGAGGCCATCGACGCCGAGCTGCTGATCACCCCCGCGGACTGGGCCGATCGCGGACTCGGGGCTGGCACGCCGTTCGCGGCCGCCCACACCATTGGCCAGACCGGCCCCTTCCGTTCCACCAATTGGCTCGGCGACAACGTCGTCTTCGCCGGCGCGAGCACCACACCCGGGGTTGGCGTGCCCATGGTACTGATCAGTGGACGCCTCGCCGCCGAACGCCTGACGGGCCGCGATCGGGCCTATCGCTCCCTGGCTTGGCGTTGAGCGACTTGGCGCCGGAACTGACTGCGGCCTACGAGCACTGCCGGCGGATTCACGCGGTTCACGGTCGCACCTTCTACCTGGCCACCCTCCTGCTGCCGCGCCACCGACGACCCGATGTGTGGGCTCTGTACGCCTTCGCCCGGGTGGCCGACGAGCTGGTGGACGCACCCACCAGTCCTGACCCTGCGACGTTGCTCGCCTGGCGCGACCAGGCCATGGTCACGATGCGATCCGCATCCCGACCTGACCCTGGGCAACCCGTGCTGAACGCGACGTGGCACACGATCCGCGCTGTCGGGCTCGAACCCGATCTGCTGCAGGAGTTCCTCGACTCGATGGTCATGGATCTGACGATTTCCCGTTACGCCACCTGGGAGGACCTTCGTGGCTACATGCGCGGCAGCGCAGCCGTCATCGGTGAGCTGATGGCGCCGCTGCTGGGGGCCAGGGGGCCCGACGCACTGGCCCGTGCGGCAGCACTGGGCGAGGCCTTCCAGCTGACCAACTTCATCCGCGATATCGGTGAGGACCATGGCCGGGGCCGGATCTATCTGCCGCAAGCAGACCTTGCGCGTTTCGGGGTCGACGAGGCCATGCTCGCCCGGGCTGTTCACACAGGGGTGCCGTCACAACAGGTGCGCTCCCTGGTCGCTTTCGAGGTACGCCGCGGCCTCGACCTCTATGTCATCGCCAAACCGGGACTGAGGATGGTCGACTCCCGCAGCAAGCCATGCCTGGAGCTGGCGTTCACGCTCTACCGGCGGATCCTGCATCGCGTGATCGACAACGACTTCAACGTGTTCGAGCGCCGTCTGGTCGTGCCGCCCTGGCAACGAATGGCCACGGCCGGACATGTGGCAGCCCGCGCGTCGAGCGCTGGACTTAGTGAGTCGATCGGATTCTCGCGCCGATCCACACCCAGGCGGCGCAGCTGAGCAGGACCAGCGCGAACCCGAAGGCCAGATCCTCGACCGGCGCATAGGCAAGGCGGCCGTCGCCGGCGAACACGATCCGCCCCGAACCCAAGATGGCGTCATCGCTGTATCTGACGATGCCGCGACCGGTCAGCCAGCCGTTGGTGATGAGCTGGAACACCACAATGATGGCGTATGCCGTCCACCAGACGCGTGAGCGCACCAGTGCCGTCCGCAAAACGATGAGGTCCGCAAGGATCGCCGCCAGCACGGCGACGGTGGCGGCGGCGGTGTAGGAGCTCATCTGGGGTTCATGGCGCGCGGCGCCGGGACCATACGACGGTCACTGCTTCGAAGGTCAGGATCCCGGCAAGGGGGATCACCACGAAGAATGCGTACTCCTCCAGAGGCAGTCCCCACAACCGCACGGCCAGCGTCTGAGCAGGGTCGAAACGCCACTGTCCCGCCGCGGTGGCCACCAGGTCCCAGGCAACGAAGAGCATGGCAACCGGGACGATCGCCAGGAACAGACGCAACGGCTGGCGAAGGACGCTCAAGCGGTAGTACCTGTGCAGAGGCAGGGTCCCGATCAGAACGAAAGCCAGCATCGCGGCATACGAGGCGTGCTTCCAGCCGGCCCCCACGATCAGTTGGCTGTCACGATCAGTAGGCCGCTTCCATGGCGCGGCGGCGTACCTCGGTCTTGAAACCGGCCAGGAGCGCGTCCATGGGAGCACCCTGAACCGGAAGGGTCTCATCGGGGGTGAACAGCCATCTCAGAATCTGTGCATCGCTCATCCGGCTGTCGCCAAGAACCGTGAACGTGCCGGGGAGCTCGGGCAACGGCCCCTCCTCGTTGAAGAATTTGGACGGCACCGACATCACGTTGCGGGGGCCGATCCTCACCCCGAGGACCTGTCGGTCCTCGATCATCTGCCGAACGTCGCTGAGTCGTAGTCCCATCCGTTCACCGATGTCAGGGACGGTGAGCCAGTCCCCCACGAGCTTTTCGAGGTCGTCATCGGCGGGCGCGTCCGCATTGATGTCATTAGCCACGGCTCAAGACTGTCACGCTCTGGGCACGGGGCAAATCACGTGGATGCACGAGCTTGGGCAGGGCCCGCCAAGATGACCTCGCACACTCTCGCGATGGCCCTGCGGCGAGAGCCCGCAGAGTTCCGTAGACTCGCCACGTGTCTTCCCCGGCTCCCTTCTCCCTCATCGGTCGCGTCCTCGACGGGCGCTATCGCATACTCTCGCACCTGGCCGATGGCGGGATGGCGACTGTCTACATCGCCATGGACCAACGCCTCGACCGCCAGGTCGCGCTCAAAGTCATGCGCGCCGACCTTGCCAAGGATGAGTCCTTCGTCGAGAGGTTCCGCCGCG
>DAITND010000120.1:0-7645 GCA_036834825.1 Dermatophilaceae bacterium
GGCTCCCTGAAAGAGGTCCTGGTCGGGGCGGACGTCTTCATCGGCGTCTCGGCTCCCAACCTGCTGACCGGGGAGGACATCGCGACCATGGCCGAGAAAGCCATCGTCTTCGCGCTGGCCAACCCCGTGTCCGAGGTGGACCCCGTTGCAGCCAGCGAGTACGCCGCAGTGGTGGCTACCGGACGTTCGGACTACCCGAACCAGATCAACAATGTGCTCGTCTTTCCCGGGTTCTTCCGTGGCCTGCTCGACTCAGGCGTCTCAGACATCACCGATGAGATGCTGATCGCCGCCGCCCATGCCATCGCCGACAAGGTCCAGCCCGACCAGCTCAACTCCAGCTACATCGTCCCCAGCGTCTTCGACGCCAGCGTGGCTCCCGCTGTGGCGGCCGCGGTGCGCGAGGTGGCCACCTCCCAGAGATGACCCGTTCGGGCGATAGGCCCCGTCACGGAGGCGGGCGCCCACCGCTCTGACGCCGAAACCCAGTCCCAGCAATCACTATCTCCCTGTCACGTCAAGCTGCGCGGCGGGCTGCGCCGGGTTCACCACGACGCGGTCACCGACCCGCAGTTGGCCGCCGCGCAGAACCGTCGCCCGCAGACCACCGCGACCCTGCAGCGCCGTCTTCGCCGGCTGGCCCGTCACCGCGTCCAGATAGCGGCATGGTTCGCACGGTCGCTCGCCGCGCAGCTCAACCTCACCGACGCGGAAACGGACCCCGACGAGCGCGTCCAGATCGACGCCGCGGGTCTCCACGTTGCGCCGTGATGCACCAGCCGCGAGCTGCACTGCGTGTTGTGCGTCGGCAGCCGCCAAAGCCTCCACCGCAATGAGCGTTACGTCGTCGTACATCTTCCGGTCGTAAGACCATTCTCCGGTGCCGGCCTGGTATCGATCTCCGAGCAACCCCTGACCGGCCACCGCCACGGCTGACTCGACCGAACGCATGGGCCGGCCAGCCGAGTCGGCAAGGTACACACCCACGACCTGTCCCATTCGGCTAAGCCTAGTCAACGACCGGTCCAGCCCGCGTCCCGCCAGGGCGCATCGCGGCACCGTCGCCGTCAAGCTCTGTCAGAGCAGCGGCCGCATATCCGTGATCCAGCCGGCGCCGACCTGGACGCGGGACCCGAGCGAGGTGCCGAGCTCGGGATACCTGAACAGCTTGCCTGTGGCGGTCTCGACTGCGAGCACGTCGTTGTAGCCGTCCCGGTCGAAGTCGCCGACACCAACCAGGTCGCGCATGCCGTTCCAGGCGGTGCCAATTCGCACCCTGGCGCCGAAGCCGGTGCCTGTGCCCGGGTAGAGCCAGAGGTCGCCGGTGGCACCGTGACGAGCGATCAGATCAACGTGACCGTCCCGGTTGAAGTCACCGACTCCCACGAGCTCGTTCATCGCGTTCCAGCCACCTCCGAGCTTCCGCCCGGCTGACAGCGACGGGCCGTGTCCCAAGTAGAGGTACAGGTAGCCGGTGGAGTTCTGGACCGCCAGCAGGTCGGGATAGCCGTCCCCGTTGAAGTCGCCGACCGGGGTGATCTCGTGCACGCCGTTCCAACCCCAGCCAACCCTCAGCCGCGATGAGAACCCGGCCCCGTTGCCCAGGTAGAGCCACAGAGCCCCAGTGGCGTTCTCACGGGCGATGACGTCCTCATGACCGTCCCGGTTGAAGTCCCCGAAACGAGTGATCGCGCCCATGACGTTCCAGCCGCCCCCGATCCGCGAGCGGGCGGCCAACCCCGTTCCGTTGCCCGGGTAGAGGTAGAGCGAGCCGTTCGAGACCTGCCGGGCCAACAGGTCCGACCACCCGTTGCCGGTGAAGTCGCCGAAGAGAGTGGCCGGCACTGGTGTGACGTCGAGAAGGTCGCGGTCCACGTTCAGCAGCTCGCCACCGTAGGTCTCGTCGGCCCCTCCCCGGTACTGCTTGATTCGGCGGTGCAACCAGTAGCTGCTGGGAATGGACGGGTCCGACACGGTGGCGATCGTGTCGTAGCGGGCGAACCACAAATAGTCGGGACGAACGTAGGCCGTTGAGAGGTAAGCCGCGACCTGGTCCCGCACACCTGAACCGAGGCTGCTGTAGAAGCCGGAGAGGAACCCAAGATCGTGCAGGCGCGAGGTCCACGCGCTCTGGTAGGTCAGCACGGCCGTAGTGACCGCCGGCGTGCAAGCTACATGGGTGATGTTGTCCTGACCGGTGGTGCTGTAGGCCTCAATGTCGCTGAAGATCGTGCTGCCAGTCGCCAGGCCTTTCGCCCGGGCCTGCACGACAGCGTCCTAGGCCTCCGCCCGCCCGGTGGTGGCCGCATTGGCTCCGGTGAACCGGTGGATCTTTGCCGAGGTGGTGCAGTACGGCTGCGAGCCCATGTAGATCGGCAACAGGTGCCACCCCGCCAAGCGCTGGGCGTTCACCCACGAGGCCGTCAAGTTAGTCTGGGTCGGGCAGACGCGGTTGTTTCCGCCGATGTAGATGCCGACCGCGCGGTACGGCGAACTGGTCAGCCAGGTGGTCATCACGTCCGATTCTGGCGCCTCGCAGGTGTCGAAACCTTGACCTGCAAAGGTGCCGGGCGACGGGCCGGCCAACGCCTCTGCGGGACCAGTGGTGGGGCCGGTCAGCGTCAGTGCCACCAACAGCCGGCGGTGAGCGCCGCCATCAGCGGGCGCGCTGTGGAACCCAAGCGGGCCCGCTGATGAACGTTCATGGCGCCCCCAAACGTCGACGTCCCAAGCCTTCAAGCCTACGACCAGTCCACCACCGACTCACCGCTCGTGCAAGACCGATTCGCCGACCGGGCGCCGCCTACGGTTCAGCTGACCTGTGCGATCAACGCGCCCTGGCGAACCTCCCTGTTCTCCTCCACCAGAAGGGTGATAATCCCCGAATCTTCCGGATACACCTCCGCATCGACCTTGTCCACGGCGACCTCGGCGATGAGGGTGCTCGGTGTCACCTCGTCACCGGATTCGACGAACCACGTGACGATGACTCCTGTTGCACCCTCGGCCCCAGACATCAGGGGAAACAGCACATCGGTCATGTCGCCACGGCGTCGCGCACCGCCGCCTCGATGCGGGCCGGCGTGGGGAGCACCGCATACTCGAGCGCGCGCGCGTAGGGGATGGGAACATCGGGCACGCACACCCGCGACACCCGCTTGAGCAGGCTCGGATCATGTTCGGCGACGACAGCGATGACCTCACCGGACAGACCGAACGACTGGTAGTCCTCGTCAACCACGATGAGGCGGCCCGTCTTGGACACCGAGCGCACGATCGCCTCCCTATCGAGAGGAACCAGGCTCCTGAGGTCGATCACCTCGACACTGATGCCTTCCGATTCCAGCTTCTCAGCGACATCGAGGCTGTGGTGCACCGAGAGCGAAAGGGTCACGATCGAGACATCCGTGCCCTCGCGAGCGACCCGCGCCTTCCCGATCGGCACCACATACTCCTCCTCGGGCACCGCACCGATCGAGCGCTCGTTCTTGGCCATCCAGCCCAGACCCATGACTCCCTTGTGGAACACGAAGACGACCGGGTCGTCGCTCTCGATGGCAGCCGTCATGAGGCCCTTCGCGTCGTAAGGATTCGACGGAACCACCACTTTCATCCCTGGCAGATGCGCAAAGGTTCCCCATAGGCACTGCGAATGCTGCGCGCCGTCGGAATACCCACCGCCGGCCGCCATCATGAGCACCATCGGCACTCGCACGTTGCCGCCGGACTCGTAGTGG
This sequence comes from Dermatophilaceae bacterium, assembly GCA_036834825.1. Classification (GTDB taxonomy): domain Bacteria; phylum Actinomycetota; class Actinomycetes; order Actinomycetales; family Dermatophilaceae; genus UBA4719. The sequence continues at coordinate 3,738 of DAITND010000120.1, forward strand.
ATCTTGGCCATGTGGTTGTAGATCTGATCCATGCAGACGCCAAAGAAGTCTGCGAACATGAGTTCGACGATGGGTCGCAGACCCTCCACGGCGGCGCCGATGCCAAGGCCGATGAACGCGGTCTCCGAGATGGGAGTGTCGCGCACGCGTTCGGGGCCGAAGCGGTCCAGCAATCCGGTAGTGGAGGAGAAGATTCCACCGTAGGAGCCGACGTCTTCGCCCATCACGAACACCGACTCGTCGCGCATCATGCGCTGGCTGATCGCTTCCTGCATCGCCTTCGAGGTGGAGAGCTTGCGCTTGCCTGCGTCCGGTTCTACTGCCAAGGCCGGAGACTGCTTGTGGCCGGACAACGTCGAGGTCATGAGTGCACTCCTTCGGAGAAGACATAGCTGAGATGATCCAGCGGGTCGGGTGTGGGAGAGCTCTTGGCGAACTCGATGGCGTCCTCGACCCGCTCGCCCGCGGATTTTTGCATCGACTGATACTGGCCATCGTCCAGCGCTCCCGTACGGAGCAGTCGGTCCCGGTAGATCGGGATCGGATCATGTTCAGGGACAGTCTTGAGGTCGGGCCGATAACCCTCCGCGTCCCCTTCAAAGTGACCCCACAGACGCAGCGTGTGTACCTCGATGAGCGTCGGTCCTCCGCCAGATCGGCCGCGCGCGATGGCCTCGCCCGCGGCAGCGTAGACGGCCTCAACCGAGTTGTCCTCGACCCGCACCCCGGGCATTCCGTATGCGGCCGCGCGATCGGCGTTGGAGGCGACGGACGTGGACTGGGATCGCGGCACTGAGATACCCCAGTCGTTGTCCTCCACAACGAAGACCACGGGTAGTTGCCAGAGTGCAGCGAGATTGAGTGACTCATGGAAAGCGCCCTGATTGGCCGCGCCCTCGCCGGTGACCGCAACCGCCACGCGGGCGCTGTTCTGACGCTGGAAGGCGAACGCCTGACCAAGTGCCGGAGGCAGGCCCTCCGCGATGATTCCAGAACAGGAGAAGTGCCTGCTCGGGTCGAAGAGGTGCATGTGCCCGCCGCGACCGCGGCCAAGCCCGGTCTCACGGCCGAAGATCTCGGCAGTCATCGGGCGCAGCGCAACGCCGTGCGCGATCGCCAGGTGGTGCGGGCGGTGGGTGGCGGTGAGTGCATCTTCCGGGGTCAGATGTGCGCAGATCCCCGCAGCGACCGGCTCCTGGCCGGCAGAGAGGTGCATCTCGCCAGGAACGAGGCCCGCGCCGATGTCGAAGGCTGGCTTCTTGTCGGCGTAGTACACGAGCCGGATCGCCTCTTCATAGGTCCTGATCAGCACCATGGTGCCCAACAGATCCCGCCGAACTTCGTCGGTGAGGGCCTGTGTGGTGGGTGGCGTCATCGCTCCTCCTCCTGGCAGGTGCGACGACGGTGTCGCACTCCATCAAGCCGACAGTACGCCGCACCGACGGCCCACGGCAGAGGTCGAGTCCATCTATAGAGAGTCTCTGTCATGGGCGGCGCAGCACCTCGTCGATGTCCTCGCTAGATCCGCGCCACGCACTGTGACCGGGGGCCCGGATCGCGCCAAACGGCCCGCCAACCAGAAGCCGGATGCGATGCACGGACCCTCTCCAGAAAGCAGTGAAGGCGCAGACTCGGGCGCAATGTCGTTGATCCAGACCCCGTTGCCACGGGGCCATTTTTCACGCGTTGTCGACACCGGCAAGGCATCTCTTCGTGGCGGATCTCCGAAGTACCGACCGGCACTGTCAGGCCCTGTTCGTCCCGAACGGTGTGCCATATCGCGTGTCTATACACGGCTCCGACTGGCCAAGGTCAGACCAAATGCGAGTGCGCCACGTCGTGGACTCCGCCCATAAGGACACGAGTGACCAACAACCGTTCTTAGAAGGCCGCCTGCATTCCATGCGGCCGTCCGACATGCTTGCGCCTGGCGCCTCCGACCGGAATACCTCCGACCTGCAAGGTTGTTGGCCAGCTATGTGAACCGAACTTCGTCGACAGCCCCCGGTGAACTCGGGACTTTGAGGCGCCTGGAGGCCGAGCGCATGCTCATCATGGATCAGCTGTCGGGGCTGCGCCGCGGTTTCCAGGGGCTCGTCGATGCTTCGACAGATTCGAATGCCGACGATGAGCACGACCCGGAGGGGTCAACGATCGCGTTCGAGCGTTCGCAGCTGAAGACCCTGATCCACCAGGCGGAGCGTCACCTCGAGAACATAGAGGATGCGCGAATGAGGGTGGCCGACCGGCGATACGGGCTGTGCGAGACGTGCGGCCAGCCGATCTCTGCCGCGCGACTCGATGCGCGCCCCGTGGCGGGCACCTGCATCGTGTGCGCCACCATCGCCAAATGAGCCCCGCGTTCGCCAGCACCCGCCACTATCTGCAGAGAACTCATCCACCGTCGGGTCAGTAGATGGTCAATCCCAGGCGAAGACGTCCACATCGCCGCACCGTCAGATGGCATCTATGGCAGGAATCCGGCAATGGGACTAGACAGAGATCGGGCCTGAGGCCAGTACGAAACGCCGATCGGGGCTAGACCGATCACCTAACTAGGGGGCAACCGACCATGAGCGCCATCGACACCGAGATCTTGGCGATGTTCAACGCGCTGAGCCCGACTCGCCAAGGACAGTTGCTCGACTCACTGGGGCAGCTCCTCGAAGAGCAGGGCAAGGGACACGGCAAGGAACAGGGCAAGAGATGGGGCAAGGGACACGGCAAGGAGCAAGGCACACAGAACTGACAATGCAAGTGAGGCCCTCGTACAACACCGCGCCCTGGGACGGCCCCGGCCAAGGCCCATACCGAGTCACCACCAGAAACAGGCGGCCCCCATCTGCCCACATCAGGCACCGCCGCGGGTATGCACTTGGTCAAGAATCGTGCCAAGTCGGTCAATCGCGACGTATCGGAAGTAGCGTCGAAGGCGGGCCCAGATCGGGTGAGGACAAAACCGGCCAGGGTCCGCACCGATTCACCTGACCCAAGGAGAACCGATCTTGAGCAACATCATGCGCGAGACAGGGAACCAGCGGGACGACCATCGGGACAACCAGCACGGCGGCAACGGTGTGGGCATGGTCCGGCCCGTGCCACCCAGACCAACCACAAGAGTCACGCTGCGACAGATGCGCGAGCAAGCGAGTATCCCCCTTGGGGAACTTGCGTCACAGGCTGGGGTCTCCACCTCCACCCTGAGGATATTCGAGACTGGCATCCCTGATCTCGCTCCGGCCACCTACGCCCACTCGATCGCCGCACTCGCAGTTCTCATCGCGAAGTATGACGTGACCTCTGACGAGCCCCGCGCAGCAGCCACGGCATGAGCGTCATGGATGTCACGGTCTTCCATTGGGACCTGGCAGAGAACATGATTGCCGAGGTCCAGTCGTGGGAAGGGTCTGAGGACGGCAAGGCACTCGAACGGCTGGCATCAACAGCCTCGGAGCCGGTGATGCTTGCGTGTTTCCTTGCCGCCATCGCGGCAGAAGCATGGGGTCCAGGTAGCAGGGGCGCGACAGCATGAGCACCTGGCCGGCCGATGACAACTACAGCCTCCGTCGCCACGACGGTGACATTCACGTCCTATGCGCTCGCTGCGACTACTACAGCGAGGTCTTCTCCGTGCCGCGCGGGAGGTTCGACATAATCCGCGTCGCCATGGAAGCCCACGACAACTCCCATGAGGTCATCGGCAAGGCGAGGAGAGGCGAGGCCATCTCAGCGGTGGAGCTTGGGGGCCTGGTCGCTGACTTCGAGCCCGGCAGCCCTGTATGAGCGGACATGCACTTCGCCAGGACTGCACCAGCTGAGCGCACCCAGATCAGGGGGTGCTGTCGGCAAATATGGCTAGAGAAGCCATGCGGCTCCGGTCGCCAGGATGCGCCTCTCCCTGTCCGCCC
>DAITND010000121.1:0-7638 GCA_036834825.1 Dermatophilaceae bacterium
AACCGCGGGTGCAGCCGCGGAAGATCTCGACCGACATCCGCTCGTGCACGCTCTCAGCCAACGGCACCAGCGGCTTCTTCGGGTATGGCCAGGCGTCCAGATCCATCACCGTGTGCTTGGAGACGCGCCACGGCACCCCGGACGCACTGGCCGCCGGGGCGACGCGCTTGATCCGGCCGTCGGGCAGGTAGTCGACGTCGTAGAACGCCGGCACGTAGACCCCACCGGTGCGCGCCAGTCGAAGGAGCAGCTCGTGCCGGCCCCCAGGGCGACCCTGCGCCTTCCATGTCGTCACCAGCTCCGTCACCTCAAGAACTGCCTGTTCGCCGTCGCCCACGACCACCGCGTCGATGAAGTCCGCCACCGGCTCGGGGTTGAACGCCGCGTGTCCCCCGGCGATGACGATCGGGTCAGCCTCGCCCCGCTCACGCGCGTGCAGCGGTATGCCGGCCAGATCGAGGGCGGTAAGCAGGTTGGTGTAGCCGAGCTCGGTGGAGAAGGAGACGCCGAGCAGGTCGAAGTCACGCACCGCCCGGTGTCCGTCAACGGTGAACTGCGAGACGCCCTCGCCCCGCAGCAGCGCCTCCATGTCCGGCCACACGGAATACGTGCGTTCGGCAAGGGCATCGCGTCGTTCGTTGATGACCTCGTACAGGATCATGACGCCCTGATTGGGCAGCGCGACCTCGTAGGCGTCGGGGTACATCAGGGCCCAGCGTGCGGTCAGCTCCTGGCCCTGCGGGCCGAACCCGCCGCAGTTCCAGTCCTTGACCGTGGAGTTGAGCTCACCGCCGACGTACTGGATCGGTTTGCTCACCTGCTCCAGCAGCGGCTCCAGGCGTGAGAACAGGGAAGCGCCGGTGGGTCCGGTATCGCGAGCGCCTTCGAGCATGGGTTTAAGCGTAGAGGGAGTCCAGCTCTTTCTTGTACTTGTCGGCGACGACCCGGCGCTTGAGCTTCATGCTCGGGGTGAACTCGCCCTCTTCGATGGACAGATCCCGATCAAGGATGACGAACTTCTTGATCGTCTCCCAGTGGTTGAGCTTGGCGTTGAGCTCGTCGATGTAGCCCTGAATCAGCTGGTGAACCGCGGGCGAGCCGACGAGCTCGCCGTAGGGCAGGCCGGCCATACCGTTGGTCGCCGCCCAGCCCGCCATGGCGTCAGGGTCAAGGGCGACCAGCGCGGACACGAAGGTGCGCCCCTCACCCTCGACGATCAGCTGACTGGCGTACGGGCACACCCCCTGGAAGATCGACTCGATGGCGGAGGGGGCCACATCCTTGCCGTTGGAGGTCTTGAACAGGTCCTTCTTGCGGTCGGTGATGCGCAGGAAACCGCGTTCATCCAGATTGCCGATGTCCCCGGAGTGCAGCCAGCCGTCCGGGTCCACAGCCTCGGCAGTGTCCTGCGGCAGGTTGTGATAGCCCGCCATGACGCCCGGTCCCCTGAGCAGGATCTCCCCGTCGGGGGCGATCCGGACCTCGGTGCCCGGCAACGTCCAACCGACGCTTCCGAAGGCGTATGAGCCCGGCCGGTTGACAAAGGACGCGGCGCTGGACTCGGTCAGCCCGTAGCCCTCCAGGATGAGCATGCCGGCAGCGTCGAACCACCGGGCCACATCGGCGTTGAGTGCAGCCGACCCGGAGATGAAGAACCTGATCCTGCCGCCGAACCGCGCCTGGATCTTGTGCAGCACCAGCCGATCCGCGATCACGAACTCAGCGGCCAGCAAGGGAGAGGCCGAGCGCCCTTCTGCGCGCAGGGCGGCGACCCGACCACCGACCCCGACAGCCCACTGGAAGAGCTTGGCCTTCGCGCCACCCTCGGCGCTCATGGTGGTCGAGATCCGGGCGTAGGCCTTCTCGAAGATGCGTGGAGCCGCACCCATGAACGTCGGCGAGACGACGGCCAGGTTTTCCACGATCTTGTCCACCCGCCCGTCGAGCACGGTGGGAAATCCGATCTGCAGCGGGAGGGTGAGCAGCACCTTGCCCAGGACGTGGGCCAGCGGCAGCCAGAGGTACTGCAGGTCGTCCTTGTTCAGCAGGCCGATCGCGTCGACCGCTGCAGCCTCATAGGTCCAGCAGTCATGGGAGAGGCGGACTCCCTTGGGGCGCCCCGTGGTCCCGGAGGTGTAGATGAGCGTGGCCAGATGCTGCGGCTCGATGGCTTCAATCCGTTCGTGCAGAACCGACGGCGCCTGTTCCAGGTGCGCTGCGCCCAGCTGTTCCAGATCGTCAAGGGAGATGACCCAGTCCCCATCGGCCGTTCCGTCGAAGGTGACAACCTTGACCAGCTCGGGCAGCGCCGAGCGGTTGGCGCGAAGCTTGGCGATCTGTGCGTCATCCTCAGCGAACACGATGCGACTCTGGGAGTCGGCCACGATGTAGATCACGTCGGACTCGGCGGTCGAAGGATAGATGGCGGTCGTCGCAGCGCCGGCCAGCATCACGGCCAGGTCGGCGGCCACCCACTCGTACCGAGTGCTGGAGGCTATTGCCACACGCTGTTCGGACTCGATCCCCAAGGCCACCAGACCCGCTGCTATCTGGCGCACGCGGGCATCAACCTGGCCCCAGGTGACCGACTCCCAAGCGGCGCCCCGGGGGAACCGGAAGGCTTCTTGTTCCGGAGTCCTGGCAACTCGGTCGACGAACAGGTGGGCCACCGAACGTGCCCGATGCTCGATGAGGGAGAGGTCGTTGTGCTCATCGCTCGCCGAGAAGGCCATTCTTCACTCCTGATGTGTGATCTGGGCAGACATCGGATGATGTCAGCGCTTGCGTTGTTCGTAAAGTCCGGACAAATGGGCGTTGTTGACCAGGCCCAGGGCCAGCCAGCAGGCGAACATGCTGGAGCCACCGTAGGACACGAACGGCAATGGAAGACCAGTCACCGGCATTATGCCCAGGTTCATCCCCACGTTCTCGAAGATCTGGACGGTAAACCAACAGGCGACGCCAAGGGCGACAAGTCGGCTGAAGACGTCTTTGGCCCTCACCGCGATCATCAGCGTGCGCACTATCAGGAAACCCAGGATCAGCAGCAGACCCACGCTGCCCACGAACCCCAGCTCCTCTCCGGCCACCGAAAAGACAAAGTCGGTCTGCTGGTAGGGGATGAAGCCACCTTGGGTCTGACGCCCCTGAAAAAGCCCCTGGCCCTGCCACCCACCCGAACCGATCGCGATACTGACCTGGTGGGACTGGTAGCCAATGCCCTGCGGATCCGCTGATGAGTTGGCGAAGGTGGTGAGCCGGTCCCGCTGGTACTGGCTCAGGACCGGGGTCGTCCAGGCGACGGCAATGCCGATGAGCACGACCGCCATCACGGCGACCACCCAGCGTTTCGGGGCCCCCGACACCGCGATCACCCCGAGGGCCAGTGCTGCCAGGACGACTGCCGAGCCCAGGTCGGGCTGCAGCAGCACGAGGCCAATCGGTATGCCGGCCACGACCCAGGCGAGCGCGACATCGCGATGGGCCGGTGGCTGTCCTCGCTCTCCGCGCTCCGCGAGGATGACCGCCAGGCCGACGCACAGGGCTACCTTGGCGAACTCCGAGGGTTGGACGGAGAAGCCACCGGGCAGCTGGATCCACGAGTGTGATCCGTTGATGGTCGAGCCGACCGGGGTCATCACGAGCACGAGGCCGGCAACCGAAACCAGATAGAGCCACGGAGCGTAGGCACGCAACCCGCGAAAGTCCACCAGGGTGAGCGCTGCCGCCAGGGCCATGCCGATGCCGGTGTTGAGCAGGTGGCGGGCCAGATACTGCGAGCCGGACTGGTGCCGGGTGGCCGACCAGACCAGCAGAGCCCCGATGAGTGAGAGACCGAGTCCGCCGATGAACAGCCCCCAGTCGGTGCGGGACCAGATCACGCGACCGTGGAGGAGAGCACCGCCCGGGCGCGCTCGACGTCGTCGGCTATCTGCCGGATGAGGTCCTGGATGGAGTCGAACTTCAGGGTCGGCCGCAGTAGTTCGATGAACTCCACAACCACGGTCTCGCCGTAGAGATCGAGGTCGGAGCGATCCAGGACGTGGGCCTCGACCCGGCGCTCGGTGCCCGCAAAGGTCGGGTTGGTGCCGATCGATATCGCGGCCGGCTGCACGCGCTCAACGTCACGATCGGGCAGCTTCGGCCGGATCAGCCGGCCCACGTACACCCCGTCTGCGGGAATCAGCCCCGCGGACTCCTGACTCAGGTTCGCGGTGGGATAGCCCAGCTCGCGCCCGCGGTGGTCACCGTGCACGACCTCACCGGTGACCTGATGGGGACGTCCAAGGATCTCGGCCGCAGCTGCGACGTCGCCCGCCGCCACCAGGGCGCGAACCCGGCTGGAGGACCAGCGACCCCCCTCGCCAATGTCTACGAGAGTGAGCACCTCGAAGCCGTGCTCGACACCGAGCTGGCGCAATGTGTCGACGTCGCCGGAGTTGCGGACACCGAACCGGGTGTCCTCGCCTACGACGACTATGCTCGCGCCCAGCCCCTTGACGAAGACATCGACCACGAAGCGCTCTGGGGTCAACAGGGCGAACTCGTGGGTGAACTCCATGACCAGCACCGCGTCCAGTCCGGTGGACGCGAGCAGGTCGAGGCGCTGCTCGGGTGAGGTGATGATCTGCGGCGCGCGCTCAGGGTGCAGGACGGCGACCGGGTGCGGGTCGAAGGTGACGGCGACCGCGTGGGCGCCTTCTGAGCGGGCCCGCGCCACGACGGTGGACAGTACTGCTCGATGGCCTTTGTGCACGCCGTCGAAGTTGCCCAAGGTCACCACACTGGGGCCGTAGCCCGGTGGGATCTGGGAGAGATCGGTCCATCGCAACATTGAGGACACTCTACGTGAATACGACGTGAGCCTTGGCCAGCGTGCCACTCTCGTCAAGCACGGCGACCAGGTGTCCCTCGGGCGCGAAAGCCGCAATCGGCTCGCTGCGCCCTGCCGGTTTGGAGGGGATGCGCTGTCCGTGGCCGACCGCGGTGGCCTCGGGTGCACTCAGCTCGCGCACGACAAAAGAGTCCCGCGCGGCCTGCGACAAGGTGATCACCGGTATGTCGTCCGCCTCGCTGGCCACCTCAAGATCCTCGAGCGAATGTGAGCTGTCGATCCCGAACCTCCCGACGCGGGTACGCCGCAGCGCAGTCAGGTGCCCGCCCACGCCCAGGGCTGTTCCGAGGTCTCGGGCCAGCGCCCGGATATAGGTGCCCGACGACACGTCCACGATGACGTCAAGGTCCCAGACCCCCTGTCCGGACGCGGTTCGGGTCCGGTGCTGTAGGACGTCGAACCTGCTGACAGTGACCGGCCGGGCGGACAGAACCACGTCCTGTCCCGCACGCACTCGCGCATAGGACCTCTGCCCGTCCACCTTGATCGCGCTGACCGCGCTGGGCACCTGGGAGATCTCACCCGTGAGATCGGCGACGGCATGCTCAACCGCCTCGGGGCTCAGAGCGCCGACATCGTGGGACATCGTGATCTCACCGTCTGCGTCATCGGTGATCGTGGACTGACCCAGGCGAATCGTCGCGGTGTACGTCTTGTCACACCCCACCAGGAACGTCAGAAGCTTGGTGGCCCGATTGATGCCCAGAACGAGAACACCCGTGGCCATCGGGTCCAGGGTCCCGGCATGGCCGACCTTGCGGGTGCCGCACAGGCGCCGGCAACGAGCGACGACGTCGTGGCTGGTCCACCCGGCCGGCTTGTCGACGATGAGCAGGCCGTCAGGGGTGGGCATCGTCTGCGGCATCATCGCCTGCGCCGGCTTTTCCGTCGCCGTGCTCGGCCGGTTCGTCGGAGGTGGGCACGGCGTCATCCTCAGCGCGGTCTTCGTCGACCGTCTTCTTGTACGGATCTGCGTCACCGGCATAGGTGGCACCGGCCGCGGCTTCCGCCACTTCCGCATCGCGCTGCTTGGCCGTCAGGAGCAGTCCCTCGAGGTGGGCCGCGCCCTCCGGCAGCGCGTCGGGGATGAACTCCAGCGTGGGAGTGAGCCGGATGCCGATGCCCTTGCCGACCGCCGAGCGGAGCTTGCCCTTGGCAGACTCCAGAGCCGCCGCCGTCTCGGCGCGTTCGGCCTCACCACCGAAGACGGTGTAGAAGACCGACGCATTCTGCAGATCGCCGGTCACCCTGACGTCGGTGATCGTGATGAAACCCAGTCGTTCGTCCTTGACGCGGTACTCCAGCGTCTCGGCCACCAGAACCTTGATGCGGTCTGCAATCTTCTTCGCGCGGGCCGGATCGGCCATGGTCCTTACTCTCCTAGGAAATGACAGGCTACAAACTGACAGGCTACAAAGATGACGTGCCGTGGGGCAGGCAACGAGGATCCGCTGTCGTCTCAGTACCCCGGTGAGGGGCAGGCCCCTGGTGAGCGGGCGGGCTGAAGCCAACCAGCCCGCTCACCGGGGTCAGCCACGATCAGGTGCGCGGGATCTCGCGCATCTCGTGGGTCTCGATGACGTCGTCAACCCTGATGTCGTTGAAGCTCCCAAGGTTGATGCCGCACTCGAAGCCCTCTCGAACCTCGACCACGTCGTCCTTGAAACGACGCAGACCGGTGATCTCGATGCCCTCGCCGACGACGGCGCCGTCACGGATGATCCGCGCCTTGGTGCCGCGCTTGATCTCGCCGGAGCGGATCAACGAACCGGCCACGTTGCCGAACTTGGAGGACTTGAAGACCTCGCGCACCTCGGCGGTGCCCAGCTGGACCTCTTCGTACTCCGGCTTGAGCATGCCCTTGAGCGCTGCCTCGATGTCCTCGATCGCCGAGTAGATGACCGAGTAGAAGCGCATGTCCACGCCCTCGCGATCGGCCAGCTCGGCCACCCGCTCTGCCGGCTTCACGTTGAAGCCGATGATGACGGCACTGTCGACCGTCGCCAGGTTGACGTCGTTCTGGGTGATCGCGCCGACGCCACGGTGGATGATCCGCAGGTCGACCTCGTCGCCGACATCGATCTTGAGCAAGGCGTCCTCGAGCGCTTCAACAGAACCCGACACATCACCCTTGATGATGAGGTTGAGGTTGTCGACCTTGCCAGCGGCCAGGGCCTCGTTGAGGTCCTCGAGGCTGATCCGCTTGCGGCGCTTGGCCAGGCTGGCCGCACGCTGGGCGGCCTCGCGACGCTCTGCGATCTGACGGGCGGTGCGGTCGTCGGGTGCCACCAGGAACGTGTCACCGGCGCCGGGCACCGAGGTCAGGCCGAGAACCATGACCGGACGCGAAGGCGTGGCCTCCTCGACCGTGTCACCGTGCTCGTCGAGCATGGCACGGACGCGGCCGTAGCCACCGCCGGCCACGATCGAGTCACCGATGCGCAGCGTTCCGGACTGGACCAGAACCGTGGCGACGGGGCCACGACCCTTGTCGAGGTGAGCTTCGATGGCAACTCCGCGGGCGTCCTTGTCGGGATTGGCTCGCAGATCAAGGGCCGCGTCGGCTGTCAGCAGCACGGCCTCGAGAAGCGTGTCGATATTGGTCAGCTCCTTGGCCGAGACGTTGACGAACATCGTCTCGCCGCCGTATTCCTCGGCCACCAGGTTGTACTCGGTCAGCTGCTGGCGAACCTTGTCGGGGTTGGCCCCTTCCTTGTCCACCTTGTTGACCGCGACCACAATCG
>DAITND010000122.1:0-7485 GCA_036834825.1 Dermatophilaceae bacterium
CACGGCCGGCTGCCCTGCCTCGGACCCCGAGCCACGTAAAAGGATGGCGCTCCCAAGGCGCTATAACCAGAGTGAACCATGTCATAAGCTGGATCGATCGGATCTTCTGGAGTCTGTGCGCCGGATACCTGGTGGTATCCGATTTGTACCGAACGGTGGGTAACGTTCCGCATCGGACCTAGCTAGGTTTGTCTTCGAAGACTGGTCGATGCACCCAAGGTTCGGATCGGTGCACATCATCTGCAGGCGTCGGTCGAACCGAGTGGTTTGACGTAGGAGGGTCATGTCCCACAGCGTTCACGTGCACACGATCAGGCTGCCGCTGCGCAAGATCTGCTCAGCGCTTCCTTCTGTCGCGTTGATCAGTGGCGCCATCATGTTGCCCGCCTCTGCCGCCCCGTCAGCCCAAAGCCACGTTGGCCTGGCCTCCAGCAGCTCTCCTACCGTTGTCGTACCCAGCACGGCGCTGACCCTGCCCGACTCGTCACCGAACCTGGCCGATCGCTCACCCCGGCACTCACCGAACACACCTACCTCCCAGCCCCTGGCATCGATGCTGTCAGCGGGCACCGTCCCCGGCAGCTCGTCGCTGGTGACCCTGGACGACGCTGGGATCCCCGTCCGAGCACTCGAGAGCTACCGCAAGGCCACCAGCCTGATCAGCTCAGCCGACCCTGCATGCCACATCGACTGGGCACTGCTCGCGGCCATCGGGCGGGTCGAGAGCGACCATGCCCGCGTCGGCGGCAATCAGCTTGACTCAACCGGCGTGGCTCAGCCGGGCATCATCGGCGTTGCGCTGAATGGGTCGAACGGGACCGCCCTGATCACCGACACCGACCGGGGGCTGCTCGACGGGGACACCACCTACGACCGGGCCGTGGGCCCGATGCAGTTCATCCCCGGCACCTGGCGTCTTGCGGGCACCGACGCCAATGGTGACGGGGTCAAGAACCCGCAGGACATGGCTGACGCGACTGCGACAACCGCGGTCTACCTCTGCTCCGGCCACACAGACCTCCGCCGCCCGAATGACCTGCGCTCGGCGATCCTTCGCTACAACGCTTCGGACCCCTACGTCGACATGGTGACCGCCATCGCGGATGCGTACCGCCATGGGGTCAGAGCCCTGCCGGCCTCCGACCTGACCCCCATCCACCCGAGCACCGTGGCATCGCGTACTTCCGCAATGGCAACCAAGCACACTAACCGCCCGCCCGGCAGACCAGTCCCGGCCCGGCCCCGCTCTGCTCCGGCCGCAACGACTGGTCAGAAGCCTGCGCTCACCCCCGCAAGCGGCTCCACCTCAGGGCCCGGGCTGCCACCGCCCTCGCTGGCACCGCCCGCGGGGCCCCAGGCAGCAGCGACCACCCCCACAACCACGTGCGTGCCCATCCCGTCTCCCCCCAGCACTACTTCGCCCACATCTACACCCAGCGACACGGCGTCGCCCACGTCTGCGCCGCCCGCCGCTTCGCAGACCTGCCTGCCCCCCTGCGTGACCACATCGCCCACCAGCACCGCTTCGCCTACATCCACACCCAGCGGCGACGCGTCACCCACCCCCTCGCAGAGCTGCCTGACCCCCTGCGCGCCGACGACAGCTCCCAGCAGCACTACGTCGACCACTTCTGCTCAACCCTGTCTGACGCAGTCAGCCGGCACATCCTCAACGACCGCGCCCTGACGCAACGAGATCGGCCCCTTCTCAACGCACCAGCTGTCCCCCCACAACGGCCAGCAGCATGACGGCCAGCGCGACAATCACGATGGCGCGGCGAAATCTGGGGGTCATCAGCTGGCCACCTCCGGGACTGGTTCGCTTATCTCACCACGGCTGACAGCAAACCGGGGACGCTGCCTGTGGTGGTACCTCACGTGCATGTCCTCGCTTCGCACGAGATACAGCATGGCAGCAAGGACAGCCAGGCCTGTGGCGATACTGCCCACCAGGATGGTCCAGCGGGGTCCCCATGCCGAGCCGATCCAGCCGATCAGTGGCGAGCCCAGGGGGGTGCCACCCATGAAGACGGCCATGTACAGCGCCATGACCCGGCCGCGCAAGGCTGGGGCGACGCTGAGCTGGACCATGGAGTTCGCCGTGGTCAGGACCGTGAGTGCCGTGAGCCCGACGGGGATGAGTAGGACCGCAAACCACTGGTATGACGGGGCGAGCGCGAGCACCGCCGAGGTGACGGCGAACGCGGCGAACGCCACCAGAAGGACACGCAGGCGAGGGTTTGGGCGGCGCGCCGAAGCCAGCGCTGCCGACAGCGAGCCGATCGCCATGATGGAGCCCAGCAACCCGTACGCACCCGCGCCCTTGTGGAACACGGCGGTGGCCATGAGCGCGGTAGTCATCTGGAAGTTCATCCCGAAGGTGCCCAGGACGAACACGAGCGCCATGATCAAGATGATGTCGGGACGACCGCGGACATAGCGAAGTCCCTCGCGAATCTGACCCTTCCCGCGGTGCGGAGGCGTGATGTGCAACTCACCCCCCCGCATTCTGGCCAGCGCAAACAGCACTGCCACGAAGCTGAGCGTGTTGACGAAGAAGGCCGGACCGGTGCCAAACGCGGCGATGACCAGGCCCGCGACACCTGGTCCGATCAGACGTCCCGCGTTGAAAGAGGCGCTGTTGAGGCCCACAGCATTGCTGAGCGACTCGTGCGGCACCATCTCCGAGACGAAGGTCTGGCGGGCCGGGTTGTCCAGCGCCGCCGCGACCCCCTGAATGAAGGCCAGCGCGAAGATGTGCCAGAGCTGGACCGCACCGGTCACCACGAGAACGCCGGTCAGTAGCGACGTCAGAGCCAGCGCGCTCTGAGTGGCGAACAGAATGCGTCGTTTGGGGAATCGGTCTGCGATCATCCCCGACACGGGCGCAAAGAGGGCGAGCGGGGCGAACTGCAACCCGGTCACGATCCCAAGCGCAACCGATGAGTGCGGGGTCAGCTGGGTCAGGACCAGCCAGTCCTGAGCAACTCGGCCCATCCAGGTCCCGGTGTTGGAGATGAGCGCGCCAGCGGCAAAGACGCGGTAGTTGTAGATCGACAAGGAGGAGAACGTGGGGCTCATTCGCTGGCCAGCCGGGTGAGGATCACGGTCGCCTTGATCAACACCTCGCGCTCGTCCGCACTGATCCCCCTGAGCCTGCTCGCCATCCAGGCATCACGCTTGCGACGAGTCTCCTTGAGCGTCAACAGGCCCTGCGCCGTCAGCGACAGAAAGACCTGGCGGCCATCCAACGGGTCGTCCTGGCGGGCGACGAGCCCACGCTCGACCAACCCAGAGACTGTGCGGCTCATGCTCGGAGGGCTGACGCATTCAATGGTGGCAAGCTCGCGCGGCGTCAGCGCCTTGTCCTCGAGCCGTGCCATGACGCTGAGCTGGTGGGGCGCGACGAGCTGGGTGCTCTCGAAACGGACCCGTCGACTGATGCGCATGCAGGCCAGACGAAGATCATTGGCCAGGTGCGCAAGCGACGGGGGGTGCCCGCTCTGGGCTGTCCGAGTCGTTGGCGTCGTTGGCGCAGGTGTTCGCGTTGTCGTTCCCGTTCTAGGTAGCATGAGTTCCTTCCGGCCTATTTAGCCTAGCTCATTACCCTTGCTAACTATTCCACGCCACGCCAGAACTGCAGAGAACAAGGCAGCCCGGGCGAAAGCCCGGGCTGCCCACCGCGACGGCTGCCGTCACACCCGAGCGTCAGTGGACCCCGAGTGCGCTCTTGATCGGGTCGAGAGCGAAGTAGAGGACGAACATGCCGGAGATGGCCCACATCAGCGGGTGCACCGCCGAGGCCTTTCCAAGCACGATCTTGAGCAGGACGAACACGACGAAACCCGCGCCGATACCAGCGGTGATCGAGTAGGTGAACGGCATCATGACGATCGTCAGGAAGGCCGGAATCGCGATCTCGAGGTCCTCCCAGTCGATGCCCCTGACCTGCTGCATCATCAGGAAGCCGACAACCACCAGAGCCGGGGTCGCCGCCTCATAGGGGACCACCGAGACCAACGGCGACAAAAACGTCGCCAGCAAGAACAGCAGACCCGTCACGACCGAGGCAAGGCCGGTACGCGCCCCCTCGCCGACACCTGCGGCCGACTCGATGTAGGCCGTGTTGCTGCTGACGCTGCCAGCGCCTCCTGCTGCGGCGGCCAGAGAGTCAATGATGAGGATCTTCTGGGCGTTGACCGGATTGCGTTCCTTGTCCAGCAGGCCGGCCTCGGCGCCGATCGCGACCATCGTTCCCATCGTGTCGAAGAAGTCGGCAAGCAACAGGGTGAAGACGAGCAGAATCACCGACACCGCGCCGATCTTGGCGAACGAGCCGAGCAGAGAAAACTGGCCCAGCAAGCCGAAGTCAGGGATGTCGATCAGTTTGGAGGGAAACCTCGGAATGTTCAGTCCCCAGCCGGTGGGATTAACCAGCTTGCCTGACGCATCGAACTGGCCTCCGATGCGCACCACGGCCTCCAGGAGGACAGCCAGGGCCGAGCTGCCGATGATGCCGATGAGGATCGCGCCCTTCACCTTCTTGACCAGCATGACGATGATAGAGAGCAGGCCGATGACGAAGACGAGCGTTGGCCAGCCGGCCAGGAATCCACCGACTCCGAGCTCGACAGGCACGGGACCGACGGCTGGACGGCGGACGATCCCGGAGTCGACAAGGCCGATGATCGTGATGAAAAGGCCGATGCCAACGCTGATGGCGGTCTTCAGCGCCGGAGGAATCGCATGGAAGACGGCCTTGCGGAAACCGGTCAGCACCAGAACCGTAATGATGAGGCCCTCGAGAACGATCAACCCCATCGCGTCGGGCCAGGTCATCCCTGGCAGCTTGGCGATGCCGAAGGTCACGAAGGCGTTCAGACCCAGACCTGTCGCGAGCGCGAGCGGGAAATTGGCCACGACGCCCATCAGCAGGGTCATCACGCCAGCCACCAGAGCCGTCGCCGCCGCGACCATCGCGAGGTTGGGGTGACCCCCACCACCCAGGAAGACGCCTGTCGAGTCGGCCTGAGTGCCAATGATCAGGGGGTTGAGGACCACGATGTAGGCCATGGTGAAGAACGTGGCGAAACCTCCGCGCACCTCTCGAGACACCGTCGAGCCTCGTTGGGTGATCTGGAAGAACGAGTCGAGCGCGCCGTGCACAGCGGTTTTGGTGGCAACAGTCGTTGGCATGGCGCCAGCGTAGAGCCTTGTCCGCGCTCCATCGCCGGGGACACATAGGCTTGACTCTGTGAGCCCCGAAGACCCCCAGCCCCTGGCCAGCGACACCGCTCGGATACTCGAGATCGGGATGGCGTGCTGGAGTGTGGCACTTGTGGTGTGCCTGCTCGTACCGGCTCTGCATCAGGCCGACAGGGCGTGGTGGCCATGGACCTGCGTCGCGGGCATTGCCGGCGGCGGGCTCGCTCTGCTGTACGTCCGCCGCGGCCGTGGCAACGCTGCGGGCGCTCATCTGCCGGCACGATCCCCGCGACCGGCGGACGGCCCCACCAGCGGCAACTGAGGACGGTCAGGCCCGTCTCAGCCGAGAGGGCATCTGCTCAGGCCAGATCGCAGCGTTCAGACCACATCGAAGGCGAACTCGTCCAGAACAGGCTCCTCGGCAGGTTTGGGGTCCTCGCGGATCAGGTCAACCTCGCTGTGCGCACCGCAACCATGGTCAAGGCTTACGACGTGACCGTCGGAAGGAGACCAGGCGTTGGCGCATACGCCAAAAAAAGAGCGAAGCGCACCCGCCATAGGCAAGAAGAAGCCACACGATGAGCAGGGGGCGGTCGCTTTTTCGGCGACCGGCGATGTGGGGCCCGCGTCCCCGCGATACCAGCGTTCGGCCGCTTCCTCTCGGCCTTCTGCGGACAAGACACGTCTGCGGCCCAGCCCAATCTCCCACTGCGCCGCCTCGTCGATGTCCTCGTCACCAGTGGCTTCAAGGCTCAACTCAAGGCGCTGGTCTTCCTCGATGTACGGCAGAACATCGCCCGCCCCGAGGTCGCCAGGTGCCAGCCGTTGGTCATAAGGCAGCCACTCAGGCGAGAGAAGCGCGCCCTCACCGGGCACCAGATTGGTCTCGCAGACCGTGGCCTTCTTGCCGCGAGGCACGCGCGCCACGGTGATCGCCCACCGCCACCCCGGGTATCCCGGCGCGGTGCACGCGAAGTAGTGGGTGGCAACACGCTCGTCATCCATGACAGCACCAAGGTGCTCACCAACCGCGCCCGGTTCGGCGACACCCTGGGCGGCCTCGCGAGCCTGGTCCAGGGCGGCGATCAGGATCGCGTCCGCTTTGATCGCCACGCCTCAGGCACCAGTCTCGAGCTGACCGGCGATCCCACGCAGGACCTTGGCGACCTTGCCCGCCGTGGCCTTGTCGGGATACCTGCCGCGGTGCAGCGTCGTGGAGACGTTGTCGAGGAGCTTGATGACGTCCTCCACGATGACGGTCAGGTCCTCCGGCGACGTGCGGTTCTTGGCGGCCACGGATGCAGACATTGACGGCATCGGGTCCAACACACGCACCGACAGTGCCTGCGCCCCGCGCCTGCCCTGGACGACACCGAACTCCACCCGCGTGCCACCCTTGAGCGTCGCGACGCCCTCAGGCAATGCGTCCGCGTGCAGGAACACGTCAGCGCCCTCGTCGTCGCTGAGAAAGCCGAAGCCCTTCTCGGCGTCGTACCACTTGACCTTGCCTGTAGGCACAGCCCACCTCTTGCTCATGTGTTGGCCGCCGCCCCACGAAGAGGTACGGCGCGATGGCGCACGTTGCGCTGCCCCAAGGTTAACCGTAGTCGACGGAACAGTCGGGTCAGCCATCTGGCAGCTGGCCCAGACGGCGCCGCTGCCCGAAAAGAGTTTGAGGATTATCGTCGCCGTGGCCATACTCCAAACGGTGACCTCCCCTGCACGTGAGCACCCCTCGTTGGTGTCGTTCTGGAACGACCTGCCACGCGACGGCAAGTTCCTTCTGTCTACTGTCGCCATCGAGACGCTGGGCACCGGGCTGGTGCTGCCGTTCGGCTTCATCTACCTGCACGAGGTACGTGGATTCACGATTGAGACGGCCGGCAGCCTGCTGGCGGTGCCCGCCATCGCTGGGATGGCCGTCGTGGGCCCAGCCGGAGCCTTCATCGACCGGCTCGGCGCCCGGCGGATCATCCTCGCCGGCATGGCGGCACAGATGCTTGGCAACGTCCTGCTCGCGTTTTCCGCCACTCCCTTGATGTCCGCCTTGTCCATGGGACTGCTCGGCGCCGCGGGTGGCATCTTCTGGCCGGGCTTCAATGCCATGATCGGCGCAGTGGTGCCGTCGGGCATCCGGCAACGCTATTTCGGGATCAACTTCACCCTGGTCAACCTGGGCATCGGTCTCGGGGGCGTGCTGGCGGGGTCCATCGTCAACGTCCATCGACCTGGCACGTTCGTGGCCATCTACCTGGGCAACGCTTTCAGCTTCCTGGCACC
>DAITND010000123.1:0-7396 GCA_036834825.1 Dermatophilaceae bacterium
GGGTTAAGCCGAAGTCCTGGAGGGTGACGAGTTCGGTCGCCCAACCGGGCGGGAAGCCGCGCAACGCACGACGACCGCCGCGACCTCTGTCCGGGCGCCGCTGCGATCCGCGCGCGATTCTGCAGCAGAAGTCCTCAAGGTGAGCACAAGCCGCCGGCGGGGCCGTGGAGCCGATGTTGGCCAGTGGCCCGGACCTCAGGCCGGTGGGTCTTCTGACGGTGACTCATTCGACTGGTACAACCGCCGCTGAGGGTCAGAGGGTCGTGCTCGCTCCGGCACTTCCCGTGTTGATGGGCGGCAGGCGGTTAGGGGCCAGTCCTGACGTGCGGGAGTGTCGACTTCACCCTTACTTCACGGCGATGAGCTCTATCAACCGGATGTCAGGGTCCTTGGCAAGAAGGCTCGGGCCATACTCGCCAAGGGCCGCAGGTATGGCACCGTTCAGATGAGCCTGCCTGCCTTCCTCGGTCTCGAAGGTGTCGAAGATGCCAAAGGTGGCTTCATCGACCCGGAAGGCGTACCAGGTCTTGGTGTCCGGCTCGTTGGCCACAACGTCACGACCCCCGTTGAGGAAATCCCAGACCTCTTGCTCTTTTCCAGGCTTGGCTTCGACCAAGGCCAACAGACCAAATTTAAGAGCCACGTCAATCTCCTCAACAACAGCATCGGAATCGGCTGGTTAGCGGCCGCGCCTGGAGTCTAAGGAGTCGTTCCGATCAGAACAAGGCACCGCCGTGACCCGGCCGGATGCTCGGAGTGCATACGGATACCGCTCTCATTGGGGAAGCGGTCAGATCGCGTCCGTGCCGGTCCGTGCCGGTCCGCGCCGGTCCGCGCCGGTGGGCAGGGCAGAAGGCTTCGGCGATGCTCCGTCACGGACCGACAAGGTGCTGGCGACAGGTCAAGAATGTTGGTCGCAGCGGCAGCGGCAGCGGCCGGCTCCGGTTCGTGCCCTCCTGAGTCGTGGGTCGCTGCCGTCAAGGACGCCGGCTTCTCCAACGTTCGCTATGAGAACGTCATCTCCGAGGCTGGCATCGTCGTCGCAACACGCTCGGTCTGACGTCGGTGGCCGGACGGTCCAGAGGCCTGGTACCGAGTCAGGTCCATGTGCACACTCGAGCGCGCGAGCGGTGTTCGGTAGGCGATGCGTGCTGAGCCCCGCCGGCGCGATACCGGTAGATCCATGGGGCACCGCGGACATTTGGGTCCGATATGAGGACCTCAGAGTACAGAGGTGTGCTCTCACATAGCTTCACCCTTCACTCGGGGGCCCCATGTCCGGCCGGCCTGTCAGCAACGTTCGTGGTCAGTACGGCTAGCCTGTCCGCATCAACCAGATCAAGAGTGACCCGAACCCAGGCCTGCGCTCGAGCGTCACATCTGCAGACGCGCGCGGTCTGGCACGGGACACCCGGACCATGGCCATCGGGACGGTTGCTTCGCGCGTCACCGGGTTCCTGCGTCTCGCGATGCTCGGCACGGTGTTGGGTGTCGGTGGTGTGCGACAGGCGTTCGAGGTGTCCAACACGATGCCGAACAGCCTGTACGACCTGTTGCTCGGCGGGGTTCTGGCTTCGACGCTGGTGCCTGTCCTGGTTCAGGCCCGAGCCAAGGACCAGGACGAGGCCTACGTTCAACGGCTCCTCACATTGGTCCTTTTGGCCCTGACCGCCCTGACGGCGCTGGCGATGGTGGCCGCGCCGTCGTTGGTGGGTTTGTACTCCACGACCACCGACCCCGCACAGCTGGACCTGGCCGTGGCCTGGGCGCGGTTCTTCCTGCCGCAGATCCTGTTCTATGGGTTGTCCGCCACGGTGAGCGCGGTCCTGAACACTCGAGGAAAGTTCGCCGCCCCGGTATGGGCGCCCGTGCTCAACAACGTGGTCGTCATCGCCACCCTTGCCCTGTTCGTGTTGGTGCCCGGACCCCAAGCTGCTACTCCCGCAAGCCTGTCGATCTCTCAACAGGTGTTCCTCGGTGTGGGCACCACCCTCGGAGTGGTGGCGATGACGGCTGCGCTGCTGCCGTCGCTGCGTGCGAGTGGGTTCCGCTGGCGCGTCCGGTTGGACCTGCGGGGAATGGGGCTACGTCGCCTCGGCCGGCTCGCCGCGTGGACTTTCGTCTATGTCGTAGCCACCCAACTCGCGTACCTGGTCCTTACCCGGCTCGCCACGGCTGTCGATCAGTTGCCGCAGTACGCCACTGCCTTCCTCATCTGGCAGCTCCCGTATGCAGTGGTCGCCGTCTCGGTGATCACCACGTTGCTCCCGCGCATGTCACGGCACGCCGTGAATGGACGACTGGACCTGATGCGCCATGATCTCGATCAGGGGCTGCGGCTGAGCGCATTGCTCCTGATCCCCGCGGCACTGGGACTCGTCGTGCTCGGCCAGCCCGTGGCCGTAGCGCTGTTCGCACACGGCCAGACCACGTACGCCCAAGCCGACCAGATCGGTGGCGTCCTGGCCGTGTTCGCCCTCGGTCTGTTGCCCTTCAGCATCTACCAAGTGCAGTCGCGGGCCTTCTATGCCCTCGGTGACACCAAGACCCCGGCTCTGGTCCAAGTCTTTGTCTCGGCCGCAATGGTTCTGGTCGACGTTGCGGTATCCGCGACACTGCCTGCCCACGTCCGGATCTACGGACTGGCCGCCGGCCTCGTCGCCGCCAACTGCGTCGGTGCCGCGGTCACCACCACTCTGGTGCGGCGGCGGCTCGGATCCTCACGCCCCACCGGCATCGGAGCCGATGGCGGGGGCCAGCACTCCATGATCGGCGCCCTGAGCCGGATGGCAGTCGCCGGACTGGCTGGGGCTGCCGCAGCTGCCGCAACCGCAGCAGCCCTGGCACCGCTTCTACCCAAAGGCTGGATCGGCGCAGCCCTTGTCGTTGCCATGGCAACTGTGGCCGAGCTCGGTACTTACGGTGCCGTCCTGTTGCTTCTGGGAGTGGACGAGGCGCGCGAAGCCATCGCTTCGAACACTCGCGCGCGGCGGGTGCCTCACAGCGAGGAAGATGTCATCTGATCAACCCAGAAGCGTGGAATCCGTCCCTCTTGACCACTCACGTCGGTGCCCCAGGCACTGAGAGGGTTGGCGCGGGCCGGCTCCCATTGACGGCGGGCTCAAGCTCTTTGCATACGCGCCTACGACGGTTAGTGTTCTCATCTCGTACGGGACGTTGACATTGACTTCTGCACGACCTCAGTGAGACCGAAGGACCACAGTGACACCGAACGATGCGCGCGAACGCACTCCCAAGACAGCGAGCCTCGGTTCCAGGAGCGCGATCCCGGTGAACTGGCGTGACGGCGCCGCCTGTTTGGACGGGGACCCCGAGCTGTTCTTCCCGACCGGGAATACCCACCCCGCGCTTCTCCAGATCGAAGAGGCGAAAGTCATCTGCTGTCGCTGCGAGGTGGCCCAGACCTGTTTGAGATGGGCCATGGAGTCCTGCCAGGACACCGGAGTCTGGGGCGGGCTTTCTGAGGACGAACGCCGCATGCTGAAACTCCGAAATGGCCGTGCCAGTCGCGCAGGCTGAGCTACGCGGCGACTCTGCACACTGCCCGTCACGGGACTATGACGCCGCCGTTCCGAGCTTCCTCTCGGCGCGGAAACCTAGTGCCCAACTTGCAGACAAGCCCGAAGTGCCCTCTGATGCCGCTAGGTCTCACGCGGTCTGTCCTACAAAATGACGGGGCCCACGGCCTCATACCCGATGGAAGCCGAGCGCGGACAGCACTCGGTACTTGTTGGCTATTCGAGGCACCGCATGCGCAGCTCAGCCTGGCGTCGCCTCCCCGGTCAGTAACCTGCAACCTGGGCGACGAAGTGACGCCGCCCGAGCGTCCTGCACGGTTCAGATGGCTTTAGCAATGCTGGCACCCTTTACGGGCTCGCGTTTGGGGTCACGTGTCGCGTTACCTGTCGAAAGGCGCGGCTGAGGGGCGTCGAGCACGGCCCAGATGAGCTTGCCACCATCAGCGGTGGGCAGGACCCCGAACGCGCGTGAGAGGCCAGCCACGACCGCAAGACCTCGCCCATGCAGGTCCAGGGGTGAAGACTGCTGGCCTCGCAGAGCGGGACCGTGGTCTCGAACGGTCAGGCGAAGGGCCCCAAGGTTCCAGGCGACGGAAAGGTCAATGTCGGTGCCGGCGTCCACACTCGAGCTGGCCACCAGCTCGCCGACCACCAAACTCGCGAAGGGAATGACGGGCTTCAACCGCCAGTCCAACAACGTACGAGTGACGAAGTCCCGAGCCGCGCGCGGTGCCGTCGGGTGCGGGGACAGGTGTAGCCGCTCAATCGTGAGGGTACGGGTCGCCAGCACCGCGGTCATAGCGGGCAGCAATGACGCGGTCACAATCAGGTGACTGCCCAGGGGGTGGGCGCGTAGCCCCTCGCGAACCCGCGGGTCCGGGCAGGCCACGGCCACGGGGATTCCGGGCCAGTCGCGAACGTGCCGACCTGCCGTCGCAAGCACCTCAAGGGCGCCCGGCGCGGCACCTTCGAGCACCGCCGACAGGTCGCACACGACGCCACGGGACCTTTCGGCCAGAGCCGTCTGGATCGCCAGGTCTAGTTCCTCGACGAGGGCGTCACTGAGTCGGCCCACAACTTCAACGACCACCACCTGACGTATGACGTAACTTCTGACCCGCACCTGCGACCGGACGGCCGGACGCACGGCTGACCGCCCAGCGGGCTCGGTCGGGGTGTAGGCCGCCTGCCGGGTTGGGAATTGGACCACGTGGTGGTCTTCCTCGGTGGGCAGGGCCTGCGGACTGCTCTGTTGCTGCGCCATTGCGGACTCGATTCGGTGGTCCTGGAATGTAAGGACACGGGCCACCGAGGTTCGGGAGTAGCACGGAGATAAGTCGACGCCGCCAAGGGTCTGGGGGTGACGTAGAACACACGACGTTACACCCGAGAGACTCCGGAGCCAACCGCTCGGGCCGGATGGCCGCCGAGCTCAGACCTGAAGCACCACAACGACGATCGCCTCGGCAACGATCCGCCGGCCAGCGTTGTTGTTGCGAACATGTCTGCGTATCTGCTGGTAGGCCTGATCGATCGTGACCGTGTTCTTGTCTGCGGTGATCCCCCTAGCCTGCTCGATGACGACCCACGACTCACGGGCCTCCTGCGGCGGCTCGCACAGCTCTTCAGGCAGGCACAGTTCGGAAGTGTTGACCACACATCTGGTGGGCAAGCCGCATCGGAATCCCGGCCACGCCACAACAGCTAACCCTGCGGTGACAAGAGGCGGAACAGGATCGGGGCGAAGTCCGGTGGTCAGGAGTGCCCGCGGCGGGTGACGATCGAGCGCCCAGCAACGTCAACATTGCCGTACCGACTAGTCGTATCTATGGCGTTTGGCCGTCGATGAGACTAAAACAGAGAGCGGCCCCGGGGCCAGTATGAAACACGACTGGGGGCTGGACCGATCACCTGACTAGGGGGCAACCGATCATGAGCGCTACTACGTACGAACCAGCGGTAGGCGGTGTCGCGATCGGTCTGCGGATCGTCACCGAGAATGGCGATGAGATCGACTACAGCTCCGGCCGAGACCTGACGATGGCGATCGAGGACTCCTCGATCTTCACAGAGGGTCATGCGGAGGGCGCCGTCCTAGCGACGCTGAACATTGACTACGACGCGGACCAGAACCGGATCCAGGTGGACTCGCCGCGGGGCCAGAGTGATCTCGTCACGATTTCGCGCACTATCGCCCTGTTGACCGTGGTGCGTGACGCTCTGGCCACCAAGGCGACGACGGCATGAGCATCACCACCTGCCCGGATTGGTGCACCTCGCCACACGTCAGCGACTGGGACGCCGACGGCCACGACGGCCCGGTCTGGCCCAATATCGTGAGCCTTGACGGTGGCGGGGATGACTCCGTTCAGATCGGCACCCGCTTCCACTCCCAAGCCGGTGTCGTCGTCACGCTCGAAGCGCAGAGCCTGATGCTGACACCAGAGCAGGCGCGAGGCGCCGCGCTGGCGCTGCTCGAGGCGGCATCCTGGGTGAAGGATCACCGCGTCCTTTGACCCGAAAATGCAGACGCACCAGTGCCCGCATCGGGATGCGGGGCAGGTGCTGTCGGTACAGGGTCCTGACGCCGTACCGCAAACCTATTGGACCGAAACAGTAGTTCGGGAGTGCACGCAGCAGCTTCGAGGAACCACGTGCGGAGAGGGTCGGCGGCGACGTTGGCCGCTGAACGCCAAGATCCTGTGGGGGCTGAGAATGCCAGAAAGGTCCGGCGATCTGTGCCGGGGCACTATGAGGTTCCGTCAAGAGAGCCAGCCGTGCCCGACCATCCCCGCTGAGGGGGATCCTGCTTGTCTCCAGCGAGAGCCATCTGACGGCTTCGCGACCCAGCACCACCCGCCCCGACGTATGAGGCTGCCATGGCATATTCGGCAGTACCCGCAGGCGGTGTCTTCGGGACAAGAACTCGGAATCCCTGAGCCGCTTTCACTCCAACTCCGTGATGTCGAAAGCAACCAAGATCCCACGGGCCGGCGACGCAAACGCGCACCGCCAAACTAGTTCCCCTCGCCGAGCACGGACCCCCATACGTGCCGGCGAGGGGAAGTTTCTGCAGGACCGGCCCCAACCAGGCCAGTGCCCCGGACCACGTTGACCGCGACACCCACGCGATCTGTGATCAAGCCACTGTACGAGAACACTCGGGACAAGATGGGCATTTGCCCGCTCAACGGCGAGTCGAAAGCAGTTGGGTTGGACGCGATGATCTGTACGGGCGACCGTCGGACTCGCAGACACAGCTTCCAGTTCGCGGCCAGAGCAGGGCACGACTTGATCGACGAACTTGGTCCCCTCGGCTGGGTCTTGGATCTGGCGGCAACTCGAAGAGTGGCCCGGACCTTGAGTACCTGTCGTGATGGGCCCAAGGTGCTTGGCCAACACCACGTCGGGTCACTCGTTGTGGTTTCTTGTGACTAATCGCGGATCATTTGTCTCTAAATGCCCCAAGTCGAAAGGACTCTAGTGCCAGAGTGATATTAAGTCAGGTCATAGGGCTTTCGTCAGGATGACGTCTTGAGGGTTGTCTGGGGCGACGACCGCTAAGCACTGATGAAGAGAGTCGGTGAACGGCCCTCGAACCGACGAGAAGAGGTGGACCGTGGAGCAGAAACCATATCGGGTGGAGGTGGCCGGGGTGGCAGCATGCACAACAATGGCGGCGCACGGGCGCGACCACAATCACGCAGTCAGCGTGCAGTGCTGTCATCCGCACGCGGTGGAAGTCATCTTTCTTGGACACCGCGCGCTAACCGTATGCCACGACTGTAGATCGGACTCGGGGTTTCTCCCGTACCGGGAGGCCGAGCGCCTCGCAGAAGGACACCGGGACCAGACTC
>DAITND010000124.1:0-7379 GCA_036834825.1 Dermatophilaceae bacterium
GCAGACTGCGCTGGACCGCGTCAGCGGCTAGTCAGCCCTTTCCCTGACACGCCCGCGCAGCGGCGGCACGGCATACAAGCAGTGTCCGCCGCCCGGCATAGACTCTGTATCAATGTCTCAGTTGTCCTCTCCCGCAGCGGGTTCACCCGACAAGAGCTTCGTCCACCTGCACGTGCACACCGAGTACTCCATGCTCGATGGTGCTGCCCGGATCGACGAGCTGTTCGAGACCGCCGAGCAGATGGGCATGCCGGCGCTGGCCACGACGGACCATGGTTACATCTTCGGCGCCTATGAGTTCTGGTCCAAGGCCAAGAAGCACGGCATCAAGCCGATCATCGGCCTCGAGGCCTACCTCACGCCGGGCACTCACCGTACGGACAAGACCCGGGTCAAGTTCGGTGATGGCGGACGCGATGACGTCTCAGGTTCGGGTGCGTACACCCACATGACCTTGCTCGCTCGCACAACGGGGGGCATGCACAACCTTTTCCGGATGAGTTCGCTGGCCTCGATGGAGGGCTACTACTTCAAACCACGCATTGACCGTGAGCTGCTGTCGACCTACGGCGAGGGTCTTATCGGTACCACGGGCTGTGCCGGTGGCGAGATCCAGACCCGGCTGCGTCAGGGTCAGTATCGCGAGGCGGTCGAGGCGGCGGCGGAGTTCCGCGACATCTTCGGTGCGGAGAACTTTTACTGCGAGGTCATGGACCACGGCATCGATATCGAGCGCCAGACCATGAAGGACCTGCTGCGTCTGTCCAAGGATCTCGGCCTTCCGCTGCTAGCGACCAACGACCTCCACTACACGAAGGCCGAAGACGCCAAGGCCCACGCGGCGTTGCTCTGCGTGCAGTCAGGTTCCACCTTGATGGACCCGAACCGGTTCAAGTTCGACGCCGACGAGTTCTACCTCAAGAGCCCCGAGCAGATGCGTCACCTCTGGCGCGAGCTGCCCGAGGCCTGCGACAACACGCTGCTGATCGCGCAGCGTTGCGACGTGGAGTTCACCGAGGGCGAAGGCGCCTACATGCCTCGCTTCCCGTGCCCCGAAGGCGAGAACGAGACCTCCTGGTTCATCAAGGAGGTGGAGCGCGGGCTTCATGTGCGCTACCCGGCTGGGGTCCCGGATGCGGTTCGCACGCAGGCGGAATACGAGACCGAGGTCATCGTCTCCAAGGGTTACCCGGGCTACTTTCTGGTCGTTGCCGACTTCATCGGCTGGGCCAAGAAGAATGGCATCCGGGTCGGCCCTGGTCGTGGTTCTGGAGCAGGCTCCATGTGCGCCTACGTCATGGAGATCACCGACCTCGATCCGCTGAAGCATGGCCTGATCTTTGAGCGCTTCCTCAACCCCGAGCGCGCCTCGATGCCCGACTTCGACATCGACTTCGACGAGCGGCGCCGCGCTGAGGTGATTCACTACGTCACCGAGAAGTACGGCGAGGAACGCGTCGCCCAGATTGTCACCTACGGCACGATCAAGGCCAAGCAGGCGGTCAAGGACGCCTCGCGGGTGATGGGTTTCCCGTTTTCGATGGGTGAAAAGCTCACCAAGGCGATGCCGCCCGCGATCATGGGCAAAGACGTGCCGCTGTCGGGGATCTTCGACCCCCAGCACCAGCGATATGCCGAGGCTGCGGCCTTCCGTCAGGTCCACGACGAGGACCCGCAGTCCCAGGAGGTCGTCAAAGCGGCGTTGGGCCTTGAGGGGCTCAAACGCCAGTGGGGCGTGCACGCCGCGGGTGTCATCATGTCCAGCGAGCCGCTGCTCGACCTGATCCCGATCATGCGCCGCGAGCAGGACGGCCAGATCATCACCCAGTTCGACTACCCCAGCTGCGAGGCGCTCGGTCTGGTCAAGATGGACTTCCTCGGCCTGCGCAACCTGACCATCCTGGACGATGCGTTGATCAACGTCCGAAGCAACCGTGGCGACGAGATCGACCTCGACGAGCTGAGCAAGACCCTGGACGACCCGGCCACCTACGAGCTGCTCGGCCGAGGCGACACCCTGGGGGTCTTCCAGTTCGATGGTGGCCCCATGCGTGCGTTGTTGCGGCTGATGAAGCCCGACAACTTCGAAGACAT
This sequence comes from Dermatophilaceae bacterium, assembly GCA_036834825.1. Lineage (GTDB taxonomy): Bacteria > Actinomycetota > Actinomycetes > Actinomycetales > Dermatophilaceae > UBA4719. The sequence goes on from DAITND010000124.1 coordinate 2,095, forward strand.
CTCGGCGGTCGGCGCGCTTTACCGTCCTGGCCCGATGGGCGCCAACTCGCACACCAACTATGCCTTGCGCAAGAACCATCAGCAGGAGATCTCGTATCCGCACGTGGAGCTCGCAAACGCGCTGGAGCCGCTGCTGGGCACCACCTACGGCCTGATCGTCTATCAGGAGCAGGTCATGGAGATTGCCCAGAAACTGGCCGGCTACACGCTGGGCAAGGCCGACCTGCTGCGTCGCGCCATGGGCAAGAAGAAACGCTCGGTGCTGGACGCCGAGTACCTCGGCTTCGAGGAAGGCATGGTGGCCAACGGCTTCAGCCCCGCTGCCATCAAGGCTCTGTGGGACGTCCTGGTCCCCTTTTCGGACTACGCCTTCAACAAGGCGCACAGCGCCGCCTACGGTCTGGTCTCCTATTGGACTGCCTATCTGAAGGCCAACTACCCGGCGGAGTATATGGCCGCCGTGCTGACCAGCGTGCGCGACGACAAGGACAAGTCGGCGCTCTACCTCAACGAGTGCCGTCGCATGGGCATCAAGGTTCTGCCACCGGATGTCAACGAGAGCTCGGCCAACTTCACAGCTGTCGGTACCGATATCCGGTTCGGTCTGGCTGCAATCCGCAACGTGGGCCACAACGTGGTCGAGGCGATCGTGGCCGCACGTCAGGACAAGGGGCGATTCGTCTCGTTCGAGGACTTCGTACGCAAGTCACCGGCGGTCGTGTGCAACAAGCGCACCGTCGAGTCGCTCATCAAGGGCGGCTCCTTTGACTCGTTGCAGCACGCCCGTCAGGGTCTGGTTCGGGTCCACGAGGCCTACATCGACGCTCTCGTGGACGAGAAGAGGCAGGAGGCCATCGGCCAGGACTCGCTCTTCGCCGGCATTGATGATGGTAGCGACGGTGGCAGTGGGACCCCTGGGAGTGGGATCTCACTGCTGGCCATGCCCCCGATTCCGACGATCGAGTGGGACAAGTCGACGCTGCTGGCTTTCGAACGCGAGATGCTCGGCCTCTATGTCTCCGACCACCCCCTGTTCGGTATCGAACACGTCCTGGCCCAACACGCAGACACCTCGATCGCTGCCCTGACCGGTGACGACAGCAAGGCTGACGGGGCCAACGTCACCATCGCCGGGCTGATCACCGGGCTGCAGATTAAGCGCACCAAGAAGGGCGACCTCTGGGCCATCGCCACGGTGGAGGACCTCGATGGCGCGATCGAGTGTCTCTTCTTCCCCTCGGCTTACATGACCGTCTCGACCATGCTCGGCCATGACGTCGTGTGCGTGGTGCGCGGTCGCCTGAACCGCCGGGATGAGACCCCGACCATCTTCGCCCAGGAGCTCACCCTGCCCGACATCAAGGACGGGCCACGCGGGCCCGTGGTCGTGACCCTGCCGCTGGCCAGAGCCACCAACGGCGTGGCGGAGCGGATCAAGCGGGTGCTGAGGGAGCACCCCGGTGTGACCGAGGTCCACATCAAGCTCACCCAGCCCGGGCGCTCCGTGCTCATGCGGCTCGACGACTCGCTGCGGGTCACGGCATCTCCGGCATTGTTCGGTGACCTGAAGGCTCTTCTTGGGCCCGCCTGCCTGACCTGAGCCGGCCGTGCGTGCCAGCAATCCGGGCCGCGGTGTCGGTGGGTGCTCCGGACGAATCGGGTTGTCGGCTACCGTTCCGTTGTGAGCACCGTCAAGCCTGTCGCCACCAAACACATAGAGCACGTCCGTGAGCACCACGGCGACCGGGTCATTGACCGGTTCGAGTGGCTTCGGGACAAGGACGACCCGGAGGTCATTGCGCACCTGCAGGACGAGAATGCCTATGCCGAGGCTCTGACGAGTCATCTCGAGCCGCTGCGAGCGCGGATCTTCGACGAGATCAAGTCCCGGACCCAGGAGACGGACCTGTCGGTACCGGAATCTTATCGGGGCTGGTGGTACTACTCTCGCACTTTCGAGGGCAAGCAGTATCCGGCGCAGTGCCGGGTTCGCAAGGTGAGGGGTCGGGGACGACCGCAGCTCGAGCCGGGGGTCACCCCCGAGGGTGAGCAGCTGTTGTTGGACGGCAACCTCGAGGCGCAGGGGCATGAGTTCTTCTCGCTGGGGGCCTTCGAGGTGAGCACCGACGGGCGCCAGATCGCCTATGCCGTGGATGTTGAGGGTGATGAGCGCTTCGCCCTGCGGGTCAAGGACATCGAGACCGGTGCCGTGATCGACGACGCGGTGACTGCGATCGGCTATGGCGCTGTCTGGTCGCTGGACGGGCAGCACCTCTTCTACACCAGAATGGATGAGTCGTGGCGTCCTCATGAGGTCTGGCGCCACCAGGTCGGCACCCCAGCCCAGGATGACGTCCTGGTGTTCGAGGAGCCTGACGAGCGCTTCTGGATGGGCATCGGGTCCTCGCGCGACGACGCCTGGGTCATCATCCAGGTGGGCTCCAAGCTGACCTCCGAAGTGTGGTTGCTCGACGCGGCGGCGCCCCTGAGCGAGCCTCGGGTAGTGGCGCCGCGTCGTCACGGGGTCGAGTACGACGTCGAGCCGGCGGGGGATCGTCTGCTGATCGTGCACAACGCCAACCATCCCGATTTTGAGTTGGCACAGGCTCCTTTGGACTCAACGCGCCACGAGCAGTGGTCGCCGTTGGCAGAGACGGTGGCCGGGGAGCGCCTGCTCGGTGTCGAATCCTTCGCCTCCCACGCCGTGGTGTCCCTGCGCCGCGACGGACTGACCGCCTTGAGGGTGATGACCCGTGATCAGTCCGTCCTTTCCGGTTTTGGTCCGGCGAATGACCTGGTATTCGACGAACCCTTGTACTCGGTCGGCACCGGCAACAACCCGGAGTACGAAACCTCGGCGGTGCAGGTCGTGTTCGAGTCGATGGTCACTCCCAAGACCATCTCGGACTACGACATGGTGACCGGTGAGTACACCGTCCTCAAGGCCCAGCCCGTGCTTGGTGGCTATGACCCCGCCGACTACGAGCAGCGACGCGAGTGGGCGACAGCCCCAGATGGGACCCGGGTTCCGATCTCGCTGATCCATCGTCGCGACGTGACTGCGGACGGCACGGCTCCGGGGTTGCTCTATGGCTACGGCGCCTACGAGATCTGCATTGACCCATACTTCTCGGTGGCCCGTCTATCCCTGCTGGATCGGGGATTCGTCTATGCCATAGCCCATGTTCGCGGGGGCGGCGAGATGGGGCGCCAGTGGTACGACTTCGGAAAGATGGAGCACAAGACCAACACCTTCACCGACTTTCTTGCCTGCGCTGACCATCTGGTCAGCTCCGGGTGGGTGGCCCCGGATCGCCTCGTCGCGGAAGGCGGTTCGGCCGGCGGCTTGCTCGTGGGTGCGGTGGCCAACCTCGCACCCGGGCGATTCAGGGCTATTCATGCGGCGGTCCCGTTCGTTGATGCGCTGACCACGATCCTGGACCCGTCGCTGCCACTGACCGTGCCGGAATGGGAGGAGTGGGGCGACCCGCTTCACAACGAGGACGTCTACAGGTACATGAAGAGCTACACGCCGTACGAGAACGTTGCGGCTGTCGACTATCCGGCCATCCTGGCGACCACCAGCCTGAATGACACCCGCGTCTACTTCGTCGAGCCTGCCAAGTGGGTCGCCCGGTTACGTGAGATCGTCACGAGCGACCCGGTGCAACGACCGATTCTGTTCAAGATCGAGATGGTCGCGGGGCACGGCGGCAAGAGTGGCCGGTATGACGCATGGAAGCAGTACGCGTGGGAGCTTGCTTTCCTTATGGATCAGGTGGGCGTCAGCTAGCCGATGTCAGATGGCGGGGCGTGTCTCGCGGGACCGCCAGCTCGCGCTGTGTGGAGGCTTGGGGGCTGTTTTTGCGATACGCGTGCCATGCGCCCTTGCCAGACGTAGACTCGGTGCAAGCATGTGGCGCCCGAACGGTGACGCACGATCCTTCGGTTTCGGTCCCGCGCCGCGGTGAGCTGCCAACCCGGCGGTGCAAACCGAGGGACGCTGAAGTGTATGACCAACCGTTGTTTATTCAGACACTGTCAAGATTTGCCGTGGTTCTGCCGGCGCGCTATGACCTTGAGGCTGCCCTGAGTGAGCTGACGGAGAGCGTTACCGCGGTATTGGGCCTTTCCGGTAGCGGGGTCACCATGGCCGACCAAGCAGGGCGGATGCGTTTCGTGACCGCGGTGAGCCAGGCTTCCGGGGAGCTCGAGCGCAATCAGGAGGAGCAGCAGGCAGGTCCGTGCCGGGATGCCTACGACACCGGTGAGGTGGTCCGGGTGACCGATGTGCGGAAGGAGGCCGCCCGATGGCCGGAGTTCTCGGCCACCGCTACCAGCTTGGCTGTGGCCGGCGTGGCCGGGATCCCGATGCGGCTCGCAGACCAGATCATCGGCGCTCTCAACCTCTACTCTCCCGAGCCGCGGGAGTGGTCGGATGAGGACATCGCCGTGGCCGGGGTGCTGGCCGACGTCGCCACCAGCTATGTGGTCAACGCCTCCAAGCTGCGCCAGCAGGAGCAGCTCAGCGAGCAGCTGCAGGAGGCGTTGGAGACACGGGTCGTCATCGAACAGGCGAAGGGAATCACCGCCCAGCAGCACTCTGTCACCGTCGATCATGCGTACCAGCTGATTCGTAGGCATGCCCGCAACAACAACGCCAGCCTGCGGATCGTAGCCGAGGCGATTGTCGCCGTGGGGCTTCAGGTCTGAGCACTGCGGCTGTGCGGCTGTGCGGCCCGAGCTTGTAGGTCCGTGTGTCACCGGTGTAGCCTCGTGAGCGCTACGTCCCCCCAGACCATGGTGGCGTCGGCTTCTCCTCGTGCTACTCCCGAACCTCGGTGGCCCGTGTCCTTCATTGTGGGACCACCGAATCGAGTTCGCCATGGCTCAGCCACCGAGCAATGTGCACGACCTTCCAACAGACCTCCAGACGGGCCTTTACCCCACCCGGTTACCCACTCGCTTCGCCGCTGACCTGCCGTCGGGGCTTCCAGCGAAGTCTGCCGCCCGTCCTGCCACGGGCTGGCAGGTGCGGGCCAGGAAACACGCCATACGCCAGGTCGTGGTCCTGGAGGTCGGCGGCCGGCTCAGTGATGTCGTCGAGGAGCTGGACCGGGCGATCCAGCTGGCCCTGGCCGAAGGGCCTCGAGGCGTGGTCTGCGATCTGTCATCGGTGCTCGAGGACGCCGAGCCGGTCGCGGTTGAGCTTCTCGCGACGGCCGGGCGCCATGTTCGCGACTGGCCCGGGATCCCCGTGGCCGTGGCCTGCCCGGACCCGCAGG
>DAITND010000125.1:0-7363 GCA_036834825.1 Dermatophilaceae bacterium
CGGTAGCCGAAGCCGATCTGCTTTCTGCGGCCAGCTTGGTCCAGCTGGCGATGGGTGTCACCCGGAGGCTGACGCCTGGCTCACCAGCCAGCAGAGTCCACCACGATGCACCCTCGATGGGGATGATTTGTATGAGGACTCCGTGTGTGGGTTTCCTGTACTCGGCGAAACCGTAGCGCGAGGCAGCGTCCTGAAAATGCTGGAAATCCCCACGGAGAAATGAAGGAACAGAGGTCCGGTCAATTCCCAGACGCGACTCAGTCCCGAATGCCTCGTCGAGCCACCCCGTGTATTCATAGAAATTGAACCCTCGCGCGTCGTAGTTCAATCTGGGCGCCCGATCCGAGAAAACGACGATGCTCGCCCTCCGCACGAGCGGATCTTTGGCGAGTGCTTCGATAACCTGAGCCTGCTTCCGCCAATCTGCGACGAGCTTGAGGGAGACGGTCAAGGATACGAAAGTGAAGACGGTGACGAGCCCCAGCGCGACAAGTCGAACCGCCGAAAGTGGGAAGATCCCTGACAATGCCCGCATAGTGGCCACAATGATGATCGCAACCCCGAGAGGCATCAGGAGCTGGTGGCGGGTCTCCCATTGGTGGAACGATGGGAGCTTGCCGACCAACAGGTACGGGAGTATGGCAAGAATGAGTGCCACCAGAGCGACCGCGAGAAGCGGGGTCACCGCGCGGTCGCCCGATTCGATCCTCATATCGTCGTCCGGTGAGCGGCTGTGGCCGATGGGGAAGATGGCGGTGGCAAGCAGAATCAGGGCGCACAACAGGAGAGTCACAGGAATCACTCGCGCCGTGTACGCGACGGAGGCTCTGTTCTCCAGCAGAAAATAGCCCATTCCGCCAGTCGTGGCGGCCAGCGCCCCAAGAGACAGGCGTCGCGCAATCCGGGCGTGACTTGTCGCCTGGGCGAATAGCCAAGAGGCAACAACGAGGACAACGAAAACCAGCGTCGCAGACAGGGCGAGAGCATCCACGGTGTGGGGGTTCGACAGCCCTCCCGCAAGTCCGATTCTGTTGTAGCCCTTGTAAAGACCATAGGGCTGAAGGAAGAGCGTTCGAACAACCCAGAAGACAACAGGCGCCAGGAATAGGTACCAGAACCGCAGCGCGAACCGAAGTGCCCCTTGCCACAACGGCACGTTGCGCGAAAGCGCGAGGTAGGTGAGGTGGGCGATAGGGAGCAGGGTGAATAGAAGCAGGGAGCCGGTGCCGTAGCTCACGAGAAAGATGAGCGTCGCGACTACATAGCGAGCTCGACCTGGGCTTGAAGGGCTCTTACTGACCAGCAAGTACCACGCGACAAAGAAAAGTGCGAGGCTCCACGCGTAGATGTCAAGCACCGCGATCATTCTCGCTGTGTTGAGCGGAAGGGCAACCATGAGCATCGCAAGCAGCAAGCGCTCTCTGGGGCGCAGGCCCAGAGAGCGGCCGGAGATCTCGTAGGTCATCCATCCGACAACGATCGTGGTGCCGAGCGCGACGACCTTGAATGCCCATATCCCGATGGCGCTGAGCGCAACGATAACGTAACCGGCCCAGGGCTGGCCGGCCTCCTGGGCGGACTTCAGGATCTCGTGGTCGACAACCCAGTCGTCCCAGAATCGGGACCCTGGAGCAAGAAACGCCGTACCCCACGCAAGGACCGCGACCAGTGCGATGGTGAGATAGACCCGCAACCGTATATTTCTCGTGCTTCGAATCCTGCTCGTCATCGTGGCTGTCGTGCCCACGGATACTCCCTCAATTGCAGATCTGGTGCCATTCCGTTCTGGCTGGTCGACATCGGATGCAGCCGCGCGAGTATTTTGGACTTTTCCAGTGCGAAAATGGCAAGCCTCGACATCGATTCGGTTCTGCCCATTCCGGTGGAAATCATAACAGGCGCCGACCCGCCAGGGCGTTCGTGTCCCGAGGCCGGGTGTGCGACATCAGGCCTGCCCCCGGTTGTCGCGGCCAGGTCCCAGAGCCGCCACATCGGCCAGACCCGACCCCGCGATCGGCCATATCGCAGACGGATCCGGGCCGAACGTGGCAGACGTACCGGGCCCTGTGCCGTCACCGGCGTCCCTGGCCTAAGGTTTGAGCATGCTCTGTGCCTACGCCGCCAGTCAGTCGTCCTCGGATCCGTTGTCAGGGTTGGTCATCGGTCAGCGACCTGACCCGGTCGTCCGGCCCGGGTGGTCTCTGGTCACGCTGCGGGCCGCGGGGCTGAACCACCACGACGTTTGGTCCCTGCAGGGCGTCGGCCTGGCCGCCGACCGGCTGCCGATGATCCTGGGTTGCGACGGTGCCGGGGTCGATGAGGCGGGCAACGAGGTCATCATCCACGCCGTGGTGCCCTCCGATGGCTGGGTCGGCGACGAGACCCTGGACCCGGCGCGCACCCTGCTGTCCGAGCTGTATGACGGGACGCTGGCCGCGCTCGTCGCCGTGCCTTCGAACAACCTGGTTCCCAAGCCCGCCGGGCTCTCGTTCGAACAGGCGGCTTGCCTGTCCACCGCCTGGCTGACCGCCTACCGGATGTTGTTCGTCAATGCGGGGCTCACCCCTGGCGCCACCGTCCTGGTCCAGGGCGCCGGCGGTGGAGTCTCGACCGCCCTGACCCAGCTCGGCTCGGCGGCCGGCTACCGGGTCTGGACTACCTCGCGCGACGAGGACAAGCGGGCCAAAGCTGTGGACATAGGCGCTGACCAGGCGTTTGCTCCCGGCCAGCGACTCCCCGAGCGGGTCGATGCGGTGATGGAAACCGTCGGCGCGGCCACGTGGTCCCACTCGATCAACTCGCTGAAGCCCGGCGGCACCGTTGTCATCTCCGGCGCCACCTCAGGTGATGCGCCGGCCAAGGCTGAGCTGACCAAGATCTTCTTCAAGCAGCTGCGTGTCGTCGGGTCCACGATGGGGAACCGGGCCGAGCTCGAGCGTTTGACGAAGTTCGTTGTCAACAAAGGGATTACGCCGGTGATCGACTCGACGTTTGCCCTGGCCGATGCGCGTGCGGGTTTCGCGAAGATGGCCGCCGGGGACGTGTTCGGGAAAGTGGTCTTCACGCCCTGAGCAGCTCGCGCTCACTGGTGCTGGCACCTACGGGCGACGCAGAACCGTGCGGATCTTCTTTGCCGCATCGGAGAGGATGTCCAGGATCTCTTGGCGCGCCGACTCGTCCGCGACCCGGCGTACCGCATCTCGGGCCTCGTAGCGGAACGCGTTGATGGCGGACTCGATGTCGCGCGCGGTCGTGGCTCCGCTCCCGCTGCCATCGCGTCCCGCGGTGTCCGGCCACTGGGTCTCGTACGACATACCCGCCGGTGTCGCGCTGGCCCGTGCCTGCTTGGCTGCCTCCCGCAGCTCGGCACGCAGATCCGTGGCGCCGCCGTGGACGCGTTGACGCACCTGCTGGGCCAGCTCTCTGACCGAGTGGTCGAGATCCTGTTGAAGGTCGGCGAGGTCGAGCTCCCTGGCGGCGACTTCGCTTCGGCCCGCATCCGTGATCGCGTACGTGGCTTTGCGGCCGTCGTCGGTGCGCTCGACCAGACCTTCCTCCTCCAGCTTGGCCAGCCGTGGATACACGGTCCCGGCGCTGGGCGAGTAGAGCCCGTTGAAGCGCTCCTCCAGGGCCCGGATGACCTCGTATCCGTGGCGTGGTCCCTCGTTCAGCAGGGCCAGGAGGTAGAGACGCAGCTGCCCGTGGGCGAAGACAGCCATCGTCAGCTCGCGTCCTGGGTGTCGGGCACCGTGTCCTGGATGTCCGTCGTGCGCAGGACGACGACGTTGCCGGACACTGAGTACGCCTTGATGACAAGAGCTTTGTCGCCCTCGATCAGTCGCCCGCCGTGCTGGTGGGGCGCGTTGCCGTCCATGGACTGCCCGTCGATGACGATGTGTCCGGACGCCGTGCGCGCGGCCACGTCGTAGCCGCCGCCCTGGGGGATCCGGACGGTGACGTCACCCGAGACGGAGTTGGACTGGATCTGTGCTCCGCCGTTGGTCAGGTCGAGGGTGATGTCCCCGCTGACAGTGTTGAGCCGGATCTGACGCAGACGGCTGGCCTGCACCGTGAGTGCGCCGGAGATCGAGGCGCCCTTGAAGTCACCCTGCAGGCCGTGGCACTCGATGTCTCCGCTGACGGTGTTGGCGTCGACGTCCCCGACGATGTCATCGAGGGTCAGCGAGCCGGTGACAGTGTTGGTCTTGACTTTGGCGCGGGCGCCGTTGATCAGAGCCTCAGCGCTGACGGTGCTCGCGTTGATGTCGGTGGTGGCCGGTACCGAGATACTGATCCGGGCCCTGCGCCTGCCCTTGTCCTGGCCGAGGGACAACATGTTCTCCCAGAGGTTGCCGTCTTTGTCCTTGACGTGGCTGATCTTCAGGGTCCAGCCGTCCCAGCTGACCAGGAGGGGTTGCCCGGTGACCTCATGCACCTCCAGTCGTGCCGTGGGGGAGTCGTCATGGGTGACGATGTCCACCCGCCCGGCGACCAAGCCGAGCTTGAGCTTGCCGACGGTCTCGTTCTCGTTGCCGATGTCAAGGACCTTCGGTCCGTCGATCTGCCATTCCTGTGCCATGGTGGCTCCCTTGCGTCGTGCTTGTTCACGGGGCGTCGGCGACACTCGCCATACGCGTTATATCGCGTTCTATCTACTCACGATATAACGCGTTGTATCGCGTGTGCAAGACCCAAACCACATCTGCCCCCGCGTCGCCGCGCACACAGGCCCGAGTCAGTGCCTGACGTCAGCGGCCGAGGTCCAGCCACCGATCCCAGCCGCCGTGCAGCACCAGCCATGCGATCAGCCCGTACCCGGCCTGGCCAGGGTGAATGCCGTCGCCGGATGCGCCCAGGTCCGAGCGGTACTGCTCGTGACCGTTCAGCGGCCGGTAGCAGTCGACATACGGCACACCCCGGCGGGCGCACACGTCAGCCTGTGCCTCGACCACGACCTCGAGCCGCCCGTTCAGCTCCGGGTCCAGCGTCGGCGGCGGTCCCACCGCGAACGCTGCGACCCCGCTCGCGGCGGCGTCGTCAAGGATGTTGGCCAGGTTCAGCCGAACGCGCGCGATCGACATGAACTTCGCGGCGTCGTTGTGCCCCACCGCTACGACCAGGCGCTTCTCCGAGCGGCCCTTCCATCGGGGCGGACCCTCGTCGCGCCAGCGACTGAGCACGTCTGCGGAGGTGTCGCCCCGAACTCCCAGCTGGTAGGCCGTGATGTCCACGTCGGGGTGCTCGGTGCGCCCGACGACGCGCGAGACCCAGCCGGAGCCCTTGGGGTCGCCATATCCGGCGACGTAGGCGTCGCCGATGAACACGAGCGCGATGTCACGCGGCCCCTCGTTCACCTGGAACTGCGCGCTCGGGTTGAACTCGGTCGGAACGCCATGGGCATCGACGTCGCCGGAGTTGACAGTGGTGTTGTCTACGGAGCTCACACTGGTTCAGTCCTCATCATCGTCGAGTCGGGCGAGCCAGGTGGCTAGGCGCTCGATGGGTGTCTCGAAGTCGGGATGCAGGTCAACGAAGGTGCGAAGCTGGTCGGCCAACCAGTCGAGACTGACCTGTTCCCCGCCCCGGCGCGACGCCAGCTCCTCGATGCCCCGATCCGTGAAATACACGCTCCGCATTCTGCCCTATTTGCGTTGGCTCGTGCCCATGTATACCCCGTTGCGCGCGGGTTTGTCTGCAGACCGGGTCTCTAGCGGTCGAAGGCCGTGGCGATCAGCTCGGCCTGTTGCAGGGCGTGCTTCTTGCTCGATCCGGTGGCCGGTGAGGCCGAGGCCTCGCGGGAGGCCACCTGCAGGACCCGGGTCTCGCCGCGGCTGGCCAGCGCCTGGGGCAGGTTCATTGCCATGAACGGCCAGGCGCCCTGGTTGGCCGGCTCGTCCTGAACCCACATGATCTCGGCGCCCGGATAAGCCTTGATGGCCGCCAGGATCTCGTCAGTGGCCACCGGTGCCAGCTGCTCGACCCGCAGGATCGCCGTCGTGGTGTCGGAGCGCTTGGTTCGCTCGGCTTCGAGGTCGTAGATCACCTTGCCCGATGCCAGCAGCACCCTGGTCACTGCCTCGGCCGCCAGGGCAGCCGGGTCGGGTAGCACCTTCTGGAACGAGCCCGACGTGAAGTCCGCCACGGCCGACGAAGCGGCCTTGAGGCGAAGCATCGACTTGGGCGTGAACACGATCAGCGGACGCCGCGGCCGGCGGTAGGCCTGACGACGTAACAGGTGGAAGTAGGACGCCGGCGTCGAGGGGTAGGCCACCTTCATGTTGTCCTCGGCGCACAGCTGCAGGAAGCGCTCGATGCGGGCTGAGGAGTGGTCCGGGCCCTGGCCCTCGTATCCGTGAGGGAGCACCAGGACGACCGATGAGCGCTGGCCCCACTTCTGCTGGGAGGAGCTGATGAACTCATCGACGATGGTCTGGGCGCCGTTGGTGAAATCGCCGAACTGCGCCTCCCAAAGGACCAGCGCGTCGGGCCGCTCGACGGAGTAGCCGTACTCGAAGCCCATCGCCGCGAACTCGGACAGCAGCGAGTCATAGATCCAGAAGTGGGCCTGGTCCTTGTCGAGGTTCTTCAGCGGCGTCCACTCCTTGGCGGTCACCTTGTCGATGAGAACCGCGTGACGCTGCACGAAGGTGCCTCGACGTGAGTCCTGACCCGACAACCGGACCGGCACCCCCTCCCGCAGTAGCGAGCCGAAGGCCAGGAGCTCGGCCATGGCCCAGTCGATGCCACCCTCGCGGACCATGGCGGCCCGCTTCTGCATGAGCTGTTCGAGCTTGGGATGCAGTGTGAAGCCCTCGGGCTTGTTCACGAAGGCGTCGCCCAGGTGGTGGATGTTCTCCATGGAGATCGCGGTGTTCATGAACGGATGTGGCGTGTGCTCGTCGACCTCTTGTGCATTGGGCCGCTCGAGCCCGCCATGTCCCTCGGTGTCGGTGCCGGGGACTTCGCCGGCATGGGCGGAGTGGGCGGCCTGGGTGGCTGGGTCGACCGGGTCCAGACCCTTGACGGTTTCCTTGGTCTCCAGGAACACCGCCTCCAGCCGCTGCTGGTAGTCGCGAAGCGCCTCCTCGGCCTCCTCGACGGTGATGTCGCCGCGACCGATCAGGGACTCCGTGTAGAGCTTGCGCACCGAGCGCTTGGCCTCGATCAGGCTGTACATCAGCGGCTGCGTCATCGAGGGGTCGTCACCCTCGTTGTGACCGCGGCGGCGGTAGCAGATCATGTCGATGACGACGTCCTTGTTGAACTTCTGGCGGAACTCGTAGGCCAGCTCGGCGACACGCACGCACGCCTCGGGGTCGTCACCGTTGACGTGGAAGATCGGCGCCTGGATCATCCGCGCCAC
>DAITND010000126.1:0-7334 GCA_036834825.1 Dermatophilaceae bacterium
GGTGGCCGCGAATACAGTGTGGACGTGGATCTGGACGCTTTTGTTGCAGCGCACCAGGGCGAGTGGAGCCGCCTTGAGTATCTGGCACGCCACGGATCGCCCAGCGGCGCCGAGGCCGACGAGATCCTTGACCTCTATCAACGTGTGGCCACGCACCTGTCGGTAGTGCGTTCCTCGGCTCCGGACCCCAGCTTGGTGACATATCTGTCGTCGCTGCTTGCGCGAGCCCGGGCGCGTTTTGCCGGAACGAGATCGGTGGCGTGGGCGGATCTCGGCGGCTTCTTCACGGACACCTTTCCCGCGGCGTTGTACCGGACCCGGCAATGGTGGATCGTCACCGCCGTTGTCAACGTCGGGGTGTCGCTGGTCATTGGGTGGTGGTTCCTGTCGCACCCGCAGTTCGAGTCGTCGCTGATGTCCCCCTCCGAGATCAACAAGCTGGTCAACACCGATTTCGAGCACTACTACAGCGAGTTCGCGGCGTCGCATTTCGCGGCACTGGTCTGGACGCACAATGCCTGGCTGACTGCCATCTGTATTGCGCTGGGTGTCTTCGGCGTTCCGGTGGTCTACCTGCTTTTCCAGAACGCTCTCAACCTGGGGGTCATCGGCGCGATCATGATTAACCACGACAAAGGCGCCCTCTTCTTCGGCCTGATCCTGCCGCATGGGCTGCTGGAGCTCACGGCAGTCTTCGTAGCCGGCGCGACCGGACTGCGGTTGTTCTGGGCCTGGATCGAACCTGGCCCGAGAACTCGATCGCGGGCACTCGCCGAAGAAGGTCGCTCCGCCATGGCGGTGGCTCTCGGGCTCGTGGTCGTGCTGGCCGTCTCAGGTGTCGTCGAGGCGTTCGTGACGCCCTCGCCGTTGCCCACGTGGGCCAGGATCAGCCTCGGCATGCTCGTCGAGGTGGCCTTCCTCACATACGTTTTCACGGTCGGTCGCTGGGCCTGTCAACGCGGGGCGACCGGAGATGTATCGGCACACGACGCCGGCGACATGGCGCCCGTCGCCTGAGTCCGGCGGTCACACCCGGGGACGGCGGGCTGATCCAGTTGCCGGCTACAACAAGCCCCGGCTCTTGAGCAGCAGGTAGTGATCGGTCAAGGCCATCGAAAGGTGCTCGGGCTCGGCATCGATCACGTGGACCCCGAGGTGTTCCAGGACCTCCGCGGTGCGTTCGCGCAGGCCGATGGTGCGCTCGGCGGCCGCCGCGTCGTACACCCGGGAAGTGCTGCTGACGTCGGCGGCCATCGCATTGAGGGCCGGATCGGCGACCGAGGCCAGGATCACCCGGTGACGACGGGTCAGGGCCGCGAGAGTCGGCAACAGGCTCTCCTCGATGGCTGCAGGCTCGAGGGGAGTCAGCAGCACGACCAGTGATCGGCGCCGGCTCAGGTCTGCGATTGCCCCCGTCATCAGAGACCAGTCCGCCTCGAGCAGGGCGGGCTCCAACGGGGCCATCGCCGTGACGAGGTCGCTCAAGAGGGTCTTGCGACTTGAGCCGCTCAGGCGAGCGCGCACCTGTCGGTCGCCGGCAATGAAGTCCACCCGGTCACCCGCACGGGAGGCCAACGCCGCCAACAGCAGCGAGGCGTCCATCGCCGCGTCCAGCCTGGGCATGTCACCGACCCGTCCGGCCGAGGTTCGTGACGTGTCCAGGACAAGGATCAGACGCCGATCGCGCTCGGGCTGCCAGGTGCGTACGACGACTGCGCCGCGGCGAGCCGTCGCCCGCCAGTCGATGCTTCGCACGTCGTCACCGATCACGTAGTCGCGCAGGGAGTCGAACTCCGTGCCGGCACCACGAACGCGAACCGCCGAACGACCGTCGAGCTGGCGCAGGACGGCCAGCCGGCTGGGCAGGTGCTTGCGGGAGGTGAACGGCGGCAGTGCCCGGATGACCCCCTCGACCCCGAAGGAGCGCTGTCGGGCGGCCAGCCCGAGTGGTCCGACGCTTCGCACGGTTACCCGGTCGGCACGCCGGTCGCCGCGCCGGGTCGGAGTCAAAGAGGTCTGCAGTACAACCCGCTCACCGCCACCGACAGTGACCGCATGCCGGTCGCGCGCCGCTCCCGCGGAAGGTTGCCAGGCGTCGCGAACGGCGCCACGCAGACGTCGCCGCGCCGGGTTGGTCAGTCGCAGCGTCGTGGAGCCGCTCACCCCGAGTCGGACCTGGTGGACGACGTCGCGGCTGATGACGAGCTTGCGGGGGCTCAGCGCCAGCAGCAGGTCGAGCGCGATGGCGCACAAGGTGACGAGCCACCAGATCCGGACGGTGGTCATGGTCGGCTGGAGCACGACGGCGACCAGCCCCAGTAGCAAGAGCGCTGGCGCGCGTCCTGTCAGCGCCACCTGGGCCACCCCCTGGAGCTGAGGCGCAGGGGGTCGATGGGTGCCGCCTGGCAGAGTCGGGTAATCCGGATGGCTGTGTGCATGGCAGGGTTCAGCGGGGGACCGGCACCGAGGACAGGGCGCTGGCCAGCACCGAGCCGACACTGACGCCCTCCAGCTCAGCCTCCGGGCGCAGTGCGAGACGATGAGCCAGGGTTGCGTGGGCGAGCGCCTTGACATCGTCGGGGGTTACGAAGTCCCGGCTGCTCAACCAGGCCCAGACCCGGCTGGTCGCCATCAGTGCTGTGGCTCCGCGTGGGCTGGCGCCCAGGGACAGCGACGGAGACTGACGGGTGGCTCGGGCGATATCGACGATGTATCCGGTGACCTCCGGCGAGACGGTCACCGTCCGAACTGCCGCCACCGCCGCATCGAGGTCGCGCGGCCCGGCGACCGCGCGCAGGCCGGCTTCAGCCAGGTTGCGCGGGTCGAAGCCGGCGGCGTGCCGGTGAACCACGCGGATCTCGTCCTCGCGTGGAGGCAGGGGGAGCTCGACCTTGAGCAGGAACCGGTCCAGCTGTGCTTCGGGCAGAGGGTAGGTGCCTTCGTACTCGACCGGGTTCTGGGTCGCGGCGACCATGAAGGGCCACGGCAGGGGCCTTGGCGCGCCGTCAACTGAGACCTGACGCTCTTCCATGGACTCCAAGAGTGCGGACTGCGTCTTGGGCGGCGTCCGGTTGATCTCGTCGGCCAGCAGCAGGTTGGTGAACACCGGCCCCTGGCGGAAGGAGAACTCTGCGCTGTGCGGGTCGTAGATCAAGGAGCCGGTGAGGTCGCCAGGCATCAGGTCGGGGGTGAACTGCACTCGCTTGGTCTCGATGTCCAGTGAGGCCGCCACGGCGCGCACGAGCAGGGTCTTGGCCACCCCCGGCACCCCTTCGAGCAGGATGTGGCCACGGCACAGCAGCGTGATGATGATGCCGGACACGGCGGCGTCTTGCCCCACGACCGCTTTGGCGACCTCCTGGCGTACGGCGAGCAGCGCGGCGCGCGCTTGCTCCGAGGAACGGGCGTGCTCTGAGGAAGGACGATCCTGGGTTGGCTGGCTGACGTCAGTCATATGCCGTGTACTTCTTTCTCGAGTGCCAAGAGGCTGTTGGCTAGTTGCAGGAGGGACGAGTCGTCATGGACCGCGGGGGAGTCCAGGAGATGCAGCACGTCAAGGTGGTCGCGGCCGCTGACCGCGGCAGAGGCAGCAGCCACGCTGCCGACCGCAGACGAGGCGGACAGGCCCAGGGATGAGGCAAGGCGCTTTCGCGTCGCCTGCTGCAGAACGGCCAGGGCCCGGGTGCGGTCGCGGGACTTGCGGTACATCCGTCCGCGGCTCTCGGTCGTCTCCACCGCCCGGACGATGACCGGCAGCGGTTCGGTGACCAGACGTCCAAGCCGGCGTCCCCGCCAGAGGCACAGCAGGACCACGGCGGAGGTCCCCAGTGCCAGGCCGGGCTCGAACCACGCCGGCGTGATGGACCGTGAGGTGCTGTCGCCTGCTGCGATGTCGGCCATGGAGGGGACGTACCAGACCAGGCGGTTGGTATGCCCGAACAGATGCAGGGCGATCGCGGCGTTGTCGGAGTCGAGGATGTTCCCGTTGGAGATCAGGCCTTCGTCTCCGAGCAGGATCACTGGCGGTCGCCCCGCGGCAGCAGGCAGGCTGACCATCGCGCCGCCCCCGTCGATCTTGTCGGGGAAGCAGGTCGTGGCGGCCGAGCCGCCGGCGGTCGGGACGTACGCCAGATCTGCGTGGGCAAGCCGGAAGTCCTCGCCCACATCCGTGCCCGCGCAGCCGGCTCTCACGTCGCTCTGATCCGCGAGGTGGGGGTGGACCGGCAGGCCCATTCCCCCGGTGACCTCCGGGTCGGGATCGAGCAGGACCAGGCTGGCGGCCGGCGCAGCGTGGGTCAGCGCCGTATGCGCTGTCCGCCCCGACAGTTTGTTCGTGCCGGTGATCGCAACAGTCGTGGCGCCGTCGACCCTCTGGTCGAGCAGCTCGCGTTGGCTACGAACCACGATCACCGTGACGCCGTGGTCGCTCAGCACGCGGGCCAGGCCCCGGGCTCCGGAGTAGCCGGGGTTTGCCGGGTCGAGGTCACCGGTGTTGCCTTGCGAGCCCCGGGTCAGCACCGTCACTGCCAGGGCGCTCGCCATCAGCACCAGTACCACGACAGAAGGTGTGAGCCATCGGTGACGCCTGCGGGTCAGGGGTTTTGGGTCAGCCTCAGCTGTGGTCGTCATACCGGCAGTTCCTTGAGCGACGACGCCATCAGCACCGGGCGGGAGGTGACCAGCTCCGCGTCCAGCTCCCCGATCTGGCCGGCTTGGTACGCGCTCGCCCGACGATGTCCGTAACGCACGGAATCGAACAGGTCGGCAGCCTGCGCGAGCCGGTCTGCGTGGTCAGGGAAAGGGGCCGCCAACGCCAGGCTGACCTCGTGGGCGGTGCGGCCGGGGGCGTCGTTGAGCACCCTGCGAGCGCTCATATCCTTGGCGATGGCTCGGAATCCGTCCAGAACGGCGTCGTCGTAGCGTCCATCGCGCACAGCCTGGGCAGCCAGATCGCGGTAGTGGCGGGGGGTGATCGTCACGTCGTCCAGCACTGCCCCCTCCGAAGCAGCAACCCCCGGCTCGCGCCTCAACCTGGGCAGGACCCAGACGAGCAGAGCGATCACCACCAGAGCAATCAACACCGTGATGAGCGGAGAGAGCCCGGCCAGGTGGCGGGCGCCGTCCAGGAGATTGCGCACGTGGTCGACGATCCACCGGATCGCCGAGTCCAGCCAGGGGCTCTGGTAGTCGGGGCCACGCAGCTCCTGCCTCAGCCAGCTCCGCGCCTGCGGAGGGGTGGGGCTCAGGCCGCGAACAAGTGACCAGCTCGCCAATGTCATGACATGTCGTTCAGAGCGGCGGTGCCGGGTTTGACAGTGACTCGCGGATGAGGACGACATCGAGCGCCTCCAGGCGCATCCGTCGGTCTATGTAGAGCAGGCCGGTGACTGCCGCCACGAAGGGTGTGGTGATCGCCCCCGTGAGCAGTGCCGACAGGTGCGAGACGAACGTGACGATCATCTGCCCGAACTCGCTGTTCTGTCCTGACAGTGCGGTGATGGTCAGGTTGATGAACGAGAATGGCAGACCGAGAATCCCTCCGGCGATCGCGGCGAGGAGTCCGGCCAGCAGCGTGATGCCCAGGATGCGCCAGAATGCTGAGCCCTTGGTGAGGGCGAAAGAGCGTCGGAGCCCGGCCAGCACCCCGTGGCCCTCGAGAACGATCGCGGGTGCGGCCATCGAGATCTTCGTGGAGAAGAACAGGCTGAAGGCGATAAGTCCAAGGGTGCCGAGCAACAGCAAGATCATTCCTGCGACGAGGTTGTTGTTGACCAGAAGCAGCACCCCGGGTCCGATCAGCAACGTCGTGGACAGCACGGTGACCAGCAAGGCCAGAATCATCACCCCGAACAAAGCCGGCACTCGGCCTCGGGTGGTTCGCCACGTCTGTTCGATACCCGGCTTGCGGCCAAGGACCGCCTGGCCCACGACGTGGATGAGCAGCCCGCTGAGGATGGCGGTCGCGAACGTGGTGGACAGATTCTGCAGTAGCACCGCAGGGAGCCCGACGAAAGCCTCGGCGCCTGTTCCGTACCTGCTCAGCGACGTGGCGCTCAGATGGGTAGCCCCCACTGCCAGCGCGGCAGACGGGATGAGGAACACTGCCAGCACGATCGCCGACAGCCCGACCATCGACTTCGGGTTGAAGCGAATGGCCTTGACCGCACCGTCCAGGATGTCACCGAGCTGAAGTGGCCGAAGTGGCAGGATGCCCGGTTTGTGTGCCGTCAGCATCGGGGTCTGCGGGCGTGACATGGCGCTGGCAGCCGAGGGAGCGGAAGTGGGCCGGTCGGCAGATACTTCGCGGTCCTGCGGTCCAGGGGCCGGGAAATCTCCGGTCGCAGTCATTTGCTCTCCCTGATCAGTCGGGTATCGCCCCAGCATGTCCCAGACTGGCCGCCGCTGTCGTGGGCTGACAGGACCGGACGTCCACAGCCTGCAGCAGAGACGGTACAGGCCAGCAGAGAGGTTCCAGCAGAGAGGTTCCAGCAGAGAGGTTGCGGGCCAGGGATCTTGACCAGCTGGTTTGCCAGCGGCGGGCTTGTGGGTGCGACGGCATTCCATTCGGTGAAGTCCAGAAGGCCCAGCTGGCCTTTGGGACCTTTGACGTGCCTCAGGTGCGCCTGGTCGTCGGCCGAGCCGTAGATCTTGGTCGCGTTGGTCTGGGTCGTCATACCCCAGGCGGGGACCGAGTTGACCTCGGTGTTCTTGACGGTGGTGTCCAACGCGCCCGATGTGGATATGTCTTTCGCGAAGATCTGGTCCCGGAGCTTGCCGACCGTGAGGTTGCCTATCTTGGCTGCGGATCCGGGCGGGAACTTGATGTACTTGCCTGTGGCCAGCTTGGCTATCGCCGCGTTGCCGCTCGTGGTCCAGTCCGCAGTGCCGGCCTTGAGATAGGTACCGCCGCCGGTGGTGAGGTTCTCGATGGCACCGGCGCCCTCGTTGACTAGTGCCCTGGGGTTCTTGCCCGCGCGGTCGCCGGCGATGTCAATCTGGACCTTTCATCGCCGCAGTGGGTGGCGCCGCTGGTGATGGCGCCATCGATGCGGACGCTTTTGGCTGTCGGGCTGCTCATATGCAACTGCTGGAACAGCGATGTGGCCGAGCTGCCCGCCCTGCTGTTTGCTGTGGTGCTCGATGTGCACGCGCCCAGACCGAGTGCGACGGCCACGGCAAGGGCGAGATATGACGTGTGTCGGCCTCTGGCGAAACTCATCACGTGATACATCCAGGCAGTGGTTCGCCGGGCCTGGGGCCAGGCGAGATGCGCGACTTATGCGCGTTGTCAGGCAATCCCCGCGAGCATCTCGGTCGTCGGCGCGGGTGCTAGC
>DAITND010000127.1:0-7307 GCA_036834825.1 Dermatophilaceae bacterium
GCAGGTACGGCTTCCAGCCGATGTTGTACATGTCCATCTCGGCCCGGTTGGCGTCAAGGTGAAAGACGCGGTTGACGACGGTGTCAAGCATCTCCACGTCGTGGCTGATGATCATCAACCCGCCCTTGTATGCCCTGAGGTAGTCACGCAGCCAGAGGACCGAGTCGGCGTCCAGGTGGTTGGTCGGCTCGTCCAGGAGCAACGTCGAGGCACCGGAGAACAGGATCCGGGAGAGCTCAACCCGGCGGCGCTGCCCACCACTGAGAGTCGCCAGGGACTGCCCGAGGATGCGGTCGTCCAGTCCCAGCGCCGACGCGATCGCGGCTGCCTCGGACTCCGCCGCGTAGCCGCCACGGGCGGTGAACTGCTCCTCGAGGCGGGTGTAGCGGCTCATGGCCTTGTCGCGCCTCTGGTCATCGGCGCTGGCCATCGCCCCCTCGGTCTCGCGCATGTCCCGAATGATCGAGTCCATGCCTCTGGCGGACAGGATGCGGTCACGGGCCACCATCTCAAGGTCACCGGTACGCGGGTCCTGGGGCAGGTAGCCGACCTCACCGGACGTGGTCACATGACCCGCGGAAGGGGTACCCACACCCGCAAGAACCTTGGTCAGCGTCGTCTTGCCCGAGCCGTTGCGCCCAACCAGGCCGATCCGGTCGCCGGGGGCGATCCGGAAGGTGGCGCCCTCAAGCAGCAGGCGTGACCCTCCACGGATCTCGATACCGGTGGCTGCGAGCACGACGGGCTCCTGTTCTGGGTTGTGGGGGACGCGGACGGGCAAGAAAATGGCATACGGGCACGCGCCGGTATGGCGAACGTGCACAGCGGGGTTCGGGCCCAGTCTACGTGGAGATGACCCGGCGCCATGACGATCGGGCTCTAGCACGGCCCCGTCCACGAGCGCAGCCGCGGGCCACCGCCTGAGGCGCCTCCGACCACGTTGGCCCGATGTTGGCTGATTGTTAGGGTCGCGCTTGTGACTTCTCCCCTTGGCGTGACTGCTGCGTTGACCGTCGGCTTCGACCTCGACCTCACCCTGGTTGACTCTCACGAGCGCATTATCAGCGCCTACATCCGCGCTCTGGGCGACCTCGGCGTCGAGGTGAGCGGTGAAGAGCTCGCACCGCATCTGGGGATGCCCCTGATACACACAGCAGCCGCCGTCGGTGCAGCAGTCGATGCGGATGCGCTGGTGCTGCGTTACCGCCACTACTACGACGAGCCCAATGCCCCGCGGACACTGCCAATGCCCGGAGCGCTCGCGGCTCTACACGCCGTGCGCACCGCGGGTGGGCGCACGGTCGTGGTCTCGGCGAAGTACACCCCCGCTGTACACAAGGCTTTGGCCGAGTCCGGGCTGAGCGAGCTGGTGGACGTCGTCTACGGGGAACTGTTCGCCCAGGACAAGGCCAGCGCCCTGGTCACCGAAGGCGCCTCGATCTACGTCGGCGACCACCCCGGCGACATGACTGCCGCCCGGACGGCCACCGCATACGCCGTGGGTGTCACCACGGGGGCCAACGACAAGGCCGCGCTGCTCGCGGCGGGCGCCGACCTCGTTCTGCCCGACCTCGACGCGTTCGTCACCTGGCTACCCGGCCACGCCTCAGAAGGTTCAGCTCAGTAGGTCACCGTGACGGTTCGATTAATGGAGTCAACCGTCATAGACGCTCCATGGGGAATCACGATCTGCGGGTCGGTGTGTCCGAAGTCAAGGCCGAAAACCGTTGGCACGCCTGGGTTGTACTCATCCAAAGCACGAAGGATGGACGCCCGCTGGTCCGCGGCGAACTGGGTCCGCTCGGCCACCGACTGGCCCACCGCACGGTCCCAAGCCTTTGGCGTTGCCACCGCCACCGCGGCGAATTGCCCAAGCATCCCGCGCTCGCCCATGCCCATGAGGACCCGGTAGACGTAGTCCGAGCCAGGCATCTCCTCGGACGTCTCGAGCAACAGGACACACCCGGCATACGCCGCGGGAGCCAACAGGTAACGGCCCGCGCGCAGATGAAGGTCCAGAATCTCCAGGCACCCACCCCAGCTGGGTCCGGTCACGGCACGCTGCGCCCCCGCCCAGCTCCAGCCCGGCCCGGGACGCATCGGCATCTGGACGTCCAACGCCTCGGAGTCCTCCCAGCTCGGGTCCTCGTCGGTCATCTCCACCGCGGGTGAGAGCTCGACCTGTCCGGGCTCGAACAAAGCCCTGCGCATCGACTCCAGGGTCGTCGGGTGAATATGGCCAGGCCGCGCCAGGTGCACCATCGTCGATCCCCCGTGAAAGCCGATGATCCCGAGGTTCCACAGGTAGACGAGCAGGTTGGTGTTGTCGCTATAGCCAAAGAAGGCTTTCGGATTGGCTTGCAGAACAGCGGGATCCAGATAGCGCAGTACCTTGATCTGGTCATCGCCGCCGATACTCGCCATGATCGCTGAGATCTGAGGGTCCGCGAAAGCAGCGACGACATCGGCGGCGCGCTCGCGGGGGGTCGCGCCGATCTTGCGGGTTGTCGGGTACTCGACGGGCTCAAGCTCCAGGTGCTCGCGCAGTCTGCGCAGGCCCAGATCCTGCACGTGCGGGAACACCCCCGGCCCTGCCCACGAAGGCGACAGAATGGCCACTTTGTCGCCCGGTTGCAGAACGGGTGGGCGAAGGAGAGAAGGACTCCAAGACATGCGCGTCACTCTAACCATCGCCAGCTCCTCGCTCCGGCTGCTTCAGTCCTGGAGGAAGCCCCCTGGCGACATTCGGCGGTGAATGGACAGGAGGACGCCCACGCCTTGCTCACGGGCGAGATCTCGAGCAGAGTACAGACCTGCAGCACGGGCAGGATCGAGACCGCTCAGCGGCTCCTGAAGCCGTGCCGGCCGCGAGAGACTTGTCCCGGGGTGGAAGGAAGTCCCATGGGCACCGAGCGCATCACCAGTTTCACGCGGGACGGGCTCGTATTCGACGTGCACGACGCGGGGCCGGTCGAGGGGACGCCCGTGTTTCTCCTGCATGGTTTCCCGCAGGACTCGCGTTCATGGGACGCGGTCTCCCCGCTCCTGCACACGCGCGGATACCGCACGGTCGCACCTGACCAGCGCGGCTACTCTCCGGGCGCTCGACCACGCACCCGTCGCGCGTACCGTCCCTCGCAACTGACCGAGGACATTATTGCGCTCATCGAGGTCGCTGGTCTCGGCCCCGTCCATCTGGTGGGGCACGACTGGGGGGCCGCAGTCGCGTGGGAAGTCGCGGCCCAGCGACCGGATCTGCTCAGGTCACTTACCGCCCTGTCCGTTCCGCATCCAGCGGCGTTCCTTCGGGCGATGCTCACCAGCAGCCAGGTACTGAGATCGCGGTACATGTTCTTCTTCCAGCTGCCCTGGTTGCCGGAGCGCGCGCTCTCGTCAGGGAAGTCCTGGGAAAGGTCGCTGCACTCGACCGGGATGTCATGGGAGGCGGCCGCGCGCGACGCGGAGAGTATGCAAGACCGCGGCGCCGCCCGCGGCGCGCTCAACTGGTATCGGGCGATGATGTTCTCCAGCCCGCGCGCCTTGCGCACAAGGATCACCGTTCCCACTCTGTACGTGTGGAGCGACGGCGATACGGCGATCGGACCGCAAGGGGCTGCACTCACCCCACGTTTCGTCACGGGCCCATACACGTACGAAGTGCTCGAAGGTGTCAGCCATTGGATACCTGACGAGGCGGCAGAACAGCTGGACGCAATGTTGGCCAGGCATTTCGACACGCTTCCGGCAAGCGGGAGCTGAGCGGACTGCTCACGATCACAGTCAGTCCGCGGCTTCCGCGCCCTCGACCGGATGTACAGAGGAGGACATCCGCCAACTGTGGACGACGGCTGGCCTCTACTGACTCTGGGTCCGCCCAATCCGGACCGCGCCTGCTTCTCGAAGGTGACGGGGACGCCGACTACGTCACCAGGACCGACACGGCCTTTCACCGCTACTGCGGTGATGTTCTTGAGGGACCACCTCTGGGCGCCGTGCTCACTCAGTACCTTTTCCAGCTTGTCCCGGACATCTTCTCGCCCATCAGGGGTTCGCTATGGTCCAACAATCGCCGACGATCTGCGCAGGTTGCCAGGACGTCACCGACCGGGTCCAGTGCTGGGCATGAGCTGATGCGTGCCCACAGGTCGACCCACACCGTTCTGAGAGAACACCGATGACTACGACTCGACGGCGGTCGGCTCAGGTGCGGAGAGGGTGATGCGCACGGCACGGCCACGACGTAGAGCCTGCTTCAGAACAACGAGCTTGGGGTCTGGAAGGTCGAACAGCTCCCTTCGCGGGAGCTGCGCGAGTTTAGCCAAGCGTGGGTCGGCCAGGACGTCCCGAACAAGGGACCTGTCACCGCCGACAACGAGGGCGTCGGTGGGTGAGGCCAACACGACTCGCCGGGTGTGCTCGATAACCGAGACAACCAGCGCGTCGGCCTGGTTATCGCGCCGTCGCGCGAACCGGTGCTGGGACCAGCCACCGGCGGCGGTCCGGGACTGGACGTAGCGCGTGCCGACCTTGTGGGCGATGAGCTCCGACCCCTGAGCCAGACCTACCGCATAACCACCGCGCCGAACGAGGATCAGGGCCAGGCGCGTCGGGGGCGTGGCCCAGCCGGCCAACGCGTCAAGATCGGCAGACCCGCTGAGCCCACCGGGTTCACGCAGTCCGTTTGGACCGCTGTGGGCCTGCGGCACGAACGGCTCCAGAACCGCGGTGGCGCCGTCCGCCGCCGTCAAGGTCACCGAACTCTGGGCCGATGACCACGTCAGCACCCTTGCCAGACCGCATAGCTCGCCATGACGCTCGGCAAATCCGTTGACCCACCGCACGACTCGCTCGGGATCAACGTCAATCCTTCGACCCGATCCCGCGCTGCCTGATCCCGTTCCACCCAGTGACCGCTGCGCCATCGCCGTCAGTTCACCAGGTCGTCGGGCCCGCCGTAGTTGCCGCCCGGTGTGACGATGGTTCCAGCATCCCCGGCCATGATCGCCTCCGCGTCCTGCAGCTGGCCGATGGCGGCCATGTCCCCGGTAAGCTCGACGAACCTGCATACCGCATCAACCTTGGGACCCATCGACCCCGCAGGGAAGTGCTCCCGACGCAGCGCCCCGGGGGTGATCCGTGTGATTGGCTCCGACTCGGGTGTCCCGAAGTGACGAATCACGTTCGGCACGTCGGTCAGCACCAGCAGTACGTCCGCATCGAGGGCCTCAGCGAGCACAGCGGCAGTCAGATCCTTGTCGACCACCGCCTCGACGCCTCGCAGCTTGCCGCGCTCGTCCCGGATGACCGGCACGCCACCTCCTCCGGCGCAGACGACCACCGATCCGCTGCGCAGCAGCAAACGAATCTGCCGTGTCTCGACGACACGCTGGGGCTTGGGCGACCCGACAACCCGGCGCCAGCCGTCACCGTCCTGGCGAACGGTCCAGCCCCGTTCCTCGGCCAGCCGGCGAGCCTCCTGCCCTGGGTAGACCTCGCCGACGAACTTGGTCGGGTTGTCGAGCGCCGGATCGTGTGCCAGGACGAGCGTCTGATTCAACATGCTCGCGACCTGTCGCCCCGGCAGCGCGTTCTGGAAGGCCTGCAGCAGCCAGTAGCCGATCATCCCCTGCGTCTGTGCCCCTAGCACGTCCAATGGATACGGCTGCGACAACCTCGGGTCCGACGCGCTCTCCACCGCGAGCACGCCGATCTGGGGGCCATTGCCATGGGTCACCACGAGCTCGTGCTGGCGGGCCAGGGGTGCCAGCGCCTCCACGGCCAATGTCACATTGGCAATCTGCACGGCGGCGTCCGGCCTCTGTCCACGCGTGAGCAGGGCGTTGCCTCCGAGCGCGACGACGATGCGCATGTCACGCCTCCCGGGAGCGGCGCACAGCCCTCAACCGCCCATTGTCGCGACGAGGATGGCCTTGATGCTGTGCATCCGGTTCTCGGCCTGGTCGAAGACGATAGACGCGTCGGACTCGAAGACCTCGTCGGTGACCTCGAGCTCATCGCGGCCGGTCGCCTGGAAAAGCTGTTCGCCCACGATCGTGTTCCGATCGTGATAGGCGGGCAGGCAGTGCATGAACCGGACATCGGGGTTGCCCGTGCGCTTCATGAGGTCCGCGTTGACCTGGTACGGGTGTAACAGCTCGATGCGTTCGGCCCACTTCTCCTTCGGCTCCCCCATCGAGACCCAGACGTCGGTGTA
The DNA here is from genome assembly GCA_036834825.1 of Dermatophilaceae bacterium. Classification (GTDB taxonomy): domain Bacteria; phylum Actinomycetota; class Actinomycetes; order Actinomycetales; family Dermatophilaceae; genus UBA4719. The sequence continues at coordinate 6,215 of DAITND010000127.1, forward strand.
GACGAAATCGACGCCTGCCACGCCCTCGTCGACGTCCTCGGTGTGGGTGATCCGTGCGCCGGTAGTCTCAGCGATCGCCCTAGCGGCGGCGATGACCTCGTCGGTGTTCCAGAGCGCACATGGAGCGACCATGCGGACCTCCATCCCCATGAGTGCACCGGCGAGCAGCAGCGAGTTGCCCACGTTGTTGCGTGCGTCACCGCAGAACGCGAAGGCGATCTCAGCATCCGGCTTGGGGCAAGACTCCCGCATGGTGAGCATGTCGCACAGCGACTGAGTCGGATGCCATTGGTCGGTCAGGCCGTTGAACACCGGTACGCCGGCGAACTCTCCGAGCGTCTCGACCAGATCCTGGCGAGACCCGCGGTACTGAATGCCGTCATACATCCGGCCCAGCACCCGAGCGGTGTCCTTCATCGACTCCTTGTGCCCAATCTGGCTGCCACTCGAGTCGAGATAGGTGACATGGGCTCCCTGGTCGAACGCGGCAACCTCGAACGCGCACCGCGTACGGGTCGACGTCTTCTCGAAGATGAGGGCGATGTTCTTGCCGCTGAGGTGTTGCTGCTCGCGCCCGGCGGCTTTGTCCGCTTTCAGGGATGCGGACAAAGCCAGCAGCTCGCGCCACTCGACGGGAGCGAAGTCGAGCTCCTTGAGGAAGTTCCGGCCGCTCAGGTTGTCCGACATGCTAGGTAGCCTCCCGCTCGATAGGACACGTCATGCAACGGGGGCCTCCGCGGCCCCGCCCGAGCTCACTGCCCGCCACGGTCACCACCTCGACCCCGTTCTTACGCAGGTGAGTGTTACTGGTGACGTTTCGCTCGTAGGCGACGACCAGCCCGGGGCTGATGGTGAGCACGTTGCAGCCATCATCCCACTGCTCGCGCTCTGCGGAGTGGACGTCCTGGATCGGGGTGAGCACCCGAATAGCGTCCAGCCCGAGCGCCGCCGCGATGACACGGTGCATGTCCTCCGGCGGATGCCGGGTGACCCGCAGCTCCTTTTCGGTGTCGCCCGGCTCGACCGTGAACGACGCCAGCATGCTCAGACCCTCGTACTTGGTGAAGGTCTCGCCGTCCACCATCGTCATGAC